>CALZJG010000108.1 GCA_945787555.1 uncultured Chromatiaceae bacterium | reverse complement strand
TCGGAGCACAAGAAGGCGCCGGCGTTGCCGACTTCCTCGATGGTGACATTGCGGCGCAGCGGCGATTGCTGGGCGACATGGTCGAGCATTTTGCGGAAATCGCTGATGCCGGCGGCGGCCAGCGTCTTGATCGGCCCGGCGGAAATGGCATTGACGCGGATACCCTCGGGCCCCAGAGCTTGCGCCATGTAGCGCACATTGGCTTCGAGGCTGGCCTTGGCCAAGCCCATGACGTTGTAATTGGGTACGGCGCGTTCGGCGCCGAGATAGCTCAAGGTGAGCAGCGCACCGTTGCGGCCGCTCAGCATGGCGCGCCCGGCCTTGGCCAGCGCCGCGAAGCTATAGGAGCTGATGTCGTGAGAGATGGCGAAGCCTTCGCGCGTCAGGGCCTCGAGATAATCGCCTTCGAGCATTTCGCGCGGCGCGTAGGCCACCGAGTGTACGATGGTGTCGAGGCCGTCCCAGTGATCTTTAAGGCGCGCGAACACGTCGTCGATTTGCTGGTCGCTGGCGACGTCACAGGGCAGGGTGATGGTCGAGCCCAGTTCCGCGGCGTACTTTTCCACGCGCGCTTGGAGTTTTTCATTCTGATAGGTGAAGGCCAGTTCAGCTCCCTGGCGATGCATGGCTTGCGCGATGCCCCAGGCGATGGAGCGATTACTGGCAACGCCGACGATGAGGGCGCGTTTGCCGGTCATGAATCCCATGGCAGTTATCCTTTGTAAGCAAACAGTGTACGATGGCCGGATGAATGGGCCGGCCTCCCGCCCGTGGCGGGGACGAGTGTGTACGTGCCGTACAGTACCGGAAATGGCCCGCGTCGTGAAGGGTTGCGGCAGGCGAAGGACCACCGAGATAAGATGATAGGTCGTTTCAGGCAGCGTGGCGGTGAGTGGGTGCGGCTAGGCACCGGGTGGTGCGTGGTGCTCGCGGTAATGTTGCTCTCAGCCTGCGACGGCACGCCTTGGAACAGCCCCTATCCCGCCGCCGAAGTGCGCGCCAATGTGCTGTATTCCTCCTTTTCCGAACGACCCAAGCACCTCGATCCGGCGCGCGCCTACAGCTCCAACGAGTACGACTTCATTGGCCAGATCTATGAGCCGCCGCTGCAATATCATTATCTGAAACGGCCCTATGAGCTGACCACGCTCGCCGCGCGTGAACTGCCACGGGCGATGTTGTTTGATGCCGAAGGCCACCGTCTGGCGGACGATGCCTCACCCGAACAGGTGGACCATACGGTCTACGAGATCACCATTCAACCGGGTATCCGCTATCAGCCTCATCCGGCCTTGGCGCTGAACGAGGCGGGAGAGCTGCGCTATCAGCAATTGTCCGCGGCTGATATCGAACGCATCAATACACTCGCGGATTTCTCCGAGACCGGCACCCGCGAGCTGACCGCCGCCGATTATGTGCACCAGATCAAACGGCTTGCCCATCCACAAATTCATTCTCCCATCGTCGGGCTGATGAGCGAGTACATTGTCGGCCTCAAGGTATTGCAGGAGCGCTTGCAGCAGGCGCAGGGTGAAATCACCGCGAACGGCGGTGTGGGTTTCCTCGATCTCACGCGCTTCGAGTTGGAAGGCGTGGAAGTGGAAGATCGCTATACCTATCGCATCAAGATCCAGGGCGTGTATCCACAATTCGTCTATTGGCTGTCCATGCCCTTCTTTGCACCCATGCCACCCGAGGCCGATCGCTTCTACGCCCAGGCTGGCTTGAAGGATAAGAACATCACTCTCGATTGGTATCCCATTGGCACCGGCGCCTACATGCTCACCGTGAACAATCCCAATCGGCAGATGGTGCTGGAGCGCAATCCCAATTATCACGGCGCGAGCTATCCCAAGGAGGGCGAGGAGGGCGATGCGGCACGAGGATTGTTGGCCGATGCCGGCATGCCCTTGCCCTTTATCGGCAAAGCGGTGTACAGCATGGAGAAGGAAAGCATTCCTTACTGGAATAAGTTCCTGCAAGGCTATTACGACGCCTCCGGCATCAGCTCCGACAGTTTCGATCAGGCCATCCGCGTCGGCACCCAGGGCGAGGCGGTGCTCACCGAGGACATGGCGGCCAAAGGCATACGCCTGCAAACGGCGGTTGCCTCGTCCACCTATTACATGGGCTTCAACATGCTCGATCCCGTGGTGGGCGGGTTCGAGGAGCGCGCGCGCAAATTGCGCCAGGCGGTGTCCATCGCCATTGATCAAGAGGAATACATTTCCATTTTCGCTAATGGCCGCGGCATTGCCGCACAAGGGCCCATCCCGCCAGGGATTTTCGGCTACGTGGACGGTGAAGCGGGTGTGAATCCTTATGTGTATCGCTGGGTGGGCGATGCGCCGCGCCGCAAGCCGATCGCAGAAGCCCAGCGCTTGCTGGTCGAAGCCGGTTATCCCGACGGTCTCGATGCCGAGTCGGGCGCACCGCTGACGCTCAATCTGGATATCACCGCCAGCGGTCCCGATGATAAGGCGCGCTTGGACTGGTACCGCAAGCAATTGCAGAAAATCAACGTGCAACTGGTGATCCGCAACACCGATTACAACCGCTTCCAGGAGAAGATGCAGAAGGGCAATGCGCAAATCTTCATCTGGGGGTGGAACGCCGATTATCCCGACCCGGAAAATTTCCTGTTCTTGCTCTACGGCCCCAACAGCAAGGCCAAGCAGCACGGCGAGAACGCCGCCAATTACCAAAATCCGCAATTCGACCGGCTGTTCGAGCGCATGAAGAACATGGCCAATGGTCCCGAGCGCCAGGCCATCATCGACCAGATGATAGACCTCGCGCGCCGCGACGCGCCGTGGATCTGGGGCTTCCACCCCAAGGGTTACGCTCTGTACCATGCTTGGTATCAGAATGCGAAACGTAATCTCATGGCCAACAATACTTTGAAGTATTTGCGCATCGATCCCGACCTGCGCGTAGAACAGCAATTGGCTTGGAATCAGCCGGTGTTGTGGCCAGTGGGCATCGCGGCCGGCCTGCTCGTCGTTGGCACCTTGCCTGCCGTGGCGGTGTATCGGCGCCGCCTACGTTCATCCGTTAAAGAAAAGAAGCACTGACAAGATCGCATGTTCGCCTACATCACACGCCGGGTGCTTTACGCCATACCCATCCTTATCGGGGTGAATCTGCTCACGTTCGCATTGTTTTTCGTCGTCAACAGCCCCGACAACATGGCACGCATGCAGCTGGGCATGAAACATGTTACCCCTGAGGCGATCGAGAACTGGAAGCGCGAGCGCGGTTACGATAAAGCCTTGCTCTACAACGGCGAGGCCGAAGGCGCCCGACAATTCACCGATACCATCTTCTTCGAGAAATCCGTGGCGCTGTTCGCTTTCGAGTTCGGCCAATCCGACAGCGGCCGCGACATCGGCTACGATATCCAACAGCGCATGTTGCCCAGTCTGGCTATCGCCATTCCGGTCTTCATCATCGGTCTGCTCACCAATATCACGTTCGCGCTGCTGGTGGCGTTCTTCCGCGCCACCTACATCGACGTGTGGGGGGTGGTGCTATGCGTGGTAATGATGTCCATCTCCAGTCTGTTCTACATTATCGGCGGACAATATTTGATTTCCAAGGCCTTGCACCTGGTGCCCATCTCAGGCTACGACGTTGGCGCGGACGCAGTTAAGTTTGTAATCCTGCCGGTACTGATCGGCATCATCAGCGGTGTGGGCAGCGGCATACGCTGGTATCGCACCGTGTTTCTGGAGGAAATGGGCAAGGACTATGTGCGTACCGCGCGTGCCAAGGGTCTCAGCGAGCAAGTCGTGTTGTTCAGGCATGTGCTCAAGAACGGCCTCATCCCTATCCTCACCGGCGCCGTGGTGGTGTTGCCGCTGCTGTTCATGGGCAGCCTGGTGATGGAGTCGTTCTTCTCCATCCCCGGCTTGGGCAGCTACACCATTGACGCCATCAACAATCAGGATTTTGCCATCGTGCGCGCCATGGTGTTCCTCGGTTCGGTGCTGTACATCATCGGTCTGGTGCTCACTGATATTTCCTACACCGTGGTCGATCCACGCATCCGGCTGGGGTGAGGTGATGGACTTCAAACCCGTAGTGATGTGGACCGATGGGCTGATCTTCCTGCTGGTGGCGGTGATCGGCGCATATACGTTCTATGCCGTGCGCAGGGAGCATTTGCGCGCGCCCTGGCGCCAGGTGGCGCGCAGCCGATTGGGCATGGCCTCGCTGGTGGTGTTGTTGGTCTATGTGGCGGTGGGTTTGTTGGATTCGGTGCATTTCCGCAAGGCGGTGGAAGGCAGCGGTGGCAACGGCAAGGTGCATTACTCCGCCGAGGTATTGAGCGTGCTCGATATCGCGCTCACGCCCTTGCGCGAGACCACGGAAAAGAGTTACTCGGCGCCCTTCGCCACCCATCTCTACAGCAAGGAAACCCTAGAAGGTCCGGGGCGAGAGGTGCGGCGCGACTATCCCCGCCTGCAATATGGTGGTGCGCATTTAGGCGATCCGGAGCGAGACTGGCTGCTCGATATCCTCAGCAACACCACTATAGCTGTTATCAAGGGGTTGCTAGCGACGCTGCTGTTGCTGCTGCTGATCGCCATCCTCCTCGCGCGGCGTCAGCGCGCCGGTGTTGGCGTCGGCGAAATGCTGCGCCGTATCCTGAGCGGCCACACCGAACTGCCCTGGCAGGTCATGTTGCTCACCGTCGCCGTGCTGTTCGTGTTGGCCTTCTGGATCGCTGAATTGGGGCCGAAGTATCACCTACTTGGCACCGACAAAGTGGGCGAGGACGTGCTTTATCAAGCGCTCAAGAGCGTGCGCACCGGTTTGGTGATCGGCACCCTCACTACTTTGGTGATGCTGCCCTTCGCGGTGCTGCTGGGCATCATGGCAGGTTATTTCGGCGGCTGGATAGACGATGTGATCCAGTACATTTACACCACGCTCAACTCCATCCCCGGCGTGTTGCTCATCGCCGCCGCCGTGCTCACGCTGTATGTGTACATGGAAACGCATCCCGAAATGTTCGACACCGTGGCGCATCGCGCCGACATGCGCCTGTTGTTTCTGTGCATCATCCTCGGCATCACCAGCTGGACCGGCCTGTGCCGCTTGCTGCGCGGCGAGGCCTTGAAATTGCGCGAAGTGGATTACATCCAAGCCGCCAGTGCCTTCGGCGTGCGGCCCTTCACAGTCATTGGTCGCCATATCCTTCCCAATGTCATGCACATCGTGCTCATCACCGTGGTGCTGGATTTCAGCGGCCTGGTGTTGGCCGAGGCCGTGTTGTCCTACATCGGCGTGGGGGTGGACCCCACTATGGAAAGCTGGGGCAACATGATCAATGGCGCGCGTTTGGAAATGGCGCGTGAACCCATCGTATGGTGGGCGCTGGCGGCGGCCTTCTTGTTCATGTTCACCTTGGTATTGGCGGCTAACCTGTTTTCCGACGCGGTGCGCGACGCCTTCGATCCGAGACTGAGAAAGCAATAAGCGACGATGAACGATATTTTGCTGTCAGTGCACGACCTGAAGACCTGGTTTCCCAGCGGCAAGGGACCGATCCGCGCGGTTGATGGCGTGAGCTTCGACGTGCGCCGCGGCGAGACCTTCGCGTTGTTGGGCGAATCGGGATGCGGCAAGTCGATGACGGCCCTGTCCATACTGCAACTACTGCCGCCGCAGGCCAGTGGCAATGTCTCGGGCGAGGTGATGCTGGACGGGCAGGATTTATTGTCGTTGCCGGAATTGGCCATGCGTGCCGTGCGCGGCCGTCGCATCGCCATGATCTTTCAAGAGCCCATGAGTTCGCTCAACCCGGTGCTGACCGTCGGCGAACAGATCGGCGAGTCGGTGCGCATGCACCAGGGCCTGCGCGGCGCGGCGGTTAAGCAGGGCGTATTGGAATTGCTGGATGCGGTCGGCATACCTGATCGCGCGCGCCGTTACGACGATTACCCGCATCAGCTCTCAGGCGGCATGAAACAGCGTGTGATGATCGCCATCGCGTTGGCCGGCGAGCCGGAATTACTCATCGCCGACGAGCCCACCACGGCGCTGGATGTCACCATCCAAGCGCAGATCCTCGACTTGCTCAAGCAACTGCAGGCCGACAAAGGCATGGCCATTCTGCTCATCACTCACGATCTCGGCGTGGTGGCGCGCATGGCCGATCATGTCGCGGTGATGTACGCCGGGCACATCGTCGAACAAGCCCCGCGCGAGGCCTTCTTCGCCGATCCCTTGCACCCCTACACGCGTAAATTGTTTGCTTCCTTGCCGGGGCAGGCCAAGCGCGGACAACGTTTGGCAGTCATCGAAGGCTCGGTCCCGTCATTGGCGCAGACGTTTCGCGCCTGTCGCTTCGCCGAGCGTTGCGATTACGCTTGGCAGCTCTGCCGTGACACCGCGCCGCGCTGGATTGAGACCACGCCTGAGCATGGTGCGCGCTGTCACCTTGCTGATCCTAAGGTGGATAAACCGCCCCACAAGGCGCGTGAAATCGCCGCCGCCGCGGCCGCCGCCACCACGACCGTGGAAGGCGGGCGCGCGTTGGTGCAGGTGGATAGTTTGAAAGTACATTTCCCGATACACAAAGGTCTGTTTCGCCGTGTCGCCGATCATGTGCGTGCGGTGGACGGTGTCTCCATGGAGTTGCAACGCGGTCGCACCGTCGCCTTGGTGGGCGAATCGGGTTGTGGCAAGACCACCGCCGGCAAGGCCATCCTGCAACTGCTACGCCCCACCGCCGGTAGCGTGCGCTACGGCACAGTCGAACTGACCGAATTGAGCGGTGCCGCGCTACGTCCCTATCGACGCGACTTGCAAATCATCTTTCAAGACCCGTACTCGTCCATGAACCCGCGTATGCTGGTGGGCGACATCATCGAAGAGGGCATGTTGGCGCAGAACATCGGCGGCACGGGGGGAGAAAGACAGCGGCGCATCGAGGCTTTACTCACCCAAGTCGGCTTGTCACCCGAGGCCAGGACGCGTTATCCGCATGAATTCTCCGGCGGCCAACGCCAACGCATCTGCGTCGCGCGCGCGTTGGCGGTGGAACCCAAGGTCATCGTCTGCGATGAGCCCACCAGCGCCTTGGACGTATCCGTGCAAGCGCAGATACTGAATCTATTGAAAGGGCTGCAAGACGAATTGGGGTTGAGCTTTTTATTCATTACTCACAATATGTCGGTGGTCGAATACCTGGCCCACACCGTGGCGGTGATGTATCTCGGCCGCATCGTTGAAGAGGGTACGGTTGAGGATGTGTTGAAAAACCCCAAGCACCCTTACACCCAGGCCTTGCTCTCCGCCGTCCCCAGCGTGGATGAGGCCACCGAGCGTGAAGTCATACGCCTCGAAGGCGATCTCCCATCACCCATCAATCCGCCCGAGGGCTGCCACTTTAATCCCCGTTGCCCGCATGTCATGGATGCCTGCCGCGTGCGCTATCCGCGTGACATGCATCTGACGACGACGCACAAGGTGAATTGTTTTCTATATGGGGAGAGCGATGGGCGCTGAGCGAGGCAGTGCGATGCTGAGTAGGTGGGTGCCTTTCCGAGGAAAGTGTATAGGACCCGCGGTTACAGAAATTGGTCCTGATCGTCCTTATCAGGAAGATAGCAGGCATCGCCACGCCCGAACCACCGGTAACGATTCCTCCCGATAAAACTGTACAGCCTATCCCTCACAAAGCGCGGCACGACATTGAATCCGTATAGCAGCGGCCACGGCATGGGCAACTTTCTCAATGCCCGTAGAATAGCCGAGGATTTAACGAAAGCGTCTTTTTCGTCGATGAGAACAACGGTGGTCAATTCAGCAGGATTGAGCTGGTACTCACGCATGATGTCTACTGCTGTTTGTGATTGTAACGGCACAAAGTGAAACAGCCGCTTTTTGTCATGCTTCAGAATGAATTGCACCCAAAACCAACAGAGGTTGCAGACTCCATCGTAAAGAATGACATTCGAGAGCGACTTCTGTTCGCTGTGTGAGGACGAGTGATTGTCTTCTGTTTGCTTCAAAGCGTGCTGTACCTCGTCTTCCACGCGTGCTCGCCTAATCGCCTTTTTGGATGGCATCCCTGCCTTCCGGTAGTCGATGGCCGTTGCATATCTGCGGCCGTTGCGTCGCGACAAATCTGAAGTGAAACCAGTCTTTTAGCCACGGCGATATTGGCTTGAACACGTCCGGTTCCGTGTTTCCACCTGGTGAAATCGCCTCGATCTTACCGTTTCTCTCATACGTCAGTACTAGCAATTTTCTATTTTCCTCACTAATTTGGTTCAATATTCTCCGAAACTCGAAATAGGGAATCAATAAACCTTGATCGCGCACATACAAAAACCCTTCCGCATTGCTATGCAGGATGCGCACGATATCGTTCTGAAAATCAAAAAGGTAAGGCGGTGTTGTGAGTATGATGTGATTGGTTTGACCACGCTCGGTATAGAGATTGCTGAACATGTTCAAGTTTTGCTGCGTCTTCAGCCCGATAAAGGGCATAGCGCAGTTGATAAAGAACAATACCGACAGAAGATGAAGCGCCGGGTGAGGTGTGAGCAGCCCCCGCCAGGTATATTCCGGCCGCACAGTGTCGCTTCGTCCATAGATGGCAACAGCTACGATGATGCTGACAGACACTAGAATAAAAAAGGTCAGCGTAGCGTAATAGAAGCTCATCAGATCGAGCGCGCGAATGCTGCCATATATCGCTAGCAACCCCAGAACCAGAGAGGGGTATATCCACCGCTTCTTCAGTATATGAAGGCCAATTTTTCCATTCTGGACCTTTGAGACGAAATCCGCCGACAAAAACAGGAAGTGGAGCGAAAACGTCATGCTGGAAAATGCCACAAAAAAGCGATACCCGTTAATTCCGAGTAGGAAATGAAACCCCAAGCCGAGCAGCAGCCCGAGATATTTCAGTCGCGGGATGAACAGCATGACGATGATCGCCGTCTCGATGATTAACGCACTGTATATGGCGAGGTAATGTGCCCACCAGGCATCCGTCAGTCCAAAAGGAAGTGGGTATAACTCCCATAACGTGATGGCGCAGCTCGTGTCAGGATTTAGAAAATCGGTATTTAATTTATGGAATACGCCATAAAAATACATAATGGCCAACATCGCCTTGCCAAAAGGGGCAAAGGACGCATAGAAATCGCCCGGGGTGATATGCAAGACATGTCTTTGTTGGATGAACACATGCAGGAATGAGAGCAGCATTCCAGTCATCAGGAAGATGCGCATGAACGTATGATTCGAATTTATAGGCATAGTCTGTAACGTGGCGCATACCCCGAGAAAGACGGAAAGAACGAAGACCTGTATCAGGCGGGGATTCAGTACGCAGATCAAGCTAGAAAGAGTCGCCAGAACGTATAGGACTCCGGGATCAGTCGCGTTCGATTCATAAAGGCGCCGTGCGACATGGAATAGGCAGAACACTGACCACATCCAGATAAAGGCGGCCCCCTGGTCATCGTGATGCCTGTTATTTGTCTGGCTACGCTGAAACATCATTTTTTGCTTCTTGGGCGAATTCAACCGCTTGGCCAACTAGGATGCTAGCACGCGAGCAGGGTATGGTGTGAGCCTGTTACACCTATGATGCCATGAGGCGGTGGGTCGTCGCAGTCTGATTCTTTGCGCAGTTCAGCCATCCGGCCCGCCAGGCCTGAGGGCGTCCTAGGGTGCGATGAGATCGTGGTTAGACCATGCTTCGATCATGCAGGAATAGGTTTCGCCGGCCAACAGGTTGCTTCCACACGTCACCATCACGGTATTCAAACCCGTTGCGACTAACCGTGGAGAAGGCGGCGTCGACACAGTGGCCGGAGGCCGAGAATTATTTTTTTCACGCAGACTTTTCTTGATGGGAAAGACGAATTGTTTCTGATTGCGTCATTGTTCAGAGTGGCTCGCTCAATGTGTGATTGCAAGACACGACACGCTTCTTACTTCTTATCTTCATCTTCCAGTCACTTTCGTGACTGGAAAAGGGTGATGCATCCCTGCACTGCAGTACAAGGCATCTCTATTGATTAAGGACACTCCATACCTTTATCGAGGTGCAGGTTTAATAGCAGCCCCTAATGATGAAGGGGAATAATCTGACAGACGCACTGGGGCAATGATCGGTTAATGATGATGTCGATGAGTTGCCCCCGCTTGCGCTTGACAGCGCTGCGCTAGAGTATGGTTATCCTTGCAAGTTAGCCGGTCAGCCGTATACTGGCGCTGGATTTATTTTCACACAGTCTATAAGCACATCACGGAGGAACACCCGCATGCGGAGCAGAATGAATCATTTAGAACAACTTTATTGGCACTGGCAATGGCGATCCCCCTCGGAGCCTCAGGTGACGGTTTCGATGACATGTATGTAGTTGGCGACAGCCTGTCGGACCAAGGAAATCTGTTCTATGCAACGGAGATTCTAACTGGATCGGGTATCCCGGCCGCCGATCACTATTGGCAGGGGCGTTTCGCCAATGGCGAGGTCTACGCGGGCAGGCTGGCTGAGAGTATGGGGATCACCTTGAGTCGGTCGGAAGACGGCGGTAACAATTTCGCCGACGGCGGGGCCAGGACCGACTACAACATCGTCGAATTGGATTCCACTAAGCCCTTTCCTGTAAGTTATCTCGGTCAGGGCGGCGGTTTCGGTGAGGATGCCTATCCGTGGACGTTGAACGGCCAACGGGAAACCTTCGCAGCGCGAAATATAAATAATCCCGATGCGCTGTACGTGGCCTTCGCCGGCGCGAATGACCTTGCCGACTTGACGGTCATGGTGGCACTATGCGGAATCGAGGCCGTGAATTCTTGCGGAGGCCGAGGGGACGCGGCGACAGCGATCAACGTGGTGTTAACGGGGATCGAAGATGCCATCCAGGCTTTCGTGGACGCTGGGGCCAAGCATGTTGTAGTCCCCAACGGGCCCAACCTCGGGAAGGTCCCCGGTATCACCGCGAATGGGGACGCGTTCTCGGGCTTGGCGACTTTCTTATCCGCGCAGTATAACTTGGCATTTAATGCCAAGTTGGCCGAATGGAAGGCGAAGTGGGAGGGCGTCAACATCATCCCCTTCAACACCTTCTCATTGTTGACCGACGTAGTAGCCGAACCCGCCGCGTTTGGTTTTTCCAATGCCACAGATGCGTGCTATAGCGGTTTCGTCGACCCAGGCCCCGGTGAAACAGTCTGTGCAGACCCCGATGCCTATGTTTTTTGGGACAAAGAACATCCCACGGCTGCCTTCCATGCATTGCTCGCTGACCGCATGCGGTCCACCATCATGGTCGACATCCTGGACCACCTTAAAGAACGGGTGAGCGCCCTCGCTCTCGGCGATCGAGCCAAGGGCCGTCTCATCGCTAAGCTGGATGGCGCCAGGGGACTCCTTACGGACGGTAAGACCCGCAACGATCAGAGAGCCGCCGAAAAGCTGGACAAGTTCATGGATATCGTCGGAAATATGCAGGGCAGGCGGATTCCTAACGCTAGCGCCCTTGCTTTGATTGATGGCGCGGAGAAGGTTATCTCCATGCTCGAAGGCGGGGATCAACAGAATTGAGATCGATGAAATAGAGGCAGAGTACTGCGCCCAAACCGCAATGTGATGGATTGCGGTGACGGGATGAGGCGCGTCCCGAGCTTGTGCTTTGCGTCGCTGTTGGATTTGCTCTCGAGGTGGAAGGCTGATGTACTACGAAAGGTTTCACCCGCTCCACGACTCGATGTGCTGCTGCCCGGGGGAGAGGGTGGAATAGTTGGCGGGAGATCCTGGCGCCAAATCGATCTGACGGTGTCCTCCGCGGAGTCGCTATCCGCCGGATCACATGTCGTGACGACGCCACACAAGCGGAAGCCCGTCTTGAAGAGCGCTCAACTGATAGCTTGCCATGATTGTGATCTTCTCCACCGTTACCGGCCTTTGTCGGAGGGGGATGAGGCCAAGTGTCACCGTTGCGGTTCCGTGCTCTATCGCAACAAAGCCAAGAGCCTGGAAAAAACCTTCGCCTTGTCACTGGCGGCGTTGATACTTTACGTCGTCGCCAACACCTTTCCCTTTTTGGCCATACGCCTGGAAGGGCAGATCACCCACACCACTCTGATCACTGGCGTTATCGAGCTCTATGACCAGGATATGCTGGCCCTCTCGGCGCTGGTTTTTCTCACCAGCATTTTGGCTCCGGGCCTCCAAGTCCTCGGTTTGCTGTACGTCTTGCTGCCGTTGCGCCTGAAGCGTTCCGGCCCGTTGCTGGCGCAGGTGTTCCGCTGGGTGCGCAGCTTGGAGCCCTGGAGCATGATGGAGGTGTTCATGCTGGGCATTTTGGTGTCCGTGGTTAAACTCAGCGCCATGGCGGAGATCGTGCCGGGGATCGCCGTGTGGTCCTTCGGCGCGTTGATCATGGTGTTGGCGTGGGCGGCAGCGACCTTGGACCCCAAGAAAGTGTGGGACGAATTGGAGTGTCGATCATGAATTTCGCTCAGCACACCGCGCAAGCGCGCGAATTGGTCAGTTGCCATGCCTGTGCCCTGGTGTGTCGCGGTGCCGCCGCGGAGGGAGATAGTACGGCGCTATGCCCACGCTGTGGCGCCTCGCTGCATAGCCGCAAAATGCACAGTATCAGCCGGACATGGGCCTTGCTGATCGCCGCCGCCATCCTCTATATACCCGCCAATGTGTTTCCCATCATGTCAGTCACTACGCTCGGCGACGTGCAGGCGGATACGATCATGAGTGGTGTGATATTTCTGACTCAGTCAGGCCAATGGCCGCTGGCTTTGCTGATATTCTTCGCCAGTATATTTGTGCCGGTGATGAAGTTGTTGATCATCGCCTTATTGCTGATCAGCATACAACGTCAGTCTACCTGGCGTCCCTTGGATAGAACCAAGCTCTACCGGATCACTGAGCGAGTCGGCCGTTGGTCCATGGTGGATATCTACGTCGTCACCATCCTGGTGACCTTGGTGCAGTTAGGTGCATTGGCGACGGTCGAGGTCGAAGTCGGCGCGGTCTATTTCGGCGCCGTCGTGGTGCTCACCATGTTGGCTGCAGGCTCGTTCGATCCTCGGCTCATATGGGACAAGGTCCAACGCGATGAACTCTAAAGAAGAGACGACGACGTCGGCGCTGGATGAAGTGGCCGAAGCGGTTATCGTCAGCAAGTCGCGCTTTTCTTTGGTGTGGCTGGTTCCCTTCGTCGCCGCCCTGATCGCCGCCTGGCTAGGCTACAACGCGTTTTCCGAGCAAGGGCCGCTGATCACCATCACCTTCTCGACGGCCGAGGGTATCGAAGCCGGCAAGACCAAGATTCGCTACAAAGACGTGGAGATAGGCCTGGTCAAGGAAGTGACGCTCAGCCAAGACTTGTCCCAGGTCCGGGTCAGCGCCGAGTTGGTCAAAGGGGCGGAACGTTATCTCACCGAAGAGACGCGCTTTTGGATAGTGAGGGCGCGGGTCGGGGCCGGCGAAGTGTCCGGACTCAGCACGCTGGTTTCCGGGGTCTATATCGGCATCGATCCGGTCATGGACGGCAAGCGGGTGTCTGATTTCACCGGGTTGGAAAAAGCCCCTATCGTCACCGCCGATGAAGAGGGTAGGCACTATGTCTTACGTGCGCGCAGCTTGGGTTCCACCGATACCGGGTCGCTGGTCTATTACCGTCAGATCGAAGTAGGCCAAGTGGTGGGCTATGAATTGTCCGCGGACGGCGAGTTCGTCGACATCCAGATTTTCGTCCGCGCGCCTCATCACAAGAGGATTAACACCAGCACCCGTTTCTGGGACACCAGCGGCTTGGATCTCAGTGTAGATGCCAGCGGCGTGCAGGTGAATACGGAGTCTCTCGTCTCCATGGTGCTGGGCGGCATTGCCTTCGAGACGCCCGTGAGCCTGGAGCAGGACGAGCCTGCCAAAGAGAACACGGTATTTGAACTCTACGAAAGCCGCAAAGCGGCACAAATTAAGCGTTATTCAAAGAAAAACTACTATCTGCTCTACTTTGAAGAGTCAGTGCGCGGACTTGAACCGGGCGCTCCCGTCGAGTTTCACGGTATGCAGATCGGTCATGTCATCGATGTGCGCATCGAATTCGATCCAGAGCAATTGAATGTGCGCATTCCGGTCCTGATCGAGATCGAACCGGAGCGCTTCAACATCGTGAGGCGGAAGAATAGCACCAGACCTGTGGCGAGCAGTGAGGTTGACAATGCGATCGATGCCCTGGTTAGCAAAGGCTTGGGTGCTCAGCTCAAGATGGCGAATTTACTCACAGGGCAATTGATCGTGGCGCTCGATTTCGATGAAAACGCCGCGCCTACGCGCGCCGAGCCCGATGCGCCTTATCCGGTGTTGCCGACCATTCCAGCCCCCTTGGAAGAGATCGCCGGCAATGCCGCCGAAATCATCGACAAGCTGAATCATTTGCCGTTAGCGGAGATAGGCCGGGATTTGCAGCAAGCACTCGCGGGCGCCAACAAACTCATGAACACCCCCGAGCTGATGGCGACGATTGCTCTGCTTAACGACACCCTCATAGAACTCAAGGCGCTGAGTCGGACGCTCAACACCGAATCGGCGCCGGCGCTCAACAACGCCCTCAGCAAGGCGGAAGCCACACTCAGTTCGGCGCAATCACTCATTGGGCCGGATGCGCCGGCCGGTCGTGAACTCAACCGCTTGCTCATCGAATTGGCCGAGGCCGCGCGGGCCATCGGCTTGGTCGCCGACTATTTGGAACGTCATCCCGAAGCCTTGATTTTCGGCAAAGATAGAGGAGAGACGCCATGACCCGGCTGTCCAAATTATTCATAGTCACGGTCGTGTGCGCAGTCTTGCTCGACGGCTGCGCCACTACCAAACAGAAAGTGAGCTTTTACACACTACAGTCTATCGGTGTCTCACCCGCGAACAGGCTGCCCGCCGCAACGCGGCCGCTGGCCATCATTGTGGGACCCGCCGAATTCCCACGCTACTTGCAGCGCTCACAAATCGTCACCCGCAGCGACGAGACGCGACTCACACTCGCAGATTATCATCGTTGGGGCGGCTCGTTCGAAGAGAGTGTACTGACCACACTGGGGGAAAATCTTGCCACGCTACTCGGCACCCGACGGATGGTGGTCTATCCGACCGTCGCCAGCTTTCCCATCGACTACCGTATCACCCTGGATATCGTTCAATTCGAAGGCAGTCTCGGTAAACAGGTCGTACTCAAAGCGCGCTGGACGATCATCGACTCTGCAAGCCGACTCGCCTTAGCCGTCGAGCAGTCCCATATCACCCAAGCCGTTACCAATGGGAGTTATGGTGCGCTGGTGGTCGCGCATAGCGATGCCCTTGCTAGCTTAAGCGTAGAGATCACGAATAAACTGCTTGAACTTCCGCTTAAAGGAGGCACCTAAGCGGACCGACATAGTCCGCGCAACAAGCTTCTTAGGCACTTTAAACCTGAGGTTCGCCAAAGATAGTCGGGAAACTTGGCAAGTTGCGGATCGATATCGCCAAATCGACAGTAGACAAGAATCGGGTGCGCCCGCGTACATCACCCTCCCCAACGTGAAAGGTTTTGCTGAAAGATCATCTCAGGGTATGAGTTTTCAGGATGGACAGGCGATGATCGCATGGCCGTCGGGCAAGATGCCGTGCAACACTCATTACGACCGCGCGGCACTCATCTCGAGGTTTGTGGCGCACTGCTGGATACATAACTACTCAGTCACCGTTGCGCTTCTTGATACAAAGGCGGGTCAAACAAAATGCGCAGGCCGGAGGTAAAAGGCTCCCCATCGCCTCAAGTCGATGCGCCGATCTTCCTTAGGATGGTGAGCATCGGCTTGCAGCGCCAATAACAGCTTGCGTTCAAACTGAGTCAGAATGCCGACGGCCTTCGCCCTCCGATATTTGGGCTCCGCTCCGTCCGGCTCCTTTAACCACTTCTCGATGGTGTTGCGCGACAGACTCCCCCGTCGATGAATCTCACTCCTAGGCAGATGTTCACGGTAAAACATGTCGTGCACCTTTGCATAATAAGACCACGGTAATCACCCCTTGGTTACTCCTGTTCTAAAAATAATCAGGATAGGGTGGGTCCCAGGTCAGTTTTCAATCGGCACTACGGCCTTTGGCTGGTCTATTTTGGATCGGCGCCAGCACTTTGGGCGTTAGCTTCAATAACCTGCCGCCACTGCCACGTTTCTCATCCTCAATTATCCAGATCGCGCCGTCCGGTCCCTGTTCTACTTCACGTATACGCTCGCCCGTTTCGAATCGCTCCGCTTCGCGGGCGTCATCGCCATTGATCTCAACGCGAACCAGCGCTTTTGATGACAGGCCACCGAGGAATGCGCTGCCTTCCCACTCAGGGAACATGTCACCCGAATAGAACATCAGACCGCTAGGTGAGATCGCCGGCACCCAGTACGCCTTCGGCGCCTCGAACTCCGGTCGAGTATCATGATCGGGGATTTCTTTACCGCTGTAGTGATCGCCGTTGGAGACGATAGGGTAACCGTAGTTTTCGCCTTTGACGCTGAGATTCAGCTCATCGCCGTGTCGTGGGCCCATTTCCTGGTTCCACAGCCGTCCTTTGGCATCGAAAGCGAGTCCCAGCGGGTTACGATGCCCTAGCGTCCAGATTTGTGCGGTAACGCCGCCGCGATCAGCGTAGGGATTGTCCTTAGGTACCGAGCCGTCGTCGTGCAATCGGATGATCTTGCCGAGATTCTGTTGCATGTCCTGCGCCGGATCAAACTTTTCGCGTTCGCCGGAAGAAATAAACAGGTAACCATCCGGTGAAAACGCGATGCGGTGTCCGTAGTGTCCGCGTCCCGTGACCTTTGGCTGCTGTCGCCAGATCACTTTCATGTCGGAAAGCTCGCCGCCACCGTCGCTATTCAGTGTTAGTTTGCCGCGGGCAACGGCGGCGCCCCGCGTACCGCTGTGGCCTGCTTCAGCGTAACTGAGATAAACAATCTTGTTGCTCGAGAAATCAGGATGGAGTACCACATCACCTAAACCGCCCTGACCGCCATAATCAACTCTCGGCACACCGGCGACGGGTGCCGATTTGTCACCAGCCTGTGTGACGATGAACAAACGGCCAGGTTTTTCGGTGACGAGCATGCGCCCATCTGGGAGGAAAGTCATTGCCCAGGGCTCATTGAACTGTGCAATCGGCGTCGCCACGAACGGCCAGGATTCCTCGTCAGCGGTAGCGCAGGCTGTTATCAGGAGAATCGTCAGAAAAATTGTCAATCGGTTCATGGCTGTACTCATTGCTACTCTCATGCTCAGTTTCTCACATTGACTGGACCTTTAGGTAGAGAAGATAAAGGTCTTTTGCAGAACGGAATGAAACGATCACCGCATACTATTTCTCGCCTGCGGATTTTTGCTATGTCTTGGCCGACTGAGCGCCAGATCACGAGCAGCCTTTCGTCACAATGGAGGAATGTTTGTGATAGAGCTCGAGCCTTCAGTCGGCACTCTCCGCGATCATCTCGCCGATCACCTGCTCCCAGTAACCCGGGTTCATGAGTCGGCGCGACACATACCGAATCTTCCCGTGCCGGTCGATCACGAAGTTAGTGGGAAAGCTTGCCACCTCATATAGGTTCCGCGTTTCTTCGTCGCACACAGCGACCTGGAACGCAACGCCGAGACTGTCGACCAAGCGGCGAACGTTCTCGCGGTCACCGGATGCATAGGCGAGTCCAAGTACGACGAGGTCGTCGGCCGAGTACGTCTCATGGACGCTCTGGAAGTATCTCAGGTCGACCTTGCAGGATGCGCACCACTCCGCCCAGAAGTGGAGGACGACGATCTTCCCGCGGAAGTCCGCGAGGCGGACCTTGTCCCCCCACGTGTCCTCGAGCACGAAGCCCGGCGCCTCAGCGTATGCCGGCGGGCCACCGGGTGGGGGTGCGAGTGGTGTAAAGGTGGCGACAAGCACGACCCCCACTACCAGGATGCAGCTGACCAGGACGCCAAGCTTCCTCACTGGGTGCCCGCCTCAGTGTTCACGCGGTTCAATTGTCCAGTCACAGAGCCTTTGGTCATATAGTATGCGACCCGGTTCGGCTGACTCTCCGAATAGAAAATGTACCTGCCGTCGTGAGACCATACCGGGGCGGACTTCGGCTGTCCGTCGCTCGTGAGCGCCCTCTTCATGCCATCGCGAGTAATGACGACAAGCTCGTTTGCATCGTTGATCATCGCCATCTTGGCGCCGTCCGGTGACAAGCCGTTGGACGTGCTCGTGGGCCGCTCGGCCACCTGTTGCTTGATGATCGTGGGCTCCCCGCCTGTAACCGGCACCACGCCGAGGCGGCTCCGCCGGTTCCGCACGTAGCTCACCGTTTTACCGTCCGCGGAGAAGCGCGGCTCGGTGCCCTCGGCGAGCAAGAGAGGCGTCGAGCCGGGCTCGGCGTCGGTGACGAAGATGTCGCCGCGCAGTTCATATACGAGCATCGACCCATCGGGCGAAGGCGCCAGGCTGCGCACGAATCCCTCCCCGGACGCCATCTCGTGCTTCGCGCCGGTCTCAACGTCGATGCCATAAAGACGGCCATGCTGGGCCTTGATTCCATGCCATGCGAGCCGGCCGTCGGTGGTCCAGTCGGCCCACCGCAGGTCCTCGTTGGCGACGTCGGTGATCTTGGTGCGCTGGCTCCCGTCCGGCCGCATCACCCAGAGGTTGAAGTTAGGAGTGTCGTAGCGCGCGCTGAAGACGATCCACTTGCCGTCAGGCGACCACTGCGGTTTGTAGACCCACACGTCGTTGTTGTGCGTGATGTTATTGCCGATTCCACCGTTCACGTCGACGACGAAGATGTCGGCCTTTTCGGAGTTATAGCTGCCACCGTAATAGGCATGGTAGACGACCTTGGTGCCGTCCGCCGAGAAATTCGTCGCGCCGACGAATTTGTGGCCGCGTGTGAGGACGCTGACCTTACCCGTGTCCCAATTCCATGTGTATACTTCGCGAGAGCCCATCGGGCCCGCGGTGAAGCTGACCATGCGCCCGTCCTTAGAGAACGACGGGTAGTCCTCATAGCCCTCCAGGGTGGACATGATCGTGGTCTCCTCACCGGTCTCCAGATTCCGGATGAAGACTCCGTTCTGCCTGTTCCGGACGCCTGTGAATACGATGTGCTTCCCGTCTGGACCCCAGCGGCCTTCCCACTCGTCGTCGGGCGTGTTGGTGAGGTTCCGGATCTCGCCCGTCTCGGTGTGAACCGCGTAGACCTCGAGGTTGCCGCTCTTGGAGTGACTGAACGAGATCCACTTGCCGTCGGGGGAGACGCTGGAGTCGGCGCCGCCATCGGCTTCCTCGTGGACCTTCCGGTATTCCACGAGAACGGGCTCTTCCGGGCTGATGGACACACTACCATTCAGATGCCGTTGTGCCTCTTGATACAGTGGCGAGTCAAGAGAAATGCGCAGGGCGGACGCACGAGCCTCCTCAAGTCGGTTGAGGCGCAAGAGTGATATCGCCCGAAAATATAGCGCGCTGTCTCCTTCCGCCGCGTCATTAATCTGATCTAGCGCCGCCAATGCCTGAGCGGGTTCGTCTCGTCCCAAATGCACGCGGGCTATTCCCTCCAGCGCCAACTCATGTTCGGGATACAATTCGCGTTCTCGTCGATAGGCCGCCAAGGCTTGATCAAAGGCGCCCAGCGCTTCATAGGAAGCGCCGAGATAGAAATGGCTTCTAGGGTTTTCGGGGTTTCGACGCAATGCCTCCTGCAGCGCCTCTAGCGCCGGTTCGTAGTCATGACTCATGAACAATTCTTCACCCAGCACTTGATAGGCCAAGGCGGTATCCGCAGCTTGGGCGTAATAACGTGCGTAGTCCATACGCAGAGTCTGATAATCAGCTGCAAAGCCGGGTAACTCGCCCGACAGAATCGTTTGCCAGCGCTTCGCATAACTGCTCTGCTTATTAAGCACAATCTCGGCATGCAGGGCCAAAGGCAAGGGCCCCCATTCCGCCACGGGTGACAGTACCTTCCGCATTTCGTCGAAGTTCATCTGTGACAGCAAACGTTTCTTGAAGTCCGGATAACCGTTGCTTTTCTGCGTGGCTATCTCGAACTCTAATGCCGGATAATCCAGGGTATTCAGCGGTACAGACTTATCTTTCAACAAGGACAAGACGTGCGTCGATAGCACACCATACGGCAACCATTCCGCCAGCACGCCATAACGTTTCAACAGATGATCACGCAGCACGGGCTGATCCACCGCTATACGCGGGTGGTGAATGTGCAGGGGCGCAGCTGAGCAGGCTGCAAGATGGTAATTTTCCTTGACGTAACCCAGCCAGCAATTGGCGAAAACTTCGCCCAGGGTGCGCAAGATAATATCGGCGCCGCGATCACCCACACGCGAATCAAACCACGTGAGGTACACGCCATCCGGTGTCAGGCGTTGACGCGCCAGTTCCAGGAAATCGCGGGTATAGAGCTTTGCAGAACTGAAATAGTGGGGACTGGTGACGGTATTGAGTATTAATGAATATTGCTTCTTGCTGGTCTTGATATAGTGAATGCCATCATCCTCAATGAAATTCACTCGGGGTGATTCATATACCCGGAAGTTGTATTCCGCCATGCGCGGTAGGTTGGAGATCACCAAGGGATTGATCTCCACTGCGTCAGTGTGTTCGAACAAGAGGTCCACGGTGCCGGCGCTCGCACCGCTGCCTGTCCCCAACAGGAGGGCATGATCCGTGCGGGGCGCCAACATGGCGGAAAATGCGCCGACGAGCTGCTCGGCCGGACTATTAAGATAAAAACTCACATATCCATTAAGGAAGAAGAACGAGTTGCCATCAGGCGTGTGACTGAGGGCGAAAACCTCCCGCTGCCCTTTGAATACCTCAACCTCACTCAATTGTTGACGTTTCTCGTCCAATTCCTCTGAAGAAGTAAACGCAGTATGCCCCACATATAATAAACGCTCATCCCAACGAACCTGATGCAGGCCGAGGGCAGTCAGTGCCACGACGCTGACACCTAGAACTGGGAGTATGCGCGCACGTAGGTAGATGATTAGCGCCAAGGCGCTGAAGACAAAGACCACCAAAATCATTACGCCGAAATCAAGATAAGGATGCAGAACAAAGATCATCAACAAGAAACCGCAGGCATTAGCCAAAGAGGACACGAACAACAGCTGCCCCGACTCGCGGGCGACATGGCGCTCCTCGGTAATCAAGGCCGGTATCGTGGCGCCAAAGCTTACGACCATGGGCGCCGCCAACAGAAATAGGAACGTCAGCTTGAGGGTAGTCACAGCCAAATGGCTGTCTTGGAATACGGGATAAACAACTGCATACAAGGTGCTGAATTGGTCGAATAGTCCCACCGCCCAAATCAAACCGAAGAGATTGATTGCCACTACGACGCTGAAACTCAGCTGCCAGCGCCTTACGATGGCCGCCCCCAAAGCAATGCCGAATAAGACGATGGCCAGCAGCAGGGCAAAAGTCTCACGAAATGGACCGATCACGAACTCGGCCACCGAGAGCAGCCACAGCTGACATATTGCCGACGCTACACTGACCAATGCCAGCGCCAAGAGACTACGTTTGGGGCAAGGGTGATAATGTTCTGCAAGTGGTGGATTACGGCGCAGGCCGGGAAACGCTAGAATTAATATCAGGCCGACGATGCTATTGAGCATGGCGGTAAACAACACTGTGTGCTCCAATCCCAGCAATCGAAGCAGACCAAACTCCATGAGCAACACTGTTAGCGCGGCGCCCAGGCTGTGTAGTCCATATGCGCGGGCAAAGGCCCTGCCGGGCCACAGGCGCGCGAAATAACCGGCATAGAGCGGGAGGGCGGCGCCCACTAGAAAAGCGGGGGCGCTCAATAACAGCACGCATTGCGTGAGTTGGCCCGCCAAGGACTGGCCGAATAGGGCGCCGCTGGCATAGAGCCAGCTTTCAATGTGACCCATCCCCAAGGCGAAGGCCGCGGCATACAGACCGACACCTAATTCGATGAGCCAGAGATGGGGCCACCAACGATGGGCATACCAGGTGCCGGCCCCGATGCCCAGCAGAAAGGTCAATAGTACCGAGGCGCTGACCAGCCACTGGTCCCCGATGAGATTGCCGAGCAGGCGTGCATAAAGCACTTCATAAGCGATGCCTGCGAACCCCGACAACAACAGGAGCGCGGAGAACATCACGCGGGTAATACCGCGATTCATAACGAGGCCCATGGCACCTCCGTTTAGCGAAAAACTACCCGCACGTGCCGCCTTGACTCGCAAGACAGCCCCAGGCACACATCATCCCTGAGGCTGCTATTCTCTTAAGTCCATCGATATTGAGACGCGCGTTTGAAATTTAACTATCGCGGATTCAACTCGCTAGTGCAACGGGTGGGTTGATGCAGAAAAATACCCGATTTGGGAGTGAACGGCTGCCGCGTTTTTCTATTGGGGAAGGGGAAGCTCCAGCCAGGCTCTCTATCCCATTGGCAACTTGGTCACTCTATCATCATCAGCGCCGCCGCCACGCGCCGGCCGTCGGCCATGAGGATGTTGTAGGTGCGGCAGGCGGCGGCAGTGTCCATGACTTCGAAGCCGATGCCGGCTTGCATGAGGGGGGCGATGATGGTCGGGTCGGGCCAGCGCAGGCGTGCGCCGGTGCCGAGGAGGACCACCTCCGGTTCCAGCGCCGCGACGGCTTCGAAGTGCGCGCTTTCCAAGTCGTCATAGGCTTGGGGCGGCCAGTCACGGTCGAGGTGTTCGGGGGTGATGACGAGGCTGCGGGTCAGCACCTCTTGGCGGATACGGGTGGCCTCGGGGCCGATGGCGTCCACGGCCTCGGGGGCGGGTTCGGCGGCTTCCCAGGGTAGGGTGATGGTGATCTCCCCGGGGCCGTAGGCGCGGATGGTGTACTGGGTGGGGTTGATTTCCTGGTTGAATTGCATGGGATCGGGGGTTGGGTTGCTCGATTGCCCCCTCTTTTAATCCCTCCCGGCGGCGATTGCAAGGCGGGTGGTGCCTGTTCGGATTGACAGGCTTTCGGCGCGCAAGGTAATTTCTCTCTTTTGGTTGTGCCGACGAGCGCATGTTGGCTGCTGCCCGTCATTCCCTAAATTACTATTTCCCGGATTGCCGCCTTGAACGATGAATTTGCCAGAATCAAACGCCTCCCCCCTTATGTTTTCAACATAGTCGGCGAGCTGAAGGCCAAGGCCCGTGCGCGCGGGGAGGACATCATCGACTTCGGCATGGGCAACCCTGACCAGCCCACGCCGCAGCATATCGTCGATAAGCTGGTGGAAGTGGCCCAGCGCGGCGATACGCACCGCTATTCGGTCTCCAAGGGCATTCCGCGTCTGCGCCGGGCGATATGCAATTGGTACAAAAAGCGTTTCGACGTGGATCTGGACGTGGAGACCGAGGCCATCGTCACCATCGGTTCCAAGGAAGGCTTGGCGCACTTGGCGCTCGCCACCATGGGGCCGGGTGACGTGGCACTGGTGCCCAACCCGTCCTACCCCATCCATCCCTACGGTTTTGTGATCGCCGGCGCCGACATCCGCCACGTGCCGCTGATCCCCGGGGTGGATTTCTTCGAGGAATTGGAGAAGGCCATTAAAGGCTGCTGGCCGACGCCCAAGATGCTGGTGCTGAACTTTCCCGGCAATCCCACCACGCAATGCGTTGAGCTGGATTTCTTCGAGAAAGTCATCGCCATCGCGCGCGAGCACGGCATTTGGGTGGTACACGACATCGCCTACGCGGACATCGTGTTCGACGGCTATGTCGCCCCTTCAATCTTGCAGGTGCCGGGCGCCAAGGATGTTGCGGTGGAGTTCTTCACGGTGTCGAAGAGCTACAATATGCCCGGCTGGCGCATCGGTTTCATGTGCGGCAATCCCAAGCTGGTGGCGGCCTTGGCGCGTATGAAATCGTACTTGGACTACGGCATGTTCACGCCCATCCAAGTGGCGGCCATCGCCGCGCTCGAAGGGCCGCAGGATTGCGTGGCTGAAATCCGCAATCTGTACCGCCTGCGCCGCGATGTGTTGTGCAAGGGCTTGAACTCCATCGGTTGGCAGGTCACACGGCCGCAAGGCTCGATGTTCGTCTGGGCACCGATACCGGAGTTTTACCGCCATCTCGGCTCGCTGGAGTTTGCCAAGAAGCTGCTGCAGGAAGCCAAGGTGGCGGTGTCGCCGGGCGTCGGCTTCGGTGAACATGGCGATGGTCATGTACGTTTCGCGCTGATCGAGAATGAACACCGCACCCGACAAGCCATACGCGGCATGCGCGACATGTTTCGCCGCGACCGAGGTCAGCCGACCGATGCGGCGACGGCGGGCGGCAATTGAGTTATGAGCCCGCATGAGTGTGCGGGCAACAACGGATAACGAAGGAGTATGGATTTGAGGCCGGTAAATGTAGGACTGTTGGGGCTGGGTACGGTAGGTTGCGGCACGGTAAGCGTGCTCAAGCGCAATGCGCAGGAAATACAGCGCCGCGCCGGACGCGGCATCGTCATCACGCAGGCCGCGGCGCGCGACTTGAAGCGCCCGCGCAATTGCGACGCCGCCGGTATTCAACTGACCGATGATCCGTTCGCGGTGGTGAACAATCCCGATGTGGATGTGGTCGTCGAACTCATAGGCGGCACTACGACGGCGCGCGAACTGGTGAGCCGGGCCATCGCCAACGGCAAGCATGTGGTCACCGCCAACAAGGCGCTGATCGCCAATCATGGCAACGAATTGTTCGCGCTAGCGCAACAACAAGGGGTGATGGTGGCCTTCGAAGCAGCAGTGGCGGGCGGCATACCCATCATCAAGGCGTTACGCGAAGGTCTGGCGGGCAATCGTATCGAGTGGTTGGCGGGCATCATCAACGGCACCGGCAATTTTATCCTTACCGAAATGCGCGATAAGGGCCGCGACTTCGCCGACGTGCTGGCCGAGGCGCAACAACTCGGTTATGCCGAAGCCGATCCCACCTTCGACGTGGAAGGCATCGACGCTGCGCACAAGCTCACGATACTGGCCTCGATCGCCTTCGGTATTCCGCTGCAGTTCGACAAGGTATACACCGAAGGCATCAGCAAGATCACCGCCGAGGATGTGAGTTACGCCGAGGAGCTGGGCTATCGCATCAAGCATCTGGGCTTCGCGCGCCATACCGAGCAGGGCGTCGAATTGCGGGTGCATCCCACGCTGATCCCCTATCGTCGTTTGATCGCCAACGTCGACGGCGTGATGAACGCGGTATTGGTCAAGGGCGACGCCGTGGGCCCCACGCTTTATTACGGCGCCGGCGCCGGCGCCGAGCCGACCGCCTCAGCGGTGGTCGCCGATCTGGTGGACGTGGTGCGCGCCCTTACTGCAGACCCTGAAAATCACGTGCCGCACCTCGCTTTTCAGCCCGATGCCTTGGCCGACATTCCCATTCTGCCGATGAGCGAAGTGGAGACGGCGTACTACTTGCGCATGGCAGCGGAAGACCGTCCCGGTGTGCTATCTGATGTCACCCGCATCTTGGCCGAGTCGGGCATCAGTATCGAAGCCATCATCCAAAAGGAACAAGCGCCCGAAGCACAGCATGTACCGGTCATCATGCTGACCCATCGCATCCGCGAGCAGCAGATGAACGAGGCCATCCAGCGTATCGAGAGTCTGGGTTCCCTCAACGGC
>CALZJG010000107.1 GCA_945787555.1 uncultured Chromatiaceae bacterium | reverse complement strand
CAATGCCGGCACCGGTGCCTACCGCTACACGCCGAATCCCAACGCCACCGGCGCCGACAGCTTCACCTTCCGGGTCAACGACGGCACGGTGGATTCCAACATCGCCACCGTCAGTGTCACCATCGACCCCATGCCCAGCGTGACGACGCCTTCCATAGCGCCGCCAGGTGGGGTCTTTACCGGCTCAACAGTCGTCACGCTCAGTACCAGCACGTCCGGAGCGATGATCTATTACACCTTGGACGGCACTGAGCCCAGTCCCACTTCCCAGTTGTACAACGGTCCCTTTGAGCTGACCACCAGCGTCCCCTTACGGGTCAAGGCCTATAAGAGCGGCTACACAGCCAGCGCCGTGGCGAGTGCCGCATTCACTCTATTTCCTGATAGCGGCGGTGAGCGGGTCACGGACGGCTTACTGGCTCTCTATGAATTCGAAGAGGGCAGTGGTGCGACGGTGCGTGATACTTCCAGCTTCAGTGCACCCTTGGATCTGACTATCAACGACCTCACGGCAACCACCTGGGTCGCAGGCGGCCTGTCCATTAATCAGCCGACGCGCCTCCAGTCCAACGTCAATGCGGACAAGATTGTGCAAGGTGTATTGAGCAGCAATGCGTTCACCGTCGAGGCATGGGTCAAACCCACACAGCTCGATAGTCTGCGTGCGCTGTTGACCGTCGGTGTAGGCGTGTCACAAGTCTATGATGTAACCCTGTTGCAACGTGATGGGTCTTTCCGCGGAAAGGTTCGCTCCACCCAGGCCAGCCATGGCGACGGCACTTGGGTATCTGGTTCTGCTGTGCCTGCTGCACATCGCTTGATGCATGTGGTGATGACCCGCAGTGCGGGCAGTGGCCTTGCGACGATTTATGTAGATGGTGCTCAGGCCGGTTCGCGTACGATTCGCGGCACCTTGGCCAACTGGTCACCCAATTATCCCCTGGTGTTGGCCAATCTCACCTTTGCGGACTGGCCTTGGTTGGGCGAAATTCACCTGGCAGCCATCTATGGGCGGGCGCTCAATGAAACGGAAGTTGTGCAAAATTTCGTTGCCGGCGCGAACGGGACAACGCCACCTCCAAACAACTCCCCGCCGGTCGCTATCGCCTCCTCGATCGTTACCCAGCAAGGTGTCGCCATTACCGGCACACTGCAGGCCAGCGATGCGGACGGTGATGGCCTGAGTTTCAGCATTGTGGGTGCTCCCAGCAACGGTCTCGTGACTATTATTAACCAGACTACGGGTGCCTTCCGCTATACGCCTGATGCCACCGCTCTCGGCACTGATAGTTTCAGCTTCAAGGCCAATGACGGTGCCGCAGACTCAAATATCGCCAGCGTTTCCGTCACGATAAATACCGGGAACACGGCACCGACGGCGGGTAACAGTCGCTTTGACGTTGTCGCAGGTGCAAGCATTACGGGTAATCTGATAGCCAATGACGTTGATGGCGATAGCCTTGTTTACCGTATCGTAACCGGCGCTAGCCAGGGTGCGGTCACGGTTACGGATATGAACAGCGGTGCCTTTACCTATACGGCGATGAGCGGCGCCAGTGGCGTGGACAGCTTCACCTTCGTCGCCAACGATGGCTTGGTAGATTCCAATATTGCGGTAGTCACCCTCGATATCACACCACCGCCAAGCGTTGCGACGCCGCGCATACAACCGGCCGGGGGCAGTTTTGCCGGACCGGTGCTTGTTACCTTGAACACGGATACCACCGACGCTGTGATCCGCTATACCCTGGACGGTAATGAGCCGGATGGCTTATCGTCTTTGTATAGTGGACCTTTCACTCTCAGCGTTAGTGCGACTATAACGGCGAAGGCATTTAAGAGCGGCTTTGTGCCGAGTGCGGCAGCGAGTGCGGTATTCTCGATAACTCCGACGACTGGTGGGTCGCGAATTACAAACGGTTTGCTTGCCTTGTACGAATTCGAGGAAGGCAATGGCAATGTCGTCAACGACAGTTCAGGTTTTGGTGAGCCGCTAATCCTCGCTATCACAGATCCGTCTGCCGTGCGTTGGATTCCTGGCGGGATCGCCATAGACTCGGCCACGCGTATAAGGTCACCGGCAGGCGCTGAAAAGATTGTGCAAGCAATCCAGTCCAATGATGCATTTACCCTCGAGGCGTGGGTCAAACCAAGTCAGCTGGATAGTACGCGCGCAATGTTCTCGATCGGGTTGAGCTCATCGCAGACCTACGACGCATTCCTGACGCAGGTTTCTGGTACATATCGGGCCAAGGTCAAATCCACGATGGCGAGCAGAGGCGATGGCACTTGGGTGATCGGCTCAAGTGTCGTCGGTACGACGAATTTGAGCCATGTCATTTTGACTCGCGAGGCCAATAGCGGTGTTGCTTTACTCTACGTCGACGGCGTGCTCGCCGGCAGAAAACCAGTACGGGGTAGCCTGGGTAACTGGTCCACGGCTTACCCGCTGGTGCTCGGCAATCTGGCCTTTGTGAATCTGCCATGGTTAGGTGAAATGCACTTGGTCGCAGTTTACGGTCGCGCACTGAGCGAAGCGGATATCCAACAGAATTTCTCCGCTGGTCCTTGATCCATTCCAAACAGGAAGTCGGCGGAATGTTCAAACGCCGTTCACGCCGGGACGGTGAGAGAGCGCATGCCGTGCTCATGGCGCAGTAATCGGGCGATGGCGGGAGAAGAGACGGCGCCGGCAGCGCTGCACACCGAAGGGCGGTTGGGGCGGTTCGGCAAGCAGCGCAAACGCACGATCGCCAAGGACATAGACTTTCTACGAGCCGGGCTAGCTTTGCCGCATTGGTGAACGACGTTGCGCCATAAATTATATTTGGGGACTAATCGTTTTGTCGTGGGCATGCAGAAAAAGATAAAGCGAGACATCGATTTGATAGAACTGCCTCGTGCACAGGGTCGGCCTGAAACGAAGCCCTTAGATTATTACTGCGCAAAGTCCGATGATCTCAAAGAGAGGGATGGCGCAGGCCTAATCGATAGAATGGCATGCTGGCCGAGATTATGCCGAATACCCTAAGCGGTAGGGTTCCTAGCATGGGACACGGTTGGCTTGTCGAAGCGAGTGACTTGCATTGCCAAATGGTTGGGACATGAATGAATGATAGGGCGCTGCCACAAGCGTTGCTGACCGTCGGTGCTCTGTAGGTATGTTGTCTCAAGCCAGCGCCTAACATCAGCTCCGAAGAGCGCAATTACTGCAAAACATCGCCCGATACTCGTATCCTCTATGACCGCCCACGCTGGTTTGACGATCTTGCAGGCCTAGACCTTTTCCGCTGTTTAGGAAATACGTTGCTATATGCTGCGATGCGGCGCCTGTCATTAACCGTGGTGGATGCCGAATCAAATGGCCGCCAAGGAGAATACAGGACATTGTTAGATATGTGCTAGAAAGTCGCTGTTCGGTATTAAGCCTAAATTGTTGTATTTTCAGAGCGCCATTGCAAACTTCTGTTCTTGTAGAGGTGATGTTGCCTTGTGCAGCGCGCGCCGGGGTGGTGATGTCCGCCTCAAAATCCATGCCCTAGTAAATCAGTGACTGGCATCCGGAGCACGCCCCATGGGAAATTCTTTATTCGACCAGCTGAAAAAGAGTGGGCTGGTAGATAAAAACAAGGCGCAAAAGGTCCAACAAAACCAGTATAAGAATAAAAAGCAGAAGACCAAAAAAGGCTCGGCCGCTCAGGTAGACGAAGTGAAGTGGCTGGCCCAAAAGGACCAGGCCGAAAAGGTCGAGCGCGACCGCCAGCTTAATCAGCAGCGAAAAGAGACGGCTCAACGCAAGGCCATCGCCGCCCAGATTAAGCAGCTGGTCGAAAGCAACCGTGTTGAAGATCGTGATGGCGATATTGTTTACAACTTTACCGACGCCAATGTGGTCAAGCGCATCTACGTTTCAGAGCAGGCACATAAACATCTCACGTCCGGTCGCCTGGCTATCGCCAGACTGGGTGAGGGCTACGAGTTCGTGCCCGCACCCGTGGCGGAGAAGATCAAGCAGCGCGATGAGCGGTGCATCATTATGGGTCAGCATACCGCCGAGACAGAGCAGGACGAGGACGACCCATATGCTGACCACAAGATCCCCGATGATTTGATGTGGTAAGGGGCTGACGTAAACTTTCCCGTCAAGTAGCCAGTTGATAACCAGAGTTCTCAATGATCATGGAAGCCTCTTTGATCCTACTGTGAGGTGTGTATAGTGTTTAGAGCTCTTATGCTTTTTCTATGCTCACGTGGAGAGATGCCATGGATAGGCCATCACTACAGCACCGGCTGGCCATTGTAGTTTTACCCCTCTTCGTTTTCCTAACGGCCTGCACACAGTGGCGGATTGACATCGAGCAGCCGGATACTCGTCTCTCCTACAGCTCACAGGAAGAGACGGAGCCGGCGATTGCGGTGGCGCCAGGTAATCAGGACCGCGTGGTGGCTGCGATGATCAGTCTGGGGCAATATTCGCGACCCGAAGGGAGATTCATCAACAGGGGCTGCCGCATCAGCTACAGCAACGATGGGGGCACCAGCTGGCAGCGCTTGTTGATCAATGCCGATGATTTCGACCGCGCGGAGTTCAGCGACCCTGCCGTTGCCATGGACGCTCGCGGCGTCAGCTATGTCAGCGGTTTTTTCCATGACCGCAGCGACGCAGGCGGTTTTAGCGGGATTCTGCCGATGCTGGCGAGGATCGGCGCCAATGCCAATCAAGCCGATGTAATCACTTTCGACGATGGCACGGGTCGGCGCTTCGATAAGCCGCATATGGCGACCGGCGAGCACAATGGCGATACACGACTGTATATCGTTTATACCTCCACCAGCGCCACGGATGACTATGAACGCCAGATTCGCGTGGTTATCATCGACAACCCGGATGCACTTTTCGACGATACCCCGGCAGAGCCGATCGAACTGACAAGCACCGTGCTGGCGCATGGAAACCATTGGGGTGCCCAGGCGGCTGTTGGTCCCGATGGTGAGGTCTATGTGGGCTGGTCGAGTTTTTTGCCCCCGCTGACGCCAGCGGTAAGCAACTTCCAGATCAGCTACGTCAAGTTCGATCCGGAGCGAAATCGTTGGAGCCAGCCGCAGCAGCTGGCGGAGCTGGGGCCCGGGCAAGCCCTGAACGGCGTATTACGCTACACGCGCTACCCAGTATTTTCGGTGTCGCACGAACCAATCACCCGTGGTTGGGTTTTCGCCACATTCGCCGATCAGGCGCCGTTGTATACGCCGGTGACGTTACCCCGCGCCGAGGCGATCAACGCGTTACGCATCAATAACCAGGGCAATGTGGTGGGATGGTTCAAGGACCGGCGCACCGAGCAGATCGCGGCCTTCCGTCGTCGCCGGACCGAAACGTATGACGTATTCGGCTATCCCGAGGCGGAATCGACGGTGGCCAGCGGCATCAATGAACAGGGCGTTGTGGTCGGTACCTTTACCGAAACTTCAGGTGTCCGTCGCGGTTATATCTGGCGTGACGGCAGCTACACCCTGGTCTATTACCCCGGCTCGCTCGATACCCACGCGCAGGATATCGACGACGACGGCCGTGTGATCGGCTGGTTCGTGCGGCAGGACCAAAAGGCCCACGGCTTTATCCGCGAGGCCGATGGCCGCTTTGTGCAGCTGGACCACCCCGAGGCCGAGCATACCTTCCTCAAAGGTATCAACAATGCCGGCGTCATCGTCGGCCGCTACATTAACGATGCGGGCATGACTCAAGGTTTCAGCTACCAAAATGAAATCTGGTCGCCGATCGATATCGACGGCGCCGACGCGGTACAGCCGGTGGATATCAACGGCCACGGCGACATCGCGGGAAGCTACAGCGACGCAGACGGCAATTCCCATGGCTTCGTCATCGCCGGCGGCGCCGTGACACCGGTTCGCTATCCCGGTAGCTCCAGTGTCTATCTCACCGGCATTAACGATGCCCGTGAGCTCAGCGGCTATACGTTGGACGACGGCGATGCCCAGCCTTTCGTTATGACAGGCTTCGGCGATGAACAGCACTCGGACATCTGGATGCTGCGCTCATCGACCGGCGGCGACACCTGGCATTTGCCGGTACGCGTTAATAATGAAACGCCAGGCGATCAATTCTTTCCCTGGTTATGCACGGCCAATGATGGCAGCGTCTATGTCGCCTGGCTGGATCGGCGCGACGATCCCAACAATCTTCTCTACCACCTTTATGCCACGGCGACCCGTCTGGGCTCTCTGACATTTCTTGATGAGGTTCGCGTAACACGCCAATCCTCCAATCCCAGGAAGGCGCGGATTAATGACGATAACCGGGGTTTCATCGGTGACTATATCGGGCTGGCCTGCGGTACTGATGGCGCCTACCCGGCTTGGCCCGATTTGCGCGACGCGCCGCCACAAGATATTTTTGCGGCGCGGTTGCGAGTGGTGGAGCGTTAACTGATTCCTCTTTAAAAGCCACCCGGCGCGCCAAGCGTTCGTGAACTGAGCGGGATCATCTCGAACTCCTCGAGCGGGCGACCTAGGTTACCGAAATGACTGGATGGCTATGGACCAGGCATAAAGGCACTATAGGGGGTGGGTGATCGGGGGCGGGGGATTAGTCCATATTCTATATAGATGGAGATAGGTCGGGTCGGCCGCAGTCAGGTTTGGATCGACCCTGCCAAAGGGTCGAGCAAGATCGAAGCGATACCCAGCTTACTGTTTCCGAATGCGGGCCGTACTTGGCGGCCACTCGATGAGAAAACGAAGATGCTTTCTAGAACGGGATTCGTCACCGCAACGTTGTGAGGAGTTGGATATGGCAGCCTACCTATGTCGAGTCGCATTCGCCGCAGGCCTGTTTTTCCTATCCGGTTTGCTGGTCGCCAGTTGGGCCGCGCAGCCAGTGGATATCAGCGGTGGGGCCGCGGCGCCGGCCTTAACGGTCGGCATCAAGGAAGCCCCTCCCTTTGCCTACAAGGACGAATCCGGGGCATGGCGTGGTATCAGTGTTGAGCTGTGGAAGGAAATCAGCCTCGAACTGAATTTGACCTACGAGTTCGTGGAATTCGATCTCGCTGCACTCATCGATCAGACCGCCCAAGGAAAATTAGATGCGGCGATAGGTGCGCTCACGATCACACCGGAGCGGGAGTCCCGTCTGGATTTCACCCATCCTTTTTACAATACCGGCTTGGGCATCGCCGTTGCAGCCAAACCGAGCAATCCATGGTTGTCGGTGATCAAGGCGTTCTTGTCACCGGCATTTTTGCAGGTGATAGGGGCATTGGCCCTTACCATACTGATCATCGGCACGCTGATTTGGTGGTTCGAGCGCAAGCGCAATAGCCAATTCGGTGGGGGGGCGGTGCAAGGCATCGGTTCCGGATTTTGGTGGTCCGCCGTCACCATGACGACAGTCGGTTACGGGGATAAGGCGCCGATGACCCTGGCCGGGCGTATTATTGCGGTGATTTGGATGTTTGCAGGGATAATCCTGATTTCCAGTTTTACCGCCGCCATCGCCGCCTCCCTGACGGTGACCCAGCTGGATAGCGTGGTGCATGGCCCTGAAGACCTGCCCAGCGTGTCGGTCGTCTCAATTGCGGGTTCGACCAGCGCCAACTATCTCGAGCAGCGCAATATCGGCTATGTGGCAGCGCCAAGCATCCTCGAGGGTTTGCGCCAACTGCAAGAGGGTCGCGCTCAGGCCTTGGTCTACGACGAGCCATTGTTGCGTTTTTATATCAAGCGGGATTTTTCCGGTAGCTTGCAGGTCTTGGAGCGCATCTTCGATCGTCAGGACTACGGTATCGCGCTGCCCAATGGCAGCCCCTTGCGCGAACCCTTGAACCGGGTGCTGCTCATGACCATCCAGAAGCCGTCATGGGAGGAATATCTACAGCGCTATCTTGGCCGCTAGGCCAGTCGTGGGGCTGAGGAGTGCGTGGATTGCAAGCGAAGAGAATTGTGCCGAGTCGGCGGGCAAACAGAGGGTCAGGTTTTACACGACCTGATACCGTGACCGCGCACAATCCTGTGCCTCGTGTTTTACTTCATTGAACATTTGCCATCTACAAAAAGGGGGAGTTAATGATCTATAACAGTATTCTCGAGACGATAGGCAATACGCCGATAGTCAAGCTCAATCGAACCGGACCAGAACACGTCGACATTTATGCCAAGATAGAAGCGTTCAATCCTATGGGTTCAGTAAAGGATCGGCTTGCTTACGCGATCATCAAGGATGCGCGGGACAGTGGTGCTCTCAAGCCCGGGCAGACCGTGATTGAAGCGACGTCTGGAAATACCGGCATCGCGCTGGCGATGGTTTGCGCCGTCTTTGGCCATCCGTTTGTCGCGACCATGGTGGAGACCTTTTCGGTTGAGCGGCGTAAGTTGATGCGGGCGCTGGGTGCCAAAGTCATTCTGACTCCGGCCGCGGAGCGAGGTACCGGGATGGTGAAGCTTGCGGAAGAGCTAGCCGAAAAACATGGTTGGTTTCTGTCACGCCAGTTTGAGAACCCGGCGAATCCGGCCTTTCACCGTAATACGACGGGCCCGGAAATTCTCAAGGACTTTGCCGGTGAGCGCCTCGACTACTGGGTCACTGGCTGGGGTACCGGCGGCACACTCACCGGTGTGGGTGAAATGATTAAACTTGCGCGTCCCGATACCAAAATCGTCGCCGCCGAGCCCGCTGCTGCTTCGATGCTAGCGGGCAAGGAATGGCACCCGCACAAGATCCAGGGTTGGACGCCCGATTTCATCCCAGCGGTCCTAAATCCAGCGGTGGTTGACGAAATCGTTCCTGTAGAGGATATGCTGGCGCGCGACACGGCATTGGAACTTGCTAAGAACGAAGGCATCTTTACCGGGATCTCTGCCGGGGCGACCCTGGCGGCAGGATTGGAGGTTGCCGAACGGGCAGAACAGGGCAGCGTAATGTTGGTCATGTTGCCAGATACCGGTGAGCGTTATCTCAGCACACTCTTGTTTGAAGGTATCCACGATGGTTCGGATGACGAGTGGCTGGAGAGTATCTCTTAGTCACCCGGTACGAATCTTGTGATCAATGGTCCCGCAGTCTAGCGAAACGGGCGGTAGGAAAAATGATCCTCTTGTCGCAAATGTTTCCTTTGACTGGGAGGAGTCTGCTCGTTATCTGATTCGCAATCGGTCAAGGTAAAGAAAACATTGGCAGGCGACGTGTCGTCGCCTGCCATCTCTTCAGCTTTCGCCAATTGAGAATTCTGGCGAGCATAATCCCGACCCGTGTTACTTGAGCACATCTAAAGTGTTTGAACCCCAACATGGGTCACGAGATAGGTTTGATTAATCGATGAGCCTGCTCAGCGATATTGTTGAGGTGCTTGCACTGTCTCACTAAGACCCGCGTGCGCTTCTCCAGATTGTGATTGTCGATACCCGCTTAAGTTAGCGCCGTTCTTATCGATAATGATTAGGCGAGGCTTGCTATTGCGGCCAATCTCTTTTCTAAGAAAGCCTAAGGCGGTCTCTTTATCGCGCTTGGCAGTCTTGAGGAAATCAATGGTATTACTTTGTATTTCAACAGGTGATGAGACTACTCCCATGCACTCTTCACTTTGATATGGGTGTCATTTAACCGCCAGCGTCGCGGATGAGGCAGGGCACCAGGACGGGCGTACTTATCACGTTTTCATAACATTTCCCCCGGGGCTGCAACTTCGCCTCCCGGTCCTGGGTCTTACGGTTACAGTAAGGAATTCAACAGGAAAACGACTTTCAATCTCCGCGGCGTTGTTCCGCCATCAGCCACTCAGCAAACAAACGGTGCCCGACCATGTATAAAAAAGTCTTATTCGCTTTGAGCTTCACCGCCGCAGCGCTGCTGTCGATGTTGATTTATCCCGGTAGCCGGCAGGCTGCCACGGCGCAGGAGGCGGCGGTGACTACCGCCGTTGCCACCTTTGCCGGCGGCTGTTTCTGGTGTGTGGAATCCGACTTCGACAAGGTGCCCGGGGTGGTCAAGACAATTTCCGGCTACAGCGGCGGCCGGATCGAGAACCCTCGCTATGAGCAAGTTTCCGCCGGCGAAACCGCCCATCTGGAGAGCGTGGAGGTGCACTATGATCCTCGTCGCATCACTTATGAAGGCTTGCTGGTCGCTTTCTGGCACATGATCGATCCCACCGACGACGGCGGGCAATTCGTCGACCGTGGCCAGCAGTACAGCACCGCGATCTTCTATCACAATGAACAACAACAACGCACTGCGCAAGAATCTCGTGATGCACTGCAGGCCAGTGGCCGTTATCCAGCCAATATCGTAACCGATATCCGTCCGGCGCAGGCCTTCTATGCGGCGGAAGACTATCACCAGGACTTTCATACCAAGAGCCCGCTACGTTACGGTTTTTACCGTCATCGCTCAGGCCGCGATCAATACTTGGAAAAGACCTGGGGAAAGGAGCTTAAAGTGGATTACCGCCAATATGCGCCCGACAGCCCGGGCAACATGGGCAACACCGGCGTCTATCACAAACCCGCCGAGCAGGAATTGCGCGCGCGCCTCACCGAGTTGCAATACAACGTCACCCAGAAGGAGGCCACCGAGCCGCCCTACAAAAACGCCTACTGGGATGAACACCGCGCGGGTCTCTATGTGGACGTCGTCAGTGGCGAACCCTTGTTCTCTTCCAAGGACAAGTTCGATTCTCGCACCGGTTGGCCCAGCTTCACCCAGCCGGTAGACATGGCGCTGATCGTCGAAAAGCGTGACTTTAAATTGTTGTGGCCGCGTACCGAAGTGCGCAGCCGCTACGGCGACTCCCACTTGGGTCACGTCTTCAATGACGGTCCCGCACCTACCGGCCTGCGGTACTGCATTAACTCGGCGGCGTTACGCTTCATTCCCATGGAAGAGTTAGAACAGGCGGGCTACGGGAAGTATCTCGCGCTGTTTGAGAGATGAATACAGTGACTAAGGGCTTAGACCTGCGTGGCCCTTTGCCCTGTTCGAAAAATGATACTTAGACGTAATAGTCCACAAAGCGCGCCGAGAAGCCGGCATATTCCTCGTCATCACCGGCATGATCCAAATAGGCATGGATGGCCTGGCACGCGGCAGGGGAGGCGGCCGCCTCTATGGTTACGCGCCGGGACGCCTGACTGAACCACTCCTGATCGCCACTGGGGCGCTCGCGCAACAACTCACCTTCCACCACCCGCTCCGTCGCTTCGGGTGGTATCAGCAGTGCGGCCCGTTTCGCCGCCGTCGGCGGATAATGCTGGTGGCGCGTTCGTATTGTGTTGTTGATTAACATAGAGTCCTGTGTCGGCGGCGGGACCGTCTGGCCAGCAGTCTCAGTCAGACCTGCCGCATGTGCCCTACATGGCGTAGCACGATAACAGGCAATACCCATGCCATAATGTTAAATATATTAATATCAGACACTTGTCTCGGCATACCTACCTGAACGAGAAAGAGATGCAAGAAATGTCGACGCTTTTGCTCGGTAATTCAGTTAGTCCCAGGCAGGTTCCGGCGGGTTGGGCAAACAGCATATGGCAGCTGTCTCGGGCGCGGATTGGCGCCACCGGTTTGCTGGCGAATACTGTCACATGGCCTAATGCTTGATGCTCGTGTCTTTGCAAGTGCATGAGTGGGTGACCCCGTTATTCTCGTTGTTCTCTAGCGTATTCATTAACACCATGCTCTAGAAAACGTCGCCACCACTTGCGCGAGGTTGGGTGTGAGACGTTACATTGTCCGCCTGCTAATCAGTATCACCTGATTCTTTGTGGCGTCGAATCCACTTTAACTGCTGCTGATTTTCACTATTCATAACACCTTATAATGATTGGAGGATGTCTATGGATCATCGACTACAAAACTTCCCAACATGTTTACTGAAGAACTGCTCGCAGCGACTACGACAAGAAGAGACTGGATGAGCGAGAATCATTTTCTTGAGCTAACGAAGGTCTTGGATTCGACATGACAATGTCAAAGATAATTATCTATATCGGTGCGGCGCTATCCGCTATCTGGGGTATCGCCCATCTCATTCCGACGAAGAATGTCGTCGCAGGGTTTGGTGGCATCAGTGACGATAATCGCAACATCATTACCATGGAGTGGATTGTTGAGGGAGTTGCCTTGATATTCATTGGAGCGCTGGTCGCGCTGGTGACCTACGCGGATATGTCTAACCCTATTTCGAAGCTTGTTTATGGTGTATCGGCTTGCGCTCTTCTATCATTGGCTATAGTGGCCTTTTTCACAGGGTATAAGGTCAAGTTCCTGCCATTTAAGATGTGTCCGTTTGTATTGGCATTATCGGCTGCATTCATCACCGTGGGAGGTATGACATAGGAGGCAGCTTAGTCGCCATGAACATGAATAAGTGTTTAGGGTAACGCCGCTAGTCGCGGTCCATCCTATCAATCAGGGAGGAACAACGGTGCATAGTCATTCAGCGAGATCGAGAACCATCCTGATCGTTGTGGCCGGTATCACCGTGGTGGTTATCGCATATCTCGTGATTCTTATGCGCCAGCCGGAACTCCCGGAAGACTTCGCGTTGGGGAACGGGCGCACCGAAGCGATTGAGGTAGATATCACCACAAAATACGGCGGCCGGCTTGAGCAAGTATTTGTCAGAGAGGGCGACAAGGTCGAGATCGATCAGGAGTTGGCGAGGTTCGATACCCAAGAGCTGGCGGCGCAGTTGCGTCGAGCCCAAGCCGAGGTTCGTAGCACTGAACAGGAAAAGTTCTTCGCCACAGCAGTGATTGCCCAGCGCAAGAGCGAACTCTCTCTCGCCAAGAAAGACCTGGAGCGTGCGAAAGGGCTCTACGTAAACGACAGTATCTCCCTGGAGCAGCTGCAGCGTGATGAAACTGCCGTGGAGACTTCTAAGGCAACGCTGGCGGCGGCGAGGGCCCAGCTTTCCAACGCCGAAGCGGCCATTGAAGCCGCTATTGCCAACACAGAGCTGATTCAAACCCAGCTGGATGACAGCGTACTCAGGGCGCCCATCAAAGGCAGGGTCCTGTACCGCTTAGCCGAAGCCGGTGAAGTCTTGCCTGCCGGAGGTAAGGTGCTTACCGTACTTGATCCCACAGATATCTATATGACTCTCTTTCTGCCGACCCAGCAGGCGGCCCGGGTGGCAGTGGGTGCCGAAGCCCGCGTTGTACTCGACGGGATAGAAGAGGTCGCCATTCCCGCCAAGGTCACCTTCGTCGCACCCAGGGCCCAGTTCACACCCAAAGAGGTGGAAACCCGCACCGAGCGCGAGAAACTGATGTTCCGCCTCAAAGTCCAGCTCGACGCCGAGTTTCTTAAGCAACATGTCGCCTTGGCCAAGACCGGCATCCCCGGTGTGGCGTACATTCGCCTTGGTGCAGACGCCGCATGGCCGGCGTCGTTGCGCTCGACGGAGCGTCCACAATGATCCGCTTGTTAAAGCGATACAGGACTTGAACTGTGACGCCTGTAGCGAGGCTCACTGATCTTACCCATCGCTACAAAAAACTTGTAGCGATGGACGGTATCAACCTCGAGATTCCCGCCGGCGGCATGACGGGCCTGATCGGCCCCGATGGTGTGGGCAAGTCTAGCTTGCTGGCGCTGATAGCCGGTGTGCGCAAAATCCAAACGGGCACCGTGCAGGTGCTCGGTCGCGATATGCGTAGCCCGCTGTCCCGTCGCGCCATTTGCCCCCGTATCGCCTACATGCCCCAGGGGCTGGGTCACAACCTCTACATGACGTTGTCGGTATCCGAGAATATCGATTTCTTCGGCCGCCTGTTTGGCCATCCTCGTGAAGAGCGGCTAAGGCGCATCAAGGAACTGCTCGACAGCACCGGACTGACGCCCTTTGCCGATCGTGCGGCGGGAAAGCTTTCCGGGGGCATGAAACAGAAATTGGGCTTGTGTTGTGCACTGATTCACGATCCGCAACTGCTGATACTGGATGAACCCACCACCGGTGTCGATCCCTTGTCGCGGCGACAGTTCTGGGAACTCATCGAACGAGTTCGCTGCCGTCGCGAAGGGATGAGTGTGATTGTGGCAACGGCCTATATGGACGAGGCTGAGCGTTTCGACTGGTTGGTGGCGATGGAGGCGGGCCGGATTCTGGCCAGCGGCAGCCCAGCGGAGTTGAAGGCCCGCACCCGCACCACTAGCCTGGAAATGGCCTTCATCCAGCTCTTACCCGAGCACAAACGTCGTGGCTACCAAACATTAACCATACCGCCACGCCAAGTTAAGCATGGGTCGCCGGCGATCGAGGCCAGCGGTCTTACCCGCCGTTTTGGCAACTTCATTGCTGTTGACCAGGTGAGTTTCACTATCGAAGGCGGCGAGATCTTCGGTTTTCTGGGTTCCAACGGTTGCGGCAAGACCACGACCATGAAGATGCTCACTGGATTGCTGCCGAGTTCGAGGGGCGAGGCGCGACTGTTTGGCCATCCCGCCGATGCCCGGGACATCGACCTGAGAAAGCGGGTCGGATATATGTCCCAGGCCTTCTCGCTCTACAGTGAACTGACGGTACAGCAAAACCTGATGTTACATGCACGCATCTTCCAATTACCTAAGGCAAAGATTGCAGCACGGATAGAGGAGATGATCGAACGCTTTGGCCTGGGTGAGGCGAGATTTGAGCTAGCGGAAAAGCTGCCCCTGGGTGTGCGCCAAAGGCTCTCTTTGGCCGTCGCGGTGATCCATGGCCCGGAGATGTTGATCCTCGACGAGCCCACCTCAGGGGTGGACCCGGTGGCGCGGGATCAGTTCTGGGCGCTGCTGATACAGCTGTCACGACAAGACGGCGTTACCATCTTCATCTCCACCCATTTCATGAACGAAGCCGAACGCTGTGACCGCATCTCGTTCATGCACGCCGGTCGGGTGCTGGCCCAGGGCAGTCCGGCGGCATTGATTCGCGAGCGCGGAACTGAAAACCTGGAGGAGACCTTTATCACCTACCTGGAGGAGGCCGCCGCCAGCGAGCCAGCGCAAGTCCAGCCTGATCACCGAAATCAAGCAACATCGCCGCACACAAGGTCAAAACGCTGGCCCATCGACCCTGCCCGCGCCTGGGCTTATGCTCGCCGCGAGAGTCTGGAAATCGTGCGCGATCCGATTCGCATCGCCTTCGCGCTGCTCGGCCCTATAATTTTGATGATTGCCTTCGGCTACGGCATCACCTTTGATCTGGAAGATATCTCTTACGCTGTACTCGACTACGACCAAACCCCGGAAAGCCGCAGCTATCTGGAGAACTTTTCCGGTTCTCGCTACTTCGCACAACGCCCACCGTTGCGTGACTACGACGATGTGGAAAACCAGTTGCGTAAAGGCGAAGTAACTTTCGTCATCGAAATACCGCCGGGCTTCGGCAAAGATCTGAAGCGTGGCCGCCATCCGGAAGTGGGCATCTGGCTGGACGGCACGCTCCCGTTTCGCGCCGAATCGACTCGTGGTTACATCCTCGGTGTGCACCAGTTTTACCTGGAACAGCGCAGGCGCGGTGAGTTCGACATTGCCCAGCAACGGGCACCACTCAGCATCGAAACCCGCTTTCGTTACAACCAGGACTTCAAGAGTATCTATGCCATTGTCCCTGGCACCATTATGATGATGCTGATCTGGATTCCGGCCATGATGACCGCCGCTGGGGTGGTGCGCGAAAAAGAGATGGGTTCCATTACCAATCTTTACGCCACCCCGGTGAGCGGTCTGGAATTCCTGCTGGGTAAGCAGGCGCCCTATGTGTTGATCGCCCTGCTTAACTTCACTAGCCTGGTATTGTTAGCGGTTTTCCTGTTTAAGGTACCGATCAAAGGCAGCGTGCTTGCCTTGCTGGTGGGGGGACTGCTTTATGTCATCGCCACCACCGGCCTGGGCCTGTTGATGTCCTCCTTCATGAAGACCCAGATCGCAGCGATATTCGGCACAGCCATTATCACCACCGTGCCCGCGGTCAATTTTTCGGGCTTTTTCGCCCCGGTGGCTTCCCTCACGCCCGGCGCCCAGGTATTCGCCAAGATCTTTCCTAGCAGTTATTTTCAGCAGATCAGCTTGGGTACCTTTACCAAGGCCCTGGGTTTCGAGGCGCTGATGTTTAACTTCTGGGTGTTGGCGCTGTTGATCTTGGTCTACTTGCTATTGGCGCTGAGCCTGTTGAAGACACAGGAGCGCTGACCGTGAGACGAAGCCTCTCCAATATCTTGCAACTGGGGATCAAAGAGCTGTTCAGCCTGCGCTTTGACCCGGTGATGCTGTTCCTAATCGTGTATATGTTCACCTTCGCCGTCTTCGAGGAGGCCCAGAACGCCACCACCGGCGTGGTCAACGCCGCAGTGGGTATTGTGGATGAAGACCGCTCTCAACTCTCCCGACGCATCGGCGACGCTCTGTTGCAGCCGCATTTCCAGGCTCCGGTGGTATTGCAGATAGACGAGATAGATGCCGCCATGGAAGCGGCGCGTTATGCCTTTGTCATCGATATCCCGCCGGGGTTTCAGGCAGACCTCCTGGCCGGACGACCCACGGTGATCCAACTCAATGTCGATGCCACCGCCATGGGCCTGGCGGGCACCGGCGCCGGCTATATCCAGCGCATTTTTGCCCAAGAACTGAGCGCGTTTTTACCAAGCCGCCTCCCGGCCCCCGCTGTGAACATCGTTACCCGCGCGCGCTTCAATCCCAATATGGAGGCGACCTGGTTTCAGGGCGCCATGGCACTCACCAACAACATCACTCTGATGGCCATGCTGCTCACCGGCGCCGCTCTGATCCGCGAGCGTGAGCACGGCACTATCGAACATCTGCTGGTGATGCCGTTGCGACCGCTAGAGATCATGCTCGCCAAGGTCTGGGCCAACGGATTGGTGGTTGTCATCGCCGCAAGTCTCTCGCTCTTTATCGTCGTGCAAGGAGCCCTGGCGGTGCCCATCAGCGGCTCTATCCTGCTCTATCTTGGCGGGACGGTGATTTATCTATTTTCGGTGACTTCACTGGGTATCTATCTGGCGACGTTGGCCCGCTCTATGCCCCAGTTCGGGCTGCTCACCATGATTGTGTATGTGGTCATGTTGCTATTGTCCGGTGGCAACACCCCGCTGGAGAGTATGCCGGTGGAACTACAGACTATTATGCAGCTGGTGCCATCCACGCATTTTGTCAGTCTGGCTCAGGCCATTCTATTTCGTGATGCAGGACTAGGGGTGGTGTGGCCGCAGTTCGCCGCCATCGCCGCTATCGGCGGACTTTTTTTCTTGGCGGCCCTGTTGCGCTTTCGCAAGACCGTTACGCTAATACAGGGCTGAATACTATGGATGCAATAGGGAATAGGGCAATGAGAAGACATAAGCTGTTCGGCATCACGCTTATAATACTTTCGTTGCTGATGCCGGTCGCCCAGGCCGCAAAGGTCATAACCATCGGCATCGTCACCGACGGGCCTATTGAGCACATCAGCTGGTCACCGGAGTTATTCAAAAACGAACTCCTGGTCCTGACTCAAGCCGATATTGACGTCCGCTTCCCTGCAGCAACACAGCTCGATGGCGCCTGGTCGGCCGAGCGTATCGCCACGGCGCTGAAACAACTGCAGGAGGATCCTGAGGTGGACATGGTGTTGGCGCTGGGCTACGTCTCCAGCGCCGTCGCCGCGCTTAGCGGGCCGTTGCGGAAGCCGACCTTTGCACCGTTTGTGATGGATGCAGACTTGCAGGGCCTGCCCAGGAAAAACAACACCAGCGGCGTGCGCCATCTTAACTACCTGAGCGGCGAGGCCGACTTTATCCGCGACCTGCAGGTCTTTAAAAGTGTGGCCGATTTCAATAAAGTCGCTGTGCTGGTTGACGAAGCCAACTACGCGGCTCAGCCGGGGCTGATTCGTCGCGCCCGGGAAGTCACTGCGGCAGGCGGTGTTGAGTTGTTATTCATTCAGCAGCGCGCCCGCAACGAGGATCTGGCAGACAGGCTGCCGGACGATGTCGATGCAGTGGTGGTCACCGACCTGGCGCGCCTCGGCCCGGCGGCCTTGGATCGCCTGATCGCCGCCCTGATTGAGAGAAGGCTGCCCAGTTACAGTTTGCTCGATTCCCGGCTGGTGGAGCAGGGCCTGCTGATGGCGGAGGCCCCGGCCACCGATTGGCGGCGGCTGGCGCGCCGCAACGCCTTGAACATGCACGCCGTCATTCATGGTGAGGCGGCGGAAAAACAACCAGTCAGCTTTCAAGGCAAGCGGCGTTTGACCATCAATATGGCCACCGCGCGGGCGTTGGGCATTTCACCCCGCTTCGACATTCTGAACGAGGCCATGTTGTTACATGAGGAGCCGGAGCCGCAAGGACGGCCGCTCTCCCTGGGAGCCGTGGCACTGGAGGCGGTCGCCGCCAATTTGGAGCTGAGGGCGGCCGCCCTAGGACTTGAAGCGGGTCAGATGGAGGTTGCTGAGGCCCGCGCCAGGTTGTTGCCTCAGCTCGATGCCTCAGTCGGTTATGCCCAGCTTAACGGCGGCAGTACGGCGGTGATCAGCGGGGTAGCTGCAGAACAGTCCACCACTGCGGCGATCACGCTGAGCCAGTTGCTTTACTCCGATCAAGTCCGCGCCAATGTGGAGATCCAGCGCTATCTACAAGAGAACCGCCAGGCTCTGAAGCGCCAACTGGAGCTGGACATCATCCTTGAGGCCACCACGGCCTATCTCAACGTGCTGAAGGCGCAAACCTTCGTCCACATCCGCCGGGAAGATATGAATCTTAGCCGCGCCAACCTGGAGCTGGCCCGCGTCCGGCAGCGGATAGGCGTCGCCAATCCTGCCGAGGTCTACCGCTGGGAGAGCGAACTGGCTACCTCCCGCCAGGAGTTGCTTGACGCTCAGGCGCAACTTCAACAAGCCCGCGACGCCGTCAACCGCCTGTTGCACCGGCAACTCAAGGAGGCTTTCATTGCCGAACCCGCCACTCTGGAGGATCCCCGCCTCGTGGTCAGCCGCAAGGAGCTGTTCGAGTATGTAATCAATGACCGCGCCTTCGAACTCATGGGTGACTTCATGGTGAAAGACGCGCTGGCAGCCTCGCCCGAGCTGACAGGCCTGGAAGCCCTGCTTGCCGCCACCAAACGGCAACTCGAAAGCCGCCGGCGCGCCTATTGGTCGCCGACGGTATCGCTACAGGGTGGGATTACCCATGTCATGGATGAAAACCGCGTGGCTGGCCTGGCCGGCGAGGACGATACCGATTGGTCTGTGGGTGTCAATGTATCACTACCGCTGTTCGAGGGCGGCGCCCGACGTGCACGACTCTCCGGAAGCCGGCTGGCGTTGAATCAACAACTCACTCAACGGGATGCCATCCGGGACCGGGTCGAACAGCGCGTCAGGGCAACGCTGTACCGCATAGGGGCTTCATACCCGTCTATTCAACTTTCCAAAGACGCCGCGACTGCCGCGAATAAGAACTTGGATTTAGTGACTGACGCGTATTCCCGCGGCGCTATTTCCATCCTGGACCTGCTGGACGCGCAGAACGCCGCTTTGGTGGCCGAAGAGTCCGCCACCAACGCCGTCTTCGAATTTCTCATCGACCTGATGAACCTGCAGCGCAGCCTAGGCGGATTCGATTTCTTTCTCGATGCACAGGGCGTGGACGGCTGGCTAGAGCGCTTGCATGGTTATATTGCGAGTGCAGAACGATAAAACACCGGTGGACTGGAGGGGCCATGATGACTGACAAGAAAAGCCTTCTGGTTGGGGTCAGCATTATTCTACTGACTATGTCCACCGCAGTCTCGCCGCTGTACGCACAGGAGAGAATGGGGTCATCAACGAACTTTCGTAATAGGACGCCGCTCATCATTGGACTGGAATACCTCAAGCCTACTGAAGAGGATCGCCAGTTAAGGACACGCAATTTCGATTTATTATTCCCCATGGCAACATTTGAGCCCATGCGTATGACGCTATATGCAGGGTTAACTGCGACGCGAGTGACAGGAGAGATCACGCAACTCATCGGCAGTCTGCCAGCAGGGACTCTGCAGCAGGTTACCTATGAAAGCTCCGCTACGGGCTTTGGCCCAACTGTTTTGGCGAAGTTCGACCTCTTTGAGCTTGAGAGCTTGTCTGGCGCCTTGGATGCGGCCGGGGCCTTCGCCTATTACGATAGAGATTTCCCCGCTGGCGGATCACGCTACAATTTTATGTGGCGGATCGGACCTGTGCTTGCATACGCAGTTGGAAAGTCATCCACCATAGGAATTAGTTATCGATGGCTGCATGTTTCTAATGGGGAAGGCGTCGGTCCCGAGAACCCGTCCTATAATGCCAAGGGTATTGGGACGCAGTTCTCTCATGTTTTCTAAAACGATGTGCCGCCTTCGCCTGGCTGATTTGGCTCGTCATGCTAAGAATCAACCGAGTTCGTCCTCGGGAGCGGCTAAACCGTGAATGCAATTCAGACAATTGCGCTCTTTGGCGGCAGTGGTGCTACAGGTCGCAGCTTGATTTCGCAAGCATTGGTGCGTGGTTGGCGGGTTAATGCATTGGTCCGGAAGGGTTCCAGCATTCGTCAGCAGCATGCTCACCTGAACTACGTTGTAGGCGGGTTTGACGAGGCCTATGCCGTCGATGATGTGATTGCCGGTAGCGATGCCGTGATCAGCGTAATCGGTGCCCGCCCTCCCTATACTGATACCTTTTGCGCTGCGGCCACGCGCGCCATGATAGAGAGCATGCAGCGCCGAAAGGTGACGAGGATTATCTGTCAGACCGGTGCCATGATCGGAAACCATGAAGATAACTGGAGTTGGCCATTGACTTGGATGGCCCGTAGCGTGCACAAGAAATACAGCGCCATGATGGCCGACCGCCTGGAACAGGAGCAATTGATAGTGGCGAGTCACCTCGATTGGACCATTGTGAAGCCCTCGCGCCTCACCCAAGGGGCCCGTACCGGCCAGGTTAGGGCGGGCACCGATTTGAAGATGGGGTTGATGAGCAAAATTGCCCGCGTGGAACTCGCCTCTTTTCTATTGGATCAAGTGACGTCTGATACTTATCTGCACCAGGCGGTGTTCGTGCGGGCGTAAAAATACTTTCGTCAAACAGGTCGCGCAACCGCTCGGCGAGCGTGCCGCGCTTCCAGAAGGGAGCTATCTGCATGCCGGTGCATCCCCTTGGTGATGAGAAAATGAAAGGGCGTGTATTCCTCGATTAGGTTCCAGCGATATTCAAACCCGCATCAGAGCGATGGGGCGGTGAAAAAAGAGTGATGGTTTACAAATCAACGTTAGCACTGGATGCAACCTTCCGAGCCAAGACCGCGGATATATGCGGTGGGCGAGACTTCGCCTCCAATGTGGCAACCATAAGAGGAAATATTTCTTGGCAAATGAGTCCTTGCACCTCTCAATAGCGGCGTTGCCAACAGAGGTTATAAATGTAAATGGCATTAGTAGGGGGAGCATGGTCAAGTAATGCCAATGCATGATGTGAGTCTCGAGAAAAGCTTGTGCTGGCTTTTCTAATTCTGCACGAAATGTTATAGACCTGTATCGACGTCGCGATAAGTGCCCAACGTTAAGAGGGATTCGTGTATATGAACTAGAACAACAGCGTAGATTCGAGGAAGGCTTCGCGCACAACACCGGCTTAAAGCGATGTCTCAAAACCAATTCAGCGCAAGGTTTGATGATCCTAATGAAGGTGTGGCGTGCGCCTTTTCGAGGGGTGCTTACACCATGAAGCCGATCGCCCCTCACTCTGGGGCATATTTCGAGACAGTGAGCAGGGCCGTGAACAAAGTAGAGCGGCAGGGGGGTTGAAGCAATATGAATCAGTGTTTGTGCGATTGAAAGACCCTATGTCTATATGGAGGAGTTTCCAATAAACATGATTCGTAGCCTTTTATTCTTCACCATGGCCATCGCATTCTTCACTTCAACCACGGTTACCGCGGAGGCCGAGAAGTCAGCTGCTCATCATGGTTCCGACGGCCCCCATGCCAGCCAAGACAAGATGACTGAAGCTCACAAGAACAAGTCACATAAGTCGTCGCATCATTTCACATAGCATTGGGCAAAGACGCTGAGTGACGAGCAGAAAACTCATGTGGATAAGATGCATTTAATGCTGGATCGTGATTTAGTGATCTTGAAGGGGCGTGAAGACTTGGTGCAAAAGGAAGTCAATAGGCTCACGGCGTAAGATGATGCCGATATGAATGCCATACATGAAAAGATTGCTGAGCTAATGAAAGTGAAAACACAGGTCATGCGTTCTCGGTACGCGCATATCCTGGGAATGCGTGTAATACTGACACCAGTGCAGCGGAGTGAAATGATCTGCCAGGGACAAGATCGGGTTTCTACCGCGATTTTTCCTGAGTGCAGGCCAGGTGGACAAGTACTGGCCCGTGCCGAAAGGGTCTGCGCATGCATGGTGAAAGTTTCTGCCTAAGGGCCTGCTGAGACACAGGGGGGGTTAACGCGAGCGGTGTTTCGGCCCCAATCATCAACCGCACCACCAGTGTCGAGCTGACGCTAGATGTGATAGGACCAGCGTGACTTGAAATAGAGTATCTTCAATTGAGCGTCTGCCAATCGGCGGCAACCACTCGTTTGCCGTGTATGCGTGTCAACCAAACATGGTGGCTGCCTTGGTGATCGTCCTTGCCGAACTTAATTTTCTCCCCGATGCCTATGTCCAACTCGTGAAAGGTTTCGATGGCATCGATGAATGAATCTCGATTGACATCCGGGCCAGCCTGGCGTATCGCCGCCGTGACGATGCGCGCCACTAGATAGCCTTCAAAAGAGACGTAGTCCTCAGTGCCATTGCTATCTTTCAGTGTGAGAGAGCGGCGATATGCCACGGTGGCGGATAACTCATTATCCAAGGGGGGCACGACCTGGCTGATGTAGACATTGTCACAACAACCCTTCAATTCTCGTGCCAGCGCGTCGGCACCAACGAATGAGATATTAAAGAACAGTGTATCCGGCAGCACCATGTTCGCCTGACGTATGAATCGGGCGGCGGGGCCGTAGGTGCCGACTATAATCACGGCGCGGGGGGTGTTTTTGGCGGTGATGATCTCGACCAGCGCCTCTTCGATGTCGAGGGTGTTTCTTGGATAGCGCGCATGCGTCAATCTTTCGCCCTCGGCATAGCCATTTTCTCTCAATGCTTTTATAGCGCCCTGATAACCCGCGTCTCCATAGCTATCGTGCTGGGTGAAGAAGGCAATTTGTTCGGCATGAATGCCTTGCTCCAGAATTGCATTGATAATGGCTGCTGTTTCCTCTTCGTAACTGGCCCTGTAATTGACGATGTATCGATCGGGCGGTTGTTGGCGTAGCAGTCCCGCACCGGTAAAGGCGCCGATGAGAGGCACATTATTGGCGTTGGCAAGTGGAACGGTGACCTTGGCGGTGGGCGTGCCGACATTGCCGACCACCGCCAAGACACCATACTCGTCGATCAATTTCTGCATCTGGACGCGAGAACTAGCGGGGTGATAACCGTCATCTAAAGCGATCAATTCTATATTTCGCCCGTAGAGACCTCCCGCAAGATTCACTTCGTTGAAATGCGCCCGCATGCCTTTGACCATGGCTAGTCCTAAGTCTTTGGCCGGCCCTGTGAGCGCCGTGGTGGTGCCAAGCATGATAGAGGATTGCTCGGCATGGACCGGGGAGAACAACACCAGGACCAAAGCGATAATGCTCGTTATCCTAGATTTACCCATCCTTGGTTTAACTCCGATGTTGTATCCTTAATCTGCCTTTTCTACCATAGGCCTAGAATCTAATCCAGCGCGCACTGGCTAATAAAAATACAAGGGACTAATTGTGATGCCGTCACAGAAATGGAAATTCGCGGTCTTTGCGCTCGTTACCCTCATCTCATTGCTTTGGGCCGTTTTTGCAAGCTATGACTATTATCAGCATATAACCACAGAGCGCTTTGAATCCTCGCAGCATGCCTTGGCGGAAACGCGTGAGCTCGTAGTTGATATTGAACAAGCCCTGGCGCCGCTGCCGCTGGCGGCAACGACATTGGCTGAAGAACTCGGCAAGACGGCATTCACCGCCGGCGATGTCGAGCGTGAACTAAAAAGGATACTTCTGGCCCATCCGCGTGTGTTTGGCGCAGGGGTCGCCTTCGAGCCCTACGCCTTTGATTCCGATCTACGCCTTTATGCCCCCTATCTGATTCGTCAACACCGTAGCATTCAGCGCCTCGATGTCGCTGATCACTACGATTACACAGAGACGCAATATCGCTGGTATGCCGACGCGTTGAGTGAACAACCCCATTGGAATGAACTCTACCATGGCGAAATTAGCCAGACTTGGTTAGTGGAGTATCTGGCGCCAGTAATACGTGATGGACGGCCGATAGGGTTGGTGTTCGTCAACCATGCCTTGGCGGCTTTACAGAAAAGGATAGACCTGACTGATCTGGGTAATGATGGCTATAGTTTTATCGTTGATACTACTGGGCGTCTCATTGATTACCCGATAGATGAAGAGGTGCTTGCCGGGACCCGCCTCACGGACTTGCCGGGTTTTGAAAGTCCTGCCATGAAGAACACCGTTGATGCCATTCTGTCTCAATCCCCGGGCGATGCGGCCTATATCAGTGACATCACCAATAAGGCTTCCTGGATATATTTTGAACCAGTCCCGGGAACCGATTGGTCGGTGTTGACGGTGTTCAAACAGCACAGCCTATTGCCGGGTGATGCATGGTCGCAACGCCAAGTGATACATCTGCTCCTATCATGGAGCCTGTTTGTGTTGTTGTTCGTCGTCCTGTATTCCACTGTCTTCGGAAAACAAAATTTATACCGTTATTGGTACTCGGTGTTCGTCGCCTCTGCCATAATGACCAGCGGCATCGCCGCGCTTTGGTACATTTCTCTACATGAAGATCACGACGCCGGGCAACATATCACGCCGGTCGTGAGTCATTCGGATCTTGATGGTTTTAAGCGCTCCTATACGCGCGAGAGCCTGCTGAATCGCCAAGATCCTCCTTTGTATATTCCTACCGGAATTTTCGTCCAGTCCATCGAGTTCTCATCAGCAAATAACGTAGTATTAACGGGTTATGTATGGCAGCACTATCATGATGGCTACCATAAAGATTTATCACGGGGCATAGTGATGCCGGAAGCCGAGGCCTTAGAGATCGAAGAAGCCTATCGGCGCAAGGAGCAGGCTACCGAACTCATCGGTTGGTATTTTCGGGTCACTTTGCGCCAGAATTTCGATTACGGGCATTACCCACTGGATCGGCAGTCGGTATGGATACGCTTGTGGCATCAGGATTTCGACCGCAACGTCGTGTTAGTTCCTGATCTGGCCGCCTACGATCAACTCAACCCGGATTGGCTGCCGGGCATGGAGAAGGACTTCGTGATATCGGGATGGACGTTATGGCAGAGCTTTTTTAATTACCATCACAATAGTTACAATACTAATTTCGGCATCGAAAACTATGTCGGCCAGAATCGGTTTCCGGAGCTCTATTTCAATATCGGGCTAAAGAGAGACTTCTTCGATCCTTTCGTCTCCCAGCTTGCCCCCATGGTGGTGGTCTTGCTCATGTTATTCGCCATCCTGGTGACCAGCTCAAGGGATCAAGACCGTAATACCTTGCTGGGCTTTAACACCTCGGGGGTGCTGGCATCGAGTTCGGCATTGTTTTTCGTCGTTCTCCTGTCCCATATCGATCTGCGCAGCACCTTGGCAGCAAAAGAAATCATTTATCTTGAGAATTTTTACTTCGTCACTTACCTCGCGCTGCTGGTGGTCACCGTTAACTCGGTTTTGTTCAGCTGGGGAATTCGGTTGCCGGTGATAAATGGGGTCTCTTTGATCCAATACCGTGACAACCTCATACCCAAACTGCTTTTTTGGCCGATGGTGACCGGGCAATTGTTACTTTTGACGCTCAATGCGTTGTACCCTTTTGCGCGGTAAGCTCGAGAGCGCTGGCGCCGAGTTAAGCGCAATCGCCGCCAGGCTTCATGGTCTGTAGGCATCGAACAGCAAGCAACGAGCGCGAGAGACACCGGCTGACGGGGCGAGGCATTCCTGCCCCTTCATGCCGTCTCCCACCGGGGACGGGGGATTCAGTTAGCCGTATGCAATCGACGGTGACCGGTCAATCCTGGGGCTATCCGCACCAGGCTGGAATCATCTGCCTGCCCGCCGATCGAGTTGCCCTGCGCATCCATTCGTTGTTGGGGTAAAATGTCACACTTTATCGTGCGCGATACTCACTCCTCGCGAGGGAAGACATGGATAGAAAGTTACTGGACATATTGGTGTGCCCTTTGTGCAAGGGGCCGTTGGTGTACCGCAAGGCGGAACACGAACTGGTGTGCAAGGCCGATCGCTTGGCCTATCCGATCCGGGATGACATTCCGGTGATGCTGGAAGAGGAGGCGCGGGAACTGGCTCCCGGTGAGGAAGTGGCGTGAGTTTTCGGGTCGTCATTCCGGCTCGCTACGGTTCTACGCGCCTGCCCGGAAAGCCGCTGCGTATACTGGCGGGTAAGCCGATGATTCAACATGTCCATGCACGCGCGCTCGAAGCGGGTGCGGCCCAGGTGATCATCGCCACCGACGACGAGCGGGTGCGGGACGCGGCGCAGGGGTTCGGCGCCGAGGTGTGCATGACCTCACCCCAGCACCGCTCGGGTACCGATCGGCTAGCGGAAGTGGCGGAAACTCGCGGTTATGCGCCTGAGGAGATCATCGTCAACGTGCAAGGCGACGAACCCTTGATCGATCCCGCGGCGATACGGCAAGTGGCGGATAACCTGGCCGCCCATCGCGCGGCCAGCATCGCCACCTTGTGCGAACCTCTCCACGACAGCGCCGCGGTATTCGATCCCAATGTCGTGAAAGTGGTGTTCGACGCCAAGGGCTATGCCCTCTACTTCAGCCGCGCTCCGATACCTTGGGACCGCGATCATTATGCGGCAGGAGGTAAGACGCCGGGGCCCGGGGCCGAGTATTTTCGTCACATTGGCTTGTACGCCTACCGTTGTGCGTTCCTGCATGAGTACCTCACCTGGGCACCGTGTGTGATCGAGCGAACGGAATCCTTGGAACAACTGCGCGCCTTGTGGCACGGACATCGTATTCACGTGGCGCCGGCGCTGGCGACATCCGTCGCTGGTGTGGATACCGAGCAGGACGTGGCGCGGGTGGAGGCCCTGTTACGCGTGCGGGGATGACTTATCCGGCTTAAGTAATGAGATCCAGGTTCAGCAGCACGGGGTTTAATTCCGTTCGTTCACGCGTAAAGATGGGTATGGCGATGGTGGAGGGGACGCGGCGATGTGCTTCGCCGTGTTGGTCGGCTTGGATGACGGTGTGCATGTCGACGTCCTGCAATACCAGCGCCGGCCCGTCCTCCAGGATTTCGATGATTTCCCAGTGTGAGCCTTGATGACGCACGCGTGCGCCGATCAAGTCGCGGAGTTGCTGTACGTTGATGTGATGATCTAGCGTCGTCATGGTCAATAAGTATATCGAGCTGTGCCTGAGTGGCAATGTTATATTCCGAAATCTTCCAAGACCGTGGTATTTGTGGAGTAGTTGCCGCCGGCGAGGCGGGAAAACAGGAGTTGCAGTATGGTACGAGTGTTGTTCGTTTGCATGGGTAATATCTGTCGATCGCCCACGGCTTACGCGGTGTTCGAGCGCTTTTTGGAGCAAACCGGCTTGGCCGAGCAGGTGGAGATCGATTCAGCGGGCACCCATGCATATCACATCGGTAAAGCCCCTGATCCGCGTGCCCAGGCCGCGGCCCTGCGACGGGGCGTCGATCTAAGCCCGCAACGGGCGCGTAGAGTGGAAGTTGAGGATTTCGAGCTTTTTGATTACGTCCTGGCGATGGATCAGGACAACCTCAGCGATCTGCTTGCGTTGGCGCCCGCCGAGCATGGCCATAAAGTGCGCTTATTCCTCGACTTCGCGCCGGAGTTAAAGGTGACAGATGTTCCCGATCCCTATTACGGCACGAATAGCGGTTTCGACCGCGTGCTCGATTTGGTGGAGGCCGCCTCTGAAGGGCTGATACGGCATTTGCGCAGTGAGCATTTCTAACAATCCAGCGCATCGAACAACACACCGGGGCCATGCCGGCCCCGGTGTCATTCCCACTTAGGTCAATACCCGATCTAGTCCGATTTAGATTCCGCTGGCGCCTTGTCGGCGGCGCTGCTCGGGGCCACTTCACGGGCGGTGTTACCTTGGCTGGGGGGCGTCGGAGTGGCGGGCGCCGTTGGCTGTCTAGATACCTGCTCGTCCTTTACGATACTGACGTCCGTGCGCGGCGTGCTGTTGTCGCTGCGATTACGCGGCGGCGCGGCGGTGTCATCGCGTTGCTGTGAGGGCGGAGCCTGGGCCGGAGCTTGGACTGGACCTTCGGCCGGAGCTTGGGCCTGCTCAGTGTTGCCAGCTTGCTCGCGATCTGCGGTATTCCGACCGGCATTGTCACCGCCCCCTTCACGGCGGCGGCCGCGTCCGCCGCGCCGACCACGGCGGCGCCCCGAGCCACGGCTGCCCTCTGGGCGCGTGCCAGCTGCCGTTGCCGATTCACCGGCAGGTCCGGAAGTCGGGGCGGCGGGAGTGGTGGGTTGTTCTTGAGAGATCAAGGCGGCAGGCGGCTGCTCCGCGGGCGGTGCGTTTTCGGCGGCGGGAGCCGGCGCTGGTTTGGATGTCCTGGACTTGGACGCGCCGCTGCCGCGCTGAGGCCGTCGCTCGTCGGAGGCTCCCGTGCTGCGCCGCTGTTGTTGTTGTCCGCCGCGACGACGACTGTCGCCGCCTCGGCCACGGCCTCGCGTGCCGCGCTGCTCGTCCGTGCGCTCCTTGGGTGGTGGCGCAGTAGGCTTGGCGGGTACAGACGGCGTAGTGCTGGGTGTCTCTTCCTTGATACCGAACAGGGTGTCCCACAAGCGTTTAATAAAACCGCCGTCTCCGCCGGATGGGCGGCTCTCTGCGCGCGGTGGCGGGGCTGGGGTGGCGGGCACGATGGTCTTGACCGCCGGCGTCTCCACTTGCGGCCTTTCGGCAGTCATCCAGGCATCTTCACTGGTTGCGGGCGCCTCGGGCAGTTCGTAGCTGGCGAGCTGGGAGGTATCCTCCAGTTCGTCGCGACGTAGGCGTTTGACCTCGTACTGCGGTGTGTGCAGGTTGGGGTTGGGGACCAGCACGATCGCGACGTTTTGCCGCTGTTCGATGGAGCGCACCACGTCGCGCTTTTCGTTGAGCAAGAAAGTGGCGACTTCCACCGGCAATTGGGCGATCAAACGCGCCGAACTCTCTTTCATGGTCTCTTCTTCGATCAGACGCAGGATGGAAAGCGCCAAGGATTCCACACTGCGAATACGGCCTTGGCCTTGGCAACGTGGGCAGACGATTTGGCTGTACTCACCCAGCGAGGGACGCAGGCGCTGGCGGGACATTTCCAGCAGGCCGAAACGCGAGATGCGCCCGATCTGTACCCGGGCGCGGTCTTGCTTGAGCGCGTCCTTGAGGCGGTTTTCCACCTCACGCTGATTGCGCGCCGGGGTCATGTCGATGAAGTCGATGACCACCAAGCCACCCAGGTCGCGGATGCGCAATTGGCGGGCGATTTCATCGGCCGCTTCCAGGTTGGTGTTGAGCGCCGTTTCCTCGATGTCGCCACCGCGGGTGGCGCGCGCAGAGTTGACGTCGATGGATACCAGTGCTTCGGTGTGGTCGATGACAATGGCGCCGCCGGAAGGCAGGCGCACCTCATGGCGGAAGGCGGCTTCGATCTGGCTTTCGATCTGATAGCGGCTGAAGAGGGGGGTGTGGTCGCTGTAGTGCTTGATGCGGCTCAGGTAGGTCGGCATGACCTGCTGGACGAAATCGCGCGCTTGCTGATGCACCTCCGCGTCATCGATGAGGATTTCCCCAATGTCTTGGCGCAGATAATCACGAATGGCGCGGATGATGACGTTGCTTTCCTGATAAATGAGGAAAGGCGCCGAGCGCTCCTTGCCGGCGGTCTCGATCGCTTCCCATAAGCGCAGCAAGTAATCCAAGTCCCACTGCAATTCTTCCACGGAACGGCCCACACCGGCGGTGCGGATGATCATGCCCATGCCCTCCGGGACATTGAGGGCGCTCATGGCTTCACGCAGTTCGCTGCGATCCTCGCCCTCGATGCGACGCGACACGCCGCCGGCGCGGGGATTGTTGGGCATTAACACCAGGTAGCGACCGGCCATACTGATGAACGTGGTCAGGGCCGCGCCCTTGGTGCCGCGCTCTTCCTTGTCTATCTGTACGACGATTTCCTGGCCTTCATCCAGGACGTCCTTGATGTGCACGCGACCATTGAGGTCGCTCACCGGCACCTTGAAATAACTGGAGGAGATGTCCTTTAAAGGCAAAAAACCGTGGCGTTCAGCGCCGAAATCGACGAACGCTGCTTCCAGGCTGGGTTCGATGCGGGTAATTTTTCCTTTGTAAATATTGGCTTTTTTCTGTTCCCGGGAAGGGGTCTCGATATCTAGATCGTATAAGTGTTGTCCATCCACCAGCGCCACGCGCAGCTCTTCAGCCTGCGTGGCGTTAATCAGCATCCTCTTCATGTAACTATTCTCGCTGGCGCCCCTGCCGGCAGACGGCACAACACAGGGCTGGTCCCCGCATCGCCTATTGCGATGCCAAGCACCCTGTGGGATGGCGGCTGCTGGAATATCGTATTGTCACGCCAGGGCGGGGGCCGCTTAAATTAGCTGCGCCGATGTATCGGCAAGCTCGGTCATCCCCGCGCGCAGTGCGCACATCTTCTTCTACGTAGCCCAGCAGGCCATTTCATCCCGCGCAGTCGGCCTAGTTGGCCCACACCGCACGGACGCCAAATTGTTCATCGCTCTCGTCTCGGGTTGAGCGATGCCTAACCCATAAAACCTTTCAACCCTGTCCGTGTGGATGTCACATGGACTTAAACGCTACGGCCCGTTGAGCATGCCGTCGGCTGTTTGCGTATCACGGTGGTACAATTCCCCGCTTCAATATTCTTATCGGCGCAGGCGCCATGGTTTATACTCCCGCCACCTCATAGTCTCCGAGTACCACACCTGCTCCATGCATCGCCGGGTCTACAGTCGCCCGCAAGAGTGCGGCGATCTGCTACCGGGCGGCGGAGAGGGCGGATGAAGCGGATCATCGCACCAATCGTGCGGAGCGCCGTTAGCCTACGGGGCTCCCATTCCCGCTAATCGAGCGGGAATGACGCTGACTTAATATATCAGCGTTACACACCTTGCGTAAACAGTAGTCAATTGTTATCTCTAAAAAAATGAATGATGTTCCCACTCAACCCCGGAACCCGGTGCAATGGCTGGAAATCACTACCGAGCAAGCCGGCCAGCGCATCGATAATTTTCTGTTGACCTACCTGAAAGGCGTGCCGCGCACCCTCATTTATCGCGTGCTGCGCAAGGGCGAAGTCCGCGTCAACAAGGGACGCGCCAAGCCCACCTATCGTTTGGCGGCGGGTGATGTCATACGGGTTCCGCCGCTGCGCCTCCCCAGTCCCAAGGAGCGTGCCGAGCCTGGCAAAAGAGTGGTCGAACGAATAGAAGAATCAGTTATCTACGAAGACAAGCACTTGTTGGTTCTCAACAAGCCGGCCGGCCTAGCCGTGCATGGTGGCAGCGGCGTCAACTATGGCGTCATCGAAGCGCTGCGCGCAGCAAGGCCGGAGGCGCCCTTTCTGGAGCTGGTGCACCGCCTCGATCGGGACACTTCCGGTTGCTTGATGGTGGCCAAGCGCCGCAGCACCTTGCGCGCCGTACATGAAATGCTGCGCAGTGAGGGCGTGGACAAGCGTTATCTGGCTCTGGTGCAAGGGACATGGCCGGAGCGGCGGCGCTCGGTGTCGGCGTCGTTGCGTAAGAATACCTTGAGCTCCGGCGAACGCATGGTGCGGGTCAGCGATGATGGCAAGGCATCGACCACCGAGTTCCGCCTACGCGCGCGTTTGCGCGGCGCGACGCTGATCGAAGCGGCGCCGCTCACCGGTCGCACCCATCAAATACGGGTGCACGCCGCGCATGCCGGGCACCCCATCGCCGGCGACGAAAAATATGGCGAGGCCGCGTTCAATAGAGCCATGCGGGAGCGAGGGTTGACGCGATTATTCCTACATGCCGAATCGCTCAGCTTGCGCTTGCCCGCCAGCGGTGAGCGTCTCAGGGTGTCGGCGCCGTTAGATGATGATCTGCAAAAAATCGTCGAGGAATTGCGTCTCGATATTGAGAAACAGAATGACTAATCGCTTTCAACTGATTGTTTTTGAATGGGATGGCACGCTAATGGACTCGGTGGCACGCATCGTCGGCTGCTTGCGTGGGGCGGGCGCTGACCTGGACTTGCCGGCGTTGAGCGATGATACCTTGCGCAATGTGATCGGCCTCGGCTTGATGGAGGCGATCGCGGCCTTGTATCCCGACCAAGACGTGACTACGCATCAGCAGTTTGCTGAGCGTTATCGCCATCACTTTTTGGTGGCCAATCCTACCGCCACACCGTTGTTCAGCGGCGCCTTGGCGTTGCTGCGGCGATTGAATGCTGAGGGGTATTTTCTCGCCGTCGCCACCGGCAAGAGCCGCCGGGGGCTGGATCGGGTGCTGGACGAGCACGACTGCCGGCATTTGTTTCACGCCACCCGCTGTGCCGACGAGAGCTTTTCCAAGCCGCATCCGCAAATGCTGCTGGATGTCATGGAACAAGTGGGCGTAGCGCCGCACGAGGCGCTGATGGTCGGCGATTCGGAGTACGATATGCTGATGGCTAAGAATGCCGGCGTGGCGGCCCTAGGCGTTGGTTATGGCGTACATGACCAGGCGCGTTTGCTGGCACATCAACCGCTGGCTTGTGTCGATGACATGCTCGAACTGTCGGCATGGTTCGGGCAGCTGCAGAGAACTTGACTAGCGACCGCTATTTACCAACAGTCAGGGATTAACTTGGAAGGATTATCACGCTCATGAGCGACAACGACAAAACGCCCCCGGATAATTCGCGTCAGTCATGGGAAGGGCCACTGCATGAGCCGCAGGTCGGCGCTAGCCACCCGCAGGCCGGCGCCTCCGAACCCCAGCCTAAAGCCACCGCGGCGTCCGTCGCCGCCACCGGCGCCTGGGAGCGCGAAGTCGTCTCCAAATTGGCTTTTGCCTCCTTATCGGAACAGCGCCGCGCGCGGCGCTGGAGCATTTTCTTCAAGTTTCTGATTTTCATTTATCTATTCATTATTCTATTCATGTATCGCGGTAACCTGCTGCCCGAGGACGGTCTGGGCGATGGTGGCAAGCATACTGCCCTGGTGGAATTGCAGGGCATCATCGCCGACAACACCGAAGCCAATGCCGACAATATCGTCACGGCGTTGCGCGACGCCTTCAAAAGCAAGGGGACCAAGGCGGTCATCATCCGCATCAACAGTCCCGGCGGCAGCCCTGTACAGGCCGGTTACATCAATGATGAAATACGCCGCCTACGCGGTGAATATCCCGATACGCCTTTATACGCCGTGGTCACGGACATCTGTGCTTCGGGCGGCTATTACATCGCCGCAGCGGCGGACAAGATCTTCGTGGATAAGGCTAGCATTGTCGGTTCCATCGGCGTGCGTTTGAGCGGCTTGTCTACCTTCGGTTTCGTGGAGGCAATGCAAAAGCTCGGCATCGAGCGCCGCCAACTCGCCGCCGGGGACGACAAGGCCATGCTCGATCCCTTCTCGCCGCTCAAGCAAGAAGAGGTACAACATATCCAAACCTTGCTCGGCAACATCCATCAACAATTCATCAGCGTCGTCAAACAAGGGCGCGGCGATCGCTTGAAGGGTGAGGATCACGAGTTGTTCAACGGTTTGTATTGGACCGGCGAACAAGCCATCGAATTAGGGCTGGTCGATGCGTTAGGCAGCAGCAGTTATGTGGCGCGGGAAGTGGTGGGCGCCGAGAAGCTGGTCGATTTCACACATCGGCCCACCCCGTTCGAGCGCTTCGCCGACCGTCTTGGCGTGGTCATGGCCGAGACCGTGACCAACGCAGTGGGTCTCAACCGCGACGCGTTACGCTGATCACCGCCGAGCCGGTCATCATTAATGCGGCAAGTCACAGCCATTCCCAAGTTAGGCGCGCCCTTTCCCGCAGGCGGGAAAACGTAGCGAGACGGGGTGCAGGCGTGGCCCGTAGGGGGCCGGGTGAGGGCGCTAGTGGGCAAGCCGGCCTGGAGGCTGGACGGGTGGTGACCACGCCCTCGTCCCGGCGGTTGGGGCTCCTCGCTGCATGAGCCCTATTCACGGCAGCTCGAGACCTTCGATGCGCAACATCGAGACCAGGCGTATCAAGGGCAGGCCGATAAGGGCGCTGGGATCATCGCCCTCCAGGCGCTCGAACAGGGTGATACCCAAGCCTTCCGACTTGAACGAACCGGCACATTGAAAGGGTTGTTCGCGGTTCAAGTAGCGCTCGATTTGAGCTGGGGTCAGCGGGCGGAAGTGTACGGCGTAGGGTATGACATCGGCTTGCGCGCGACCGCTTGCCGCATGCAGTAGACATAGCCCAGTGAGAAATTCCACACGCTGACCGGACGCGGCGCTGAGCTGTTCCACGGCGCCGGCATGATCGCCGGGTTTGCCCAGGATCTTGTTCTTCAACAAGGCAACTTGATCCGAGCCGATGATCAGCGCATCAGGATAATGCGCGGCCACGGCGCGCGCCTTGGCCGCGGCCAAACGCATGACCAAGTCACGCGGACTTTCCCCCGCGCGCGGCGTTTCATCCACTTGCGGCGCGGCGGTAGAGAATGCCAAGCCTAGACGTTCCAGGAGTTCGCGCCGATAGGGCGAGGTGGAGGCGAGTACCAACGCGGGCATTATTCGATCTCGATCAACGCCTCGTCGGGATTGACACTGTCACCCTTGGCGACGTGCACGACCTTCACTGTGCCGGCGATGGCGGCGTGGATTTCGGTTTCCATCTTCATAGCCTCGGTGATCAGCACCGGATCGCCCTCGTTCACCTGGTCGCCGACTTGCACCAAGACATCGACGATGGTGCCGGGCATGGAGGTGGTGACATGTCCGGGCGCGTGCGCCTTGGGGCGTTTGCTGCCCTTGACCTTGGTCTCGCCGCCGACGTCCAACTCTTCTAGCGTCTCGACCATAATTTCTTCGGGTTGGCCATCGACCGACACGTAGAACGGCCGCCGGTTCTGCGCCTTGTGGCCACTGCCAGTCACTTTGATGTGATAAGACTCGCCATGCATGGTGACGTTGAATTCCACCGGCACCGCCTCAGGCGCGGCGGCGGTCGTGGCACCATCAATGTCTTCCAACGGCTCGGGCGTCAAGTTGCCGGTGGTGCGTTGCTCAAGGAATGCGCGCGCGACCTCCGGGAACATGGCGTAGCTGAGCACGTCTTCTTCACTCTTAGCCAACTCACCGATCTCGTCCTTGAGGGCGTGCATCTCATCTTTCAATAAGTCGGCCGGGCGGCAATCGATCACTTCCTCATTGCCTATCGCCTGTTGGCGCACGATCTGATTAACCTTGCCGGGCGGTTGGCCGTAACGGCCCTGCAGGTAATACTTCACTTCGTTAGTGATGCTTTTGTAGCGCGCACCGGTGAGTACGTTGAGCACCGCTTGGGTGCCGACGATTTGCGAAGTCGGCGTCACCAAGGGCGGATAGCCTAAGTCCTCGCGCACCCGCGGCACTTCAAGGAGTACCTCGTTCATTTTATCCAGCGCGCCCTGCTCACGCAGTTGATTGGCGAGATTGGAGATCATGCCGCCGGGGATCTGGTTGACTTGCACACGGGTGTCAACGCCGGTGAATTCGCTCTCGTAGCGAAGATATTTCTTGCGCACTTGATAAAAGTACATGCCGATATCTTGTAGCAGTTCGAGATCGAGCCCGGTGTCATACTCCGTGGCCATGAACGCCGCCACCATGCTTTCCGTGGGCGGGTGACTGGTGCCGCCCGAGAAGGGGGAGAGGGCGGTGTCGATGTGGCGACAACCGTTTTCCACCGCCTTGAGTTGGCACAGGTCGGCCAGTCCCGCGGTGGCGTGGGAGTGCAGATGTACCGGCAGTGTGATCGCATTTTTCAACGCCTTGACTAAATCGGCCGTGACATAGGGCGTGAGCAGACCGGCCATGTCCTTGATGGCGATGCTGTCGCAACGCATTTTTTCCAGCTCCACCGCCATCGCCACGAACTTGGCGATGCTGTGCACGGGGCTGGTGGTGTAACACAGCGTGCCTTGGGCGTGTTTGCCGGCCGCTTTCACGGCGTCGATGGCCACGCGCAGATTGCGCGTATCGTTGAGCGCATCGAATATGCGAAATACATCGATGCCGTTGGCGGCGGCTCGCTCGACGAAGGCCCGCACCACGTCATCGGAGTAATGGCGGTAGCCGAGCAAATTTTGGCCGCGTAACAACATTTGCAAGCGCGTATTGGGCAAGGCGGCGCGCAAACTACGCAAGCGCTCCCACGGATCTTCCTTTAAGAAACGCAGGCAACTGTCGAAGGTGGCGCCGCCCCACATTTCCAGCGACCAGAATCCGGCTTGGTCCAGTTTGTCGCAAACCGGCAGCATGTCCTCGGTGCGCATGCGCGTGGCGATCAAAGACTGGTGGGCGTCGCGCAGTATCGTTTCCGTGATGTTGACCTTGGTCATGAAGCTTACCCGTGGTTGTGCTAGCTGTTGGTCACATGCCCATGTGAGCGGCGACGGCGGCGCTGATAACTGCGGCCAGTTCGCGCGGCGGACGACGCACCGAGTATTCGACCAGTTCGGGATGCATTTCCACGAAACTGGTATCGAAGTGACCGGCTTGGAATTGTGCCGACTTTAAGATTTCAAGATGATAGGGGATAGTAGTTTTCACACCATATACCCCGATATCGTTGAGCGCGCGGATGCCGCGTTCCAATAGCTCGTCCCAAGTCAGCGCCCATACCGTGAGTTTGGCGCACAGGGAATCGTAGTGAGGCGGCAGTTCGTATCCGGTGTAGATCGCGGCATCGGTGCGCACGCCGATGCCACCGGGGGCGAAGTAGCGCGTGATGCGTCCGAAGCTGGGCAGAAAATCATTGCGCGGATCCTCGGCGTTGATGCGAAATTCCATGGCATAACCGCGTCGTTTGATGTCGCGCTGGGTGTATTGCATTTTCAAGCCGGCGGCGATACGAATCTGTTCGCGCACGATATCGATGCCGGTAATCTGCTCGGTCACGCAGTGTTCGACTTGCAGGCGCGTGTTCATTTCCATGAAGTAGAAGCTGTCGTCCTGATCCATGAGAAATTCCACCGTGCCGGCGTTGCGATAACGCGTGGCTTTGGCGGCGCGCACCGCCAGCTTGCCTAGCATCTTGCGTTGTTCCTCGTTGAGTTGCGGCGAGGGGGCGATTTCGACCAGCTTTTGATGGCGGCGCTGAATGGAGCAATCACGCTCGAATAAGTGCACCACACGACCGTGATGGTCGGCGAGTATTTGTACTTCGATATGGCGCGGATTGACGATACATTTTTCCACGAATACTTCGGCGCTGCCGAAAGCTTTGGTCGCCTCGGAAACCACGCGGTCGAAATTACGGCGCAGATCCTTCTCGTTTTCGCAGCGGCGTATGCCGCGCCCGCCGCCGCCCGACGTCGCCTTTAACATCACCGGATAGCCGATTTCGCTGGCGCAGCTGACCGCTTCCTCGACATTGGCCAAACTGCCGTCGCTACCGGGAGTAACCGGAATGCCGGCTTCTTGCATGGTGCGGCGCGCCTCGACCTTGTCGCCCATGCGCCGGATGACATCCGCAGGCGGGCCGATGAATTGGATGCCGCGTCGTGCGCAAATGTCGGCCAGCAAGGGATTTTCGGAGAGAAAGCCGTAGCCGGGATGCAGGGCGTCACAGCCAGTGGCCGCGGCGAGATTAACGATACGATGAGCGTTGAGATAGCCGGCCACCGAATCGGGACCGATGTTGTAGGATTCGTCCGCCTTTTTGACATGCAGGCCGTGGCGATCAGCGTCGGTGTAAATCGCCACCGAGGTGATGCCCATTTCCGCGCAGGCCCGGACGATGCGCACGGCGATTTCACCCCGATTGGCGATGAGAATTTTCTTAATCAAGCGACCTTCCAATCACTGTGTTGAGAGCCTCCCGGTGACACCGGTTAGGCTCCCGTGACCTTGCAGGACGCCCGCGCGGACGCGGACGGATTCCCTTGCCGTCGGCAACAATCAGCAGCTGTTTCTACGGAAAAGGTTAGGGGAAGTCAAGCGAAAAAATGTGCAATGTACTGGAATATCTGAACTTTTGATGTATTTCTTCTTTGACAGCGGGCCGGGTTGATTATATGATTGCCGGCTTATGTTGGCGCGCCTACCCGAGACCCTCGATCCGCTCCGTTACGCGGAGGCTGGTCGCATCCTGGAAGGGCGGATTGCTATCGCCAAAATGCGCCGTCTTGCCACCTTATTGCACGAGGCAGCGGGGGAGGCGGAAGTCGCGTTGAATTTCGGTGTGGATCTCGACGGTACCCGTAATGTGCAGGGGACTATCAAGGCCGCCGTGGTGTTGATCTGTCAGCGCTGTCTGGCGCCCATGACATTGCCGGTGCGAGTGTCGGTGAGCCTCGGCGTGGTCGGATCCGAGGCGGAGGCCGAGCGGCTGTCTGGACATTACGACCCATTGTTAGTGGGAGAGGATCCCGTGTCATTGACCGAATTGGTAGAGGATGAGTTGATACTCGCCCTGCCGGTGGTGGCGTGCCATGAGCTAGGAGGCTGTCACGCGGCGCAAACAGACCAGCAAGAGCCCGTGACCGACGACGAACGGCCCAATCCGTTCGCGGTATTGGAACAGTTGAAACGAGATTGAATGCGACCCCCGGCGCTGCCGGGGGTGTTTTATAGGCAACAACAGGAGCGTTTGTACCATGGCCGTACAAAAAAATCGCAAGACCCCATCCAAGCGCGGCATGCGTCGCGCCCATGATGCGCTCAAGCCGTCCAGCTTGTCCATCGAGCCCAGCTCGGGCGAAACGCACAGACGCCATCACATCAGCACCGACGGTTACTACCGCGGCCGCAAAGTGCTGGCCAGTAAAGGCGATGAATAAGGAGTAAGGATTGAGCCTTACCATTGCCCTGGACGGCATGGGGGGCGACCACGGTCCGCGTGTGGTCGTGCCCGCCGCGCTCACCGCGCTGTCCGCACAGAAGGATCTTAAGCTTATCCTGGTCGGTGACCCGGAGCTGCTGACGGTGGAGCTGAGCGCGCATCGCGCGCGCGCGGGCGAACGGTTGGAAATCCAACCCGCTTCCCAAGTCGTGGCCATGGACGAGCTGCCCTCGTCGGCGCTACGTGGCAAGAAGGACTCCTCCATGCGCGTGGCAATCGATCTGGTTAAGCAGGGCCGCGCCCACGCGTGCATCAGCGCTGGTAACACCGGCGCGTTGATGGCGACCGCCCGTTTCGTACTGAAAACCCTGCCGGGCATCGACCGCCCAGCCATTTGCGCCGCCCTACCCACCATCAAGGGACATACTCATGTGTTGGATTTGGGCGCCAACGTGGATGTGTATGCCGACACCTTGTATCAGTTCGCGGTGATGGGGGCGGCTTTGACCAGCGCGGTGGACAATATCGAAGCCCCCACCGTCGGCCTGCTCAACATCGGCGCCGAGGAAATCAAGGGTAATGACCGGGTCAAGGAAGCCGCGCGTATGCTCGAGGAGAGCGACCTTAATTATGTCGGTTTCGTGGAAGGCGACGACATTTACGCCGGCAAGGTGGATGTGGTGGTGTGCGACGGTTTCGTGGGCAATGTCGCGCTCAAGACCAGCGAGGGCGTGGCAAGAATGATCCGCCATTATCTTACCAATGAATTCAAGCGCAACTTGGTCACCAAACTAGTGGGTGCCATGGCCTTGCCAGTGCTGAATGCGTTTAAAGCTAAGATCGACCCGCGCAAATATAATGGCGCGAGCCTGCTGGGGCTACAAGGCATCGTAATCAAGAGTCACGGCGGTGCCGACAAAATGGCCTTTGCCAACGCCATCAATGAAGCGGTTATGGAAGTGCGTAATAATGTACCTCAGCGTATCAGCCGACAATTGGAGTCGCTGTTAGTAGAGAGGCGAGCGGTTTGAAATACTCGAACATACTCGGCACGGGCGGCTATTTGCCGGACACAGTGCTCACCAATGCCGAGCTGGAAAAAATGGTCGACACCACCGATGCTTGGATACGCGAGCGCACCGGCATCCATGAGCGCCATATCGCCGCGCCCGAGGAAACCACTTGTGATTTGGCCGAGCACGCTGCGCGCAAGGCCATCACTGCGGCGGGCATCAGCGTCACCGACATAGACCTCATCATCGTTGCCACCACCACGCCCGATCAGGTGTTCCCCGGCACCGCCTGTTTGCTGCAGCAGCGTTTAGGCATCCAAGGCTGCCCGGCCTTCGACGTCCAGGCGGTATGCACCGGCTTCGTCTATGCACTGGGTATCGCCGAAAAATTCGTGCGCACCGGCGCCTCCCGGCATGCCTTGATCGTGGGCGCTGAAACGCTGTCACGTATCATCGACTGGACTGATCGCGGTACTTGCGTGTTGTTCGGCGACGGCGCCGGCGCCGTGGTGCTAGGCGCCTCCGACGAACCGGGCGTTTATTCAACGCACTTGCATGCCGACGGACGCTACGAATCTTTGCTGACCGTGCCCTGCGGCATTTCTCGCGGCTACGATGAAGTGCGTACCCAGCATGCATTCATACAAATGCAAGGGCGTGAAGTATTCAAGGTCGCGGTGAAAACCCTGGGCTCCTTAGTCGACGAGACTTTGGGCGCCAACGGCATGCAACGTTCCGACGTGGACTGGCTAGTGCCGCATCAAGCCAATTACCGCATCATCGCCGCCGCCGCCAACAAGCTGAGCCTGCCTATGGAACGCGTCGTCGTCACCGTGGGCGAACATGGCAACACCTCGGCGGCCTCCATCCCTCTGGCGCTGGATGTCGCAGTACGAGACGGGCGCATCCAACGCGGCGACGTGCTGTTGTTGGAGGCCTTCGGCGCTGGTTTCACTTGGGGCTCGGCCTTGATCCGGTACTAGATTCGCTGCCAGATGTGCTATTAGGTTTGCTACTGGCACCGCATCCAGGTCGAGCCGCCGACTAGCTAGATCATTTATCCAAGGATTGAACGCCTCATGTCACTCGCATTCGTTTTTCCCGGTCAAGGTTCGCAAGCCGTGGGCATGTTGGCCGAATTGGCCGGCGCTTATCCCGTTGTCGCGGCCACCTTTGGCGAAGCCTCCGCGGCTTTGGGCTACGACCTCTGGCAGTTGGTGCAGCAAGGCCCGGCCGAGGCGCTCAATCAGACCGACAAGACCCAGCCTGCGATGCTTGCCGCCGGCGTGGCGGTGTGGCGCGTGTGGCAGGAACGTCGCGGTACGCGCCCCGACTATTTAGCCGGCCACAGTCTTGGTGAATACACCGCCCTGGTATGCGCGGAGGCCATGACGTTGGCGGACGGCGCGCGTCTAGTGGCCCAACGGGGCCGCTACATGCAAGAGGCCGTCCCAGCGGGGCAGGGTGCCATGGCCGCCATTTTGGGATTGGACGATGCGCAGGTGATCGGCGCGTGTGCATCCGCCGCGCAAGGTCAGGTGGTGTCGGCGGTGAATTTCAATTCGCCGGGACAAGTGGTGATCGCCGGCAACGTCGAGGCGGTGCAACGGGCGCTGGAGGCCTGCAAACAGGCTGGTGCGAAACGGGCCGTATTGTTGCCGGTGAGCGTGCCATCACATTGCCAACTTATGTTGCCCGCCGCGCAGCGTTTAGCCGAGACGCTGCAAGATGTCGCCATTCAAACACCGTCCATTCCCGTTATCAACAATGTGGATGTGACCAGCTCTGATCAAGCCGACGCTATCCGCGCTGCATTGGTGAAACAATTGCATAGCCCCGTGCGATGGGTGGAAATCGTGCAAACTCTCGCTGCGAACGGCGTGAGTTCGCTAGTCGAATGCGGTCCCGGCAAAGTGCTTGCGGGGCTCAATAAACGCATCGCCAAAGACATGGGCATGTGGCCGGTGTACGATCCGGCCAGTTTGGATGCCGCCGTGCAAGCGCTGGGCTGAGCTAGGGAGGAGAGAACGATGACATTGGATAACGATATCGCACTGGTCACGGGCGCGACGCGTGGGATCGGTCGGGCCATCGCACTCGGCTTGGGCCAAGCGGGCGCAACCGTCGTCGGCACCGCCACCTCGGCGTCGGGCGCGGAGCAGATCAGCACCTATCTCAAGGAACACGATGTGCGGGGCATGGGTGCGGTATTGAACGTGACCGACGCTGCCGCGATAGAGGCGCTGATTGAACGCATTAATAAAGAGCAGGGCGTGCCCACCATATTGGTCAACAACGCCGGCATCACACGCGACAATCTGCTTATGCGCATGAAAGACGAGGAGTGGCTGGACATCCTCGATACCAACCTGACTTCCGTATATCGTCTGTCCAAAGCCTGTTTACGCGGCATGATGAAAGCGCGGCGCGGACGCATCATCAGCATCGCCTCCATCGTCGGCGCTACCGGTAATCCGGGTCAAACCAATTACGCGGCGGCCAAAGCGGGCATCATGGGGTTCACGCGGGCACTGGCGCGCGAAGTGGCCTCGCGCAACATCACCGTCAATACTGTGGCGCCCGGTTTCATCGATACCGACATGACGCGCGCCTTGGGTGATGACCAAAGAGCCGCTTTGTCACAGCAGATTCCCTTGCAACGTCTCGGCGCCGTGGAAGACATCGCCGCGAGTGTGACTTTTCTGGCTTCACCGCAGGCCGGCTATATCACCGGTCAAACCCTACACGTCAATGGTGGCATGTACATGGGCTGAGTGTGAAGTCGAGAAAAATACTGGTTTTTAATGGTTTACCAACACTCTCTAGATGAGCTTGGTAAGTGAGCTTTTTTATGGCATCGGCGGAGGGTTTCCAATACAATACCGTCCGCAGTCAAACCTGCTTCATTTCCGGAGGAACTGTTAGTCATGAGCACTGTTGAAGAGCGCGTCAAGAAAATTGTTATCGAGCAATTGGGGGTCAAAGAGGAAGAAGTCAGCAACGAATCTTCCTTCGTTGACGACTTGGGCGCTGATTCGCTGGATACCGTCGAACTGGTGATGGCCTTGGAAGAAGAATTCGAGTGCGAAATCCCCGACGAGGAAGCCGAAAAGATCACCACCGTCCAGCAAGCCATTGACTACGTCAACTCCCGCCAGGGTTAATCCGATTTCCAGCAAGAGGGCCGTGTAGCCAGGCGCGAATTCGCGTGAGCGGCGCTCTTTGTTGGACGGACGTTACCGCCTAGGTGCGTGCTCGAATGTTTTTGTCATCCGATAGATTTTCAGCTTTGAATGGAGCCTAGCATTACCGTGGGTACTGAACGTCGCGTTGTGGTGACCGGTTTGGGGATGGTGGGTCCGGTAGGCCTGACCGTTCCCGAGTCCTGGTCCAACATACTTGCCGGCAAGAGCGGCATCCGCCACCTCGAGCACTTCGATGTGTCCGACTATGCCTCGCGCATCGGCGGCTCGGTATGGGGTTTCGATGTCACCAACTATATCTCCGCCAAAGATGCGCGGCGCATGGATCCGTTCATCCACTACGGCCTCGCTGCCGGTATGGAAGCGATCAAGGACGCCGATCTCGAAGTCACGGAAGAGAATGCCGAACGTATCGGTGTGGCCATCGGCTCGGGGATAGGCGGATTGCCGGGCATCGAAAAAGGCTACAAATCCATACTCGATGGTGGCCCGCGCAAGATTTCGCCGTTCTTTATTCCGAGCAACATCATCAATATGATCTCGGGCAATTTGTCCATCATGTACGGCATGAAGGGCCCCAATCTGGCCTTCGTCACCGCCTGCACCACGGGCACTCACAGCATCGGTGAAGCGGGGCGAATCATCAAATACGGTGATGCGGATGTGATGATCGCCGGCGGCGCCGAAATGGCCACCTCGCCCAGCGGCTTGGGCGGCTTTGCTGCGGCGCGCGCACTGTCCACGCGTAACGACGATCCGTCCACCGCCAGCCGTCCTTTCGATCAAGACCGTGATGGCTTCGTCATCAGTGATGGTGCCGGCGTGGTGGTGCTGGAAGAATACGAATACGCCAAACGGCGTGGCGCCAAGATTTATTGCGAATTGGTCGGCTTCGGCATGAGCGCCGACGCCTATCACATGACCCAACCTTCCGAAGGGGGCGACGGGGCCAAGCGATGCATGGTCAATGCCTTGCGCGACGCCAAAATGAGTGTCGACAAAGTTGATTATGTCAACGCTCACGGCACCTCCACGCCGGCTGGTGACGTGGCCGAAACCAAGGCCGTGAAGACCGCATTCGGTGATCATGCACGCAAACTAGCGATGAGCTCCACCAAATCCATGACCGGCCATCTGCTGGGCGCGGCAGGCGGCATCGAGGCGGTGTTCTGCGTGCTGGCGATCCGTGATCAAGTGGCGCCGCCGACCATCAATCAGGTCACTCCCGACCCCGAGTGTGATTTGGATTGTGTCCCCAATGAATCACGCGCGATGCGTATCGATGTCGTATTGTCCAACTCTTTCGGCTTCGGCGGCACCAATGGTTCGTTGGTGTTTCGCAAGCTGGATTAAGCACGCGATGCGCTCCCGGGCGCATCCAGCCACTACATGGCCACGCCGGCCCTGAACTCGCACTGTGACAGGCCGAGTGGACTTACCATTCGGCGTATTGATGGCAACATCGATCTGCTCGCGCTGCATGCCGCGCAGTCGGCACGTTATCCCTTTCTGTTGCAGAGCGTCGCTCATGGCACGCCGCAAGCGCGTTACGACATTCTGTTCGCCTTTCCAGGCGAAACCCTCCAGCTCGACGGCTTACACACCCTGACGCGCCGCGATTGCAAGTTGGAATCCACGGATTTCCTTCATGCCTTGGATGCGTGGTGGGCGCAAGAAACGACACCGGCCCGCGGTGATGCGGCGCTCCCGTTTCAAGGCGGTTGGTTCTTGTATCTGGGCTATGAATTGGCAACGCAGATCGAGCCACGACTCCAATTCAGGGCCTGTGATCCCAGCTTGCCGACTGCCTTCGCGACGCGGATTCCTGCCGCGGTGATCCGTGATCATACCGATGACAGCTTGTGGTTGGTGGCGGAAAATCAAGTGTTATTGGAACACATGGTTACGGATCTGCATGCCCCGCCGGCAGACATGCCCCGCACTGTCCTACCGGTGATGAGTGTGGAAGAAGACGCCCCCGAGCGCTACCTCGATGGCGTACCGCGCGTCCAGCGTTATATCGTCGAGGGCGATGTCTTCCAAGTCAATCTGTCGCGGGCGTGGCGGGCGCACTGTGCCGCGCCTCATTCCGCAGTCGATTTATATGCGCGCTTGTGTCGGCATAATCCCGCGCCCTTCGCCGGACTCGTGCGTCACCACGACAAGGCCATCATTAGTTCGTCGCCGGAACGCTTGGTGCGGGTTTGCGCCGGGGTGGCGGAAACCCGTCCCATCGCCGGGACGCGGCCGCGCAGTGACGAAACACAACGCGACGTGGACTATTCGCGCGAATTACTGGCCCATCCCAAGGAGCGTGCCGAGCATGTCATGCTCATCGATTTGGAACGCAACGACTTGGGACGAGTGTGCGTGCCGGGCACGGTGACCGTCGACGAATTGATGGTGTTGGAGTCCTACGCCCATGTCCATCACATCGTCTCCAATGTGCGGGGCCAATTGCGTCCCGAAGTTACGCCGGGCCAGGTGATACGCGCGGTGTTTCCGGGCGGCACCATCACCGGCTGTCCCAAGGTGCGTTGCATGGAAATCATCGCCGAGCTGGAACAGACTCATCGCGGCGCCTATACCGGCAGCATGGGCTATCTCAACCGCAACGGCGATATGGATCTGAATATCTTGATTCGCACCATGGTGAGCGACGGTGTAAATATCACGCTGCGCGCTGGCGCGGGCATCGTGGCCGATTCGCAAGCCGAGGCGGAGTTGGCGGAAACCCGCGCCAAGGCGCATGGCTTGTTGTTGGCCTTGAGCGAGCAGACATGAGGCGCGACGTCCTGGTCAACGGAAGCGGCGTGGATCAGGTGGCGGTCGCGGATCGCGGCCTGCATTACGGCGACGGCTTGTTCGAAACCCTAGCCGTGCTCGATGGTCAACCACGGCTGTGGCAACGCCATGTGACGCGCTTGCGGGAGGGTTGCGCGCGTTTGGGAATCGCCATGCCGGACCCCTCGATTTTGTACGATGAAGCGCGGGCACTGTGTCGCGAGCACGCACGCGCCGTGTTGAAGATCATCGTCACGCGCGGCGCAGGTGGCAGGGGTTATCGACCGCCGATCCGGGCACAACACAGCGCACCTACGCGCATCGTTGCGGTCTACCCCTGGCCCGACTACCCTGCCGCTTACGCAGAGGAGGGTATCGCCTTGCGGGTGTGTCGCACGCGCCTGGGCTGCAACCCGGCGCTGGCTGGGATGAAACATCTCAATCGCCTCGAGCAAGTGCTGGCGCGGGCCGAGTGGGACGATCCCGCGATAGCCGAAGGCCTGATGTTGGATCAGCGCGAGCGCGTCATCGCCGGTACCATGAGTAATCTGTTCCTGGTGCGCGAGGGACGCCTGCTCACACCGAGACTGGACGAGTGCGGCGTGGCGGGTATCATGCGAGGGCTGATTTTAGAGTCAGCGGTGCAGCAGGGTATCGCCGTGGAGATAGGCGATCTTTCTCTCGAGTGCTTGCGCCTGGCGGATGAAATATTTGTAAGCAATAGTGTCGCGGGTCTGTGGCCGGTACGCCGTTTGGCACAGATGACGTATGCTGTCGGTCCTCTGACCTCGGCGCTGCGCACCGGGCTGATGGCGGTCCAGAGACAAGAAATGGCGGATAGTGCGGATAGCAGCAATGGCTAGATCAACCCTGACCCAGATCGCATTTAAAATATTGGGCTTGCTCATCATCGCAGCCAGCTTAGTCGGCGGCTGGCTGGCGATGGATTACCGCCATTTCATCACCCATCCTTTGCCGGTGGGGGAGCAAGGCCATCGTCATCTCATCGAGCCGGGCACCAGCGTCAATCGCTTTGCCCGGCAATTACAGCAAGCCGGCGTCTTGCCCCATCCCCATTACTTGGCGTGGTTGGCGCGCTGGGAAGGCAAAGCGCAGCAGATCAAGGCCGGGGAATATGATTTTTCGCCCGGGATCACACCGCGGGAATTGCTCGACAAAGTCGTGAGCGGTGCGGTCGTGCAACATACGCTCACCGTGATCGAGGGGTGGACATTCGCGCAAATGCTGGCACAGATACAGCAACATCCGGTTTTGGTGCATACGCTCGGCGATCAGTCTCCGCAACAGATCATGAGCGCGCTGGGCTACGCCGATCAGCATCCCGAGGGGCGGTTCTTGGCCGATACGTATCATTTTCCGCGCGGCACCCGCGACGTGGATTTTCTCGCCCGCGCTTATAAGGCGATGGAGGCGCACTTGAGCGAGGAATGGGATAATCGTGACACCAGCGTGCCTTACAAAAGTGCCTATGAGGCGCTGATTATGGCGTCTATCATCGAAAAAGAAACCGCCTTGGACCAGGAGCGCGCCGCCATCGCCGGCGTGTTCGTGCGGCGCTTGCAGGTGGGTATGCGCCTGCAGACCGACCCCACCGTCATCTACGCGCTGGGCGAGCGCTTCGACGGCAACCTGCGCCGCGCCGATTTGCAGTATGATTCACCCTACAATACCTATCGCTACGCGGGCTTGCCGCCCACCCCCATCGCACTGCCGGGAGTCGACTCCCTCCGCGCGGCCTTGCATCCGGCCTCGGGCGATGCCCTGTATTTCGTGTCGCGGGGGGACGGCAGTCACCAGTTTTCAGCAACGCTGGAACAACACAACCAGGCGGTGCGACGTTATCAACTCAATTCGGCGGCAACTCAATGACAGCTAGCGAAGAGACGCCGGGGCGATTCATTACCGTCGAAGGCGGCGAGGGGGCGGGCAAATCCACCAACTTGGACTTCGTGCGTGGCTATCTGGAACAATGCGGCCGCACCGTGGTGGTCACGCGCGAACCGGGCGGCACGGCCTTGGGCGAAGAGGTCCGCACGCTGCTGCTCGATCATCGTCGCGATGGCATGGCCACCGATACGGAACTGCTGCTCATGTTTGCCGCGCGCGCCGAGCATCTGGCGCGGGTCATACGCCCTGCGCTCGCTGCGGGTAAATGGGTATTGTGTGATCGTTTTACCGATGCGACCTATGCTTATCAAGGCGGCGGCCGCGGCATCTCCCTGGAGCGCATCGCCGCGCTGGAGACCTGGGTGCAGGGAACGCTCCGGCCTGATTTGACGCTGTTGTTGGATATCCCGGTCGCGGCGGGCATGCAACGTGCCCATGCCCGTGCCGGCGAGCGTGACCGTTTCGAGCGCGAAGCGCAGACTTTTTTCGAGCAGGTGCGTGAGACTTATCTGACTCTGGCGCGCCGCCATGCGCAGCGCTATCGTGTCATCGATGCCTCGCAACCTCTGGCTGCCGTGCAAGCCGCCCTGCAAGCGGCCTTGGATGTTTTCATGAGGCGCGTATGAACTCGACCCTGGAACTGCCTTGGCATGAGCCGCAGTGGCGCACGACACTGGGGCAATTTCATGCCGGACGCTTGCCGCATGCCTTATTGTTGACGGGCGTTCGGGGCCTGGGCAAAACCCAGTTTGCGGAGCGCCTGGCGGCGTTGTTGTTATGCCAGCAGCCCAATCAACAAGGCGCGCCCTGCGGCACCTGTCGCGGCTGCCAGCTTTATCAAGCCGACACCCATCCCGACTGGCGCCGCGTCGCGCCTCCCGAGCCGCGCCGCGCTATCGTCGTCGATCAGGTGCGCGATATCGCCCATCATCTCAGTCACACTGCGCACTATGGCGGCTATAAAGTGGTTATGGTGGCGCCGGCCGACAATATGAACATCAACGCCGCCAACAGCTTGCTCAAAACCCTGGAGGAGCCACCGGCCGCCTCGTTGCTGATCTTGATCACCAGTAGACCCTCGCGTTTGCCGGCGACCGTCCTCAGCCGCTGTCAGCGGATCGTGTTCGCGCCGCCGACGGAGAGCCAGGCCAGCGCATGGTTAAACAGTCAGGATGTAGGGAAATATGATCCCGAATTATTGCTGCATCTGGCCGGCGGAGCGCCCCTCGCCGCCCTGGAACTTGCCCAAGGCGATGGCTTGGCAGAGCGCGCCGCGCTGTTCGAAACCCTGGCCGGTTTAGCCGAGAGACGCCTCGACCCCGTGCATGAGGCGGCCCAATGGCTAAAGGTTGAACTGGGAGATACGCTATATTGGATGTACAGTTGGACGACGGACCTCATCCGTTTGCATAACAGCGAGCAGCCGCCCTACGTGGCCAATGTTGATGTCATGGCGCGTATGCAGGGATGGATCCGTAACATGGAGATTAAGGGCTTGCACCGTTATTTGGAACGAATCATCAGCGCCATGCGCGCCCGCGAAGGTAATGCCAATCCGCAACTGCTTCTGGAGGATTTGTTCATTACATGGCAAAGTGGCGTGGTGAGGCGTGCCCGATCGGGCACCGCACAGGGATAGCGAGGTACGGGGATGTCGGACAGTGGAGGCAAAGCGCCAGGGCGGCAAGGCATCTTGTCAGTCTCCATCAATGAGAAAAGCGCGCTTTACGAAGCCTACATGCCGTTTATCAAGAACGGCGGTTTGTTCGTTCCCACCAAGAAGGCCTACAAGCTCGGCGACGATGTGTTTGTGCTGCTTAGCCTGATGGATGAAAAGGAAAAGATCCCGTTCTCCGGTAAAGTGGTGTGGATCACGCCCAAGGGCGCCCAAGGCAATCGGGTCACCGGCATCGGTGTGCAATTCGCCGAAGATCAAAGCGGTACGTCGGTGCGTAACAAGATCGAAACCTATTTGGCCGGCGCGCTGAAGTCGGATCGCCACACTCACACTATGTAAGCATCGGAACCTGCGACGTGGCGGTTGCGCCACTGGCTTATGGTCATGTCACTGTCATTAGTCGATTCTCATTGTCATCTGGACCGGCTCGATCTGCCCAAGCTGGGTGGTGATCTGGATGTCGTGCTGGCCCAGGCGGCGGAGCAGGACGTCTGTTACCTGCTGTGTGTGTGCATCGACATGGGTAACGTCGCTGCGGTGAAATCCTTGGCGCATCGCTATCCTAACGTCTACGCCTCGGTCGGCGTGCATCCCAACGAAAAAGAAACACATGACCCCAGTGTGGAAGAGTTGCTTGATCTGGCGGATGATGCGCGGGTGGTCGCCATCGGTGAAACCGGCCTGGATTATCATTACGGCCAAGGTGAGCTGGAGTGGCAACGCGAGCGTTTCCGCCGTCACATCCGCGCCGCCAAGCGCTGCGACAAGCCGCTCATCATCCACACCCGCGACGCCAAGGCCGACACCTTGCGTCTCATGGAAGAAGAGGGCGCGGCGGAAGTTGGCGGCGTCATGCACTGCTTCACCGAAGATTGGCCGATGGCCGACCGTGCCCTGGCCATGAACTTCTACATTTCTTTTTCCGGCATCGTCACTTTCCGCAATGCCGATGCCTTGCGTGACGTCGCCCGGCGCGTGCCGCTGGAGCGCCTGCTGGTGGAAACCGATGCCCCTTACCTCACGCCGGTGCCGTATCGCGGCAAGAGCAATCAGCCCGCCTATGTGCGCCATGTCGCGCAGCACATTGCCGAGCTACGCGCCGAGTCATTGGAAAGCATAGCCGAAGTCACCACGGCCAATTTCTTCCGCCTGTTCAAGCATGCCGTGCCCTAGGTACGACAGTCGCTGAGGTGCGCCAAGGCACGATCCATCTGACCATGCGTGGTGTAGAAATGCGGAGAGAACCGCACCCCGCCGCCGCGCGCGGCGCAAATGATCCCCTGATCCATCAAATGGCGCCACAAGGCGGCACTGTCCAGGCCTGCGCGTTGAAAAGTGACGATGCCGGCATGGCGCTCGCGCTCGACGGGGGACAGCAGTTCCACATCGGGCAAGGCGGCCAGTCGTTCGATCAAATAGGCCGTATTGTCCAACACCGCACCGGCGATTCTTGACACGCCGACTTCCAGTAATAACGACAAACTGGCGTGCAGGGCGTGTATGCCTACCATATTGGGACTGCCGCATTCGAAGCGCCGCGCCGAGCGGGCGATTTGCCAATCATGGCGATCATAATCGCCCAGGTGTTCCACCATGTGCCAGCCATACTGGTTGAGGCGCAGCTCATCACGACGTTCCGCGCGGCAGTAAAACACCGCCAAGCCCTCGGGGCCCAACAGCCATTTGTGACCGTCGGCGACCACGAAATCCGCGTGCAGGGCCTGTACATCCAAGGGTAAGACGCCCAGACTTTGGATGGCGTCGATACAAAACAGCACCTCACGCTGGCGGCAATACTCACCGAGGCGCGCCACGTCCATACGTAAACCACTGGCGTATTGCACCGAGCTGATGGCCAGTAAGCGTGTGCGCGTATCGACGCAATCGAACAAGGTTTGCTCAGGATCCGCGCCGCCGCTCAATGCCGCGACGCGGCATTCCACGCCCATATCACGTAGCGACTCCCACACAATGCGATTGGATGGGAACTCCTGGTCGCTGATCACCACATTGTCACCCGCTTGCCATGGCAACCCATAGGCGATGACTGAGAGTCCTTCCGAGGTGTTCTTCAATAAGCCGATATCGTCGGCGCTGGGCGCATTGAGCAAGGCGCGCGCCTGCTCGCGCAGCGCAGCTTCCACTTGCGTCCATTGCAAATATTGACGCGCACCCCGGGTGACGTTTTCCTCGGCGAAATGCTTGACCGCTTCGGTGGTGCGACGGGGCCAGGGCGCCACCGCGGCATGATTCAAATAGACGAGATTTCCCTCTAAAGGAAACTCATGCGCATAACGTGCGGACAGGAATGTATGCGAGTCGTTCATTCGATTCTCTTAGCAAGCTGGGTCTGGCTTCGGCACGCTAGAATGTAACGTAAATTGTGAAGTATTGTAACCTGTGGCTGGACTGTTATCAGAGCTGTGCAATAATGAGATTATTCTTCTATGAGAGCCTGTTCGGATAAGGCTGGCTGTTAGTTGATAATGAGCTCATTACTCACAGGTTGATACATGATCGCAACGAACAAACTTCCCATTCAAACCCAGGCCGGGTTACTCATACGCAGCGCCTTAGTGCTGATGATGGTCGCCTTGGTCGGTTGCGCCAGCACCTATTACAACGCCATGGAGAAAATCGGCATCCATAAGCGCGATATCTTGGTTGATCGCGTCGAGGACGCGCGCAATGCCCAGGAGGAGGGCAAGGAGCAATTCAAATCCGCTTTGGCGCGTTTCACCGAAGTGCTCAATTTCCGTGGCGGCGATCTACAGGATAAATACGAAAAGCTCAATGACGAGTATGAACGCAGCGAGGAGAAGGCCGAGGCCATCCGTGACCGCATCGAAAAAGTCGAAGATGTTGCCGACGCCTTGTTCGAAGAATGGGAAGACGAATTGGAACTCTACACCGACCAAAAATTGCGCCGCATCAGCGGCCAAAAGCTCGAGGCCACACGCAGCCAGTACCTTCAACTCATCACCGCCATGCAGCGCGCCGAGTCCAAGATCGAACCGGTGTTGGCCACTTTCAGGGATCGGGTGTTATTTCTCAAACACAATCTCAATGCCCAGGCTATCGCCTCATTGCAGGGCGAGTTAGGCACCATCGAATCCAACGTCGGTAAGCTGATCCGTGATATCGAAGTCTCGATCAAAGAGGCCGATGCCTTTATGGAGGAAATGAAGAAGTCCTGATTCTGTGGAGCTGGCCCAGTGCTGACAGCACATCAAGGGGGCTTTCTTACGAAGGGCGAGAATTAGGCTAGAATCGGCTTAGGACCCAGTGCGGGGATCTAGACCGATGAAAGCCCTAGTCAAGCGTCGCGCCGAGCCGGGTATTTGGCTGGAAGACGTACCCATGCCGAGCGCGGGTACCAACGAAGTGTTGATCAAGGTCAGCAAAACTGGCATTTGCGGCACAGATCTACACATCGTCAATTGGGACGAATGGGCGCAACGCAACATCCATCCACCGCGCATCATCGGTCATGAGTTCGTGGGACACATCGTCGAGATCGGCCCGGGCGTGACGGGTTATGCGGTGGGTGATCGCGTCTCCGGCGAAGGGCATGTCACCTGTGGCATCTGTCGCAATTGCCGCGCCGGCAAACGCCATCTATGCCACCATGCGATAGGCATCGGCGGTGGGCGTGACGGCGCTTTTGCCGAATACCTGAAACTACCCGCCGCCAATCTGTGGCCTATCCACGCCGACATCTCCTCCGACATCGCCGCCATCCTCGACCCCTACGGCAATGCCGTGCACTGCGCGCTGTCGTTCGATGTCGTGGGCGAGGACGTGCTCATCACCGGTGCCGGCCCCATCGGCCTAATGGCCGCGGCGGTGTGCCGTCATATCGGCGCGCGCCATGTCGTGGTGACCGATGTCGACGAGTATCGTCTCGAATTGGCGCGGCGGCTGGGCGTCACGCGCGCGGTGAACGTCGCTGAGGCATCACTGGATGACGCCGTGGCGGAACTCAATATGTCCAACGGCTTCGACGTGGGCTTGGAAATGTCGGGTCAGCCCAGTGCTTTCAAGACTATGATCGAGCATATGTATCACGGCGGCCATGTCGCCTTGCTGGGCTTTCTGCCTACAACCACCACACTCAATTGGGATCAAGTCATTTTCAAGGGCCTGCATCTCAAAGGCGTCTACGGCCGCGAGATGTTCGAGACCTGGTACAAGATGACGCAACTGCTGCGTAGCGGCTTGGACATCACGCCGGTGATCACGCATCGCTATGCGGCAGCGGATTATCGTGACGCCTTTGATGTGCTGCACAGCGGCTTGTGCGGCAAAGTGATACTCGAATGGGAGTGAGTCCATGACCTGGCAGGTACCACGCTACGCAGCAGAATTGGACTCGATACGCCGACAGGGCTTGTATAAACAAGAGCGTGTGCTCACCACACCGCAAGACGTTACCATCGCCACGCGCGAAGGCGGCGAGGTGCTCAATTTCTGCGCCAACAATTATCTCGGTCTCGCCAACCACCCCGACATCGTCGCCGCCGCCATCACTGCGTTGCAAACGCATGGCTACGGAATGGCGTCGGTGCGCTTCATCTGCGGCACACAAGACATTCATCAGCAATTGGAACAAGCCATCGCCGCGTTCATGGGCACCGAGGAGGCGATCCTCTACACCTCATGCTTCGATGCCAACACCGGCTTGTTCGAGACCTTGTTGGGCGGCGAGGATGCAGTCATCAGCGATGCCCTCAATCATGCTTCCATCATCGACGGCATCCGGCTGTGCAAAGCCATGCGTTTGCGTTACGCACACGGCGACATGGCGGACCTGGAGGCGAAACTCGAAGAATCGAAAAGTTGTCGTACGCGTCTCATCGCCACCGACGGCGTGTTCAGTATGGACGGCGACATCGCTAAGCTGGATGAGATCGTCGTCCTCGCTGAACGCTATCAGGCACTGGTAATGGTCGACGACTCGCACGCCACCGGCGTCCTCGGTGCCGGTGGCCGCGGCAGCGCCGAGCACCACGGCGTCATGGATAAGATCGACATTTACACCTCCACTCTCGGCAAAGCCCTGGGTGGCGGCTCCGGCGGTTTTACCGCGGCACGGCGCGAGATCGTGGAGTTGCTGCGCCAACGCTCGCGGCCCTATCTCTTTTCCAATACGCTCGCACCGGCCTTGGTGGGTGGCGGCCTCAAGGCTTTGGAGCTAGTGGCGCACGCCGCGGCAAGACGCGAGCAGTTGTGGGACAACACGCGCTATTTTCGCGCGCGTATGCAAGGCGCCGGTTTCGAGATTCGCGCGAGCGTCCATCCCATCGTGCCCATCATGCTCTATGATGCGACTCGCGCCCAGACGCTGGCCGCGCGCTTGCTGGAGGAGGGGATCTACGTGATCGGTTTTTCCTACCCGGTGGTGCCGCAGGGACAGGCCCGTATCCGCGTGCAAATCTCGGCGGCCCACACTCAGAAACAATTGGACACGGTGGTGGCGGCCTTCGAACGCGTGGGGGCGGGAACAAAATGAGCCAAACATACCCAGTTCCGTGCTTGAGGTGGCTGCGCAAGGAAGCGCGGACAGGATTGCAGGTCAGGGCGCGGAGCCGTGATCATGGCGGTTCTGGTGCAAAAAGACGAATTTGCGCAAGATGGGTGGTATGAATAACGCTGACTTCCTCTTCAATGGCCGCCACTTTGATCGCTTCGTTATCATCCTGTGCGTGCGCTGGTACGTCACCCATAAACCCAGCTATCGTGGCCTGGTGGATATGATGGCAGGACGGGTCCTGTCGATGGCCCATACCACGATCATGCGCTGGGTTCTGCGGTATGCCAGGGTGTTCGAGCAGCGCTGGCGGAAGTATGCCAAGCCTGTCGGTCGCTTCTGGCGGCTGGACGAGACGTATATTAAGGTCAAAGGCGAGTGGGTTTATCTCTACCGCGCAGTCGATAAACAAGGAGCGACCGTCGACTTCTACCTCAGCGCGCAGCGTGATGTCGCCGCCGCCAAGCGCTTTCTTAAGCGCGCCATCGTTTATCGCGGCGAGCCGAAGAAGATCACCTTGGACGGCTATGCCGCCTCGCATCGGGCGGTCGATGAACTCAAAGCAGATGAGGAACTCTGACCGCGTGATCGTGCGCGCGAATCAGAGTCTAAACAATATCATTGAACAATATCATCGACGCGTCAACGCGCGGACGAGGCCGATGTTTGGCTTCAAGGTCTTCGCGCACGCCACCATCGTGGCAACCGGTATCGAACGGGCCAGCAGATCGGCAAAGGTCAGTATCACCTGGCCAGGATCATGACCGGGCGCGGTGCGTCCAACGATTCCGTGGTTGGGCGTGTTGGGTGCATGAAAGCATCGCGTCAACGACGCGTTCGCTCCACCAACGCGGCTATTTTCACCAGAACCTATGGCAAACACCGATGGCGGCTTGATTCGTAATTCGCCAGGGAGTGTGTCCAGCTTAGGCTGGTCTGTTCAGTGGGAGTCAGTCCCACCGGGGTAGAAGTCAGCGCCCCGTAACTTGAGTCACATTCGCGGAGGAAACGAAGCGGATGAAGCTGACTGACAAAGCCATCCTTGGGATGGTGAGTAAGTCACCGGGCCGTAACGCAAGCGAACCCATAGGTGGCCTCGTCAGAATTTATAACTCCGGAGGCCGAGCCCGTTCTCTGGGGGCGAAGGCAGCTCGTGATATCGCAGACTGACTGTTGAGGTATCACGCTCCGGCGGGGTAGTAGGGGCAGCACGGTGACAAGGACAGACCGAGCAACTGGAGAAGCCGTCCTCGTCCCGATCAGAAAGGATCGGAGCAAGGTAAGCTCTATAACCGGCGACACCGGGAAGTGAGCTGAAAGACGAGACGGTGGCGGCGAGGTCCGTAGTAGTGATGAAGCGGGGTAACGCCCGTGGAGTGAAGGGGCCTTACTGCACATAATGACTTCGACGATATGGGAGGCAGGGGTGAAATGATAAAGGCACCCATTATTCTGCAAGACCTGAGGCGAAGGCTATACGTCAAGGCGAAGGCTGAACCGTCTTGGCGCTTCTGGGGGCTGTATGTTCACGTGTGCAAGCACGAGACGCTTCAGGAAGCCTATCGGCTGGCAAAAGCCAACAGCGGTGCTCCGGGTAGTGACGGGGTGACGTTTGAAGCGATTGAAGCCGGAGGACTGGACGCGTTTATCGACCAGCTGCATCAGGAGTTGGCCGAGCGGACATACCGTCCTCTACGGCTGCGGAAAGTGGTGATACCCAAGGATGGGGGAGGCTCGCGAGGGCTATCGATACCGACGATCCGCGACCGGGTGGTACAGGGTGCGCTGAAGCTCATCCTGGAGCCGATCTTTGATGCGGATTTTCAACCGGGGTCGTTTGGCTATCGACCCAAGAAATCAGCGCAGGATGCGATTCGACGTGTCTCGGAAGCGATATTGACGGGCAAAACGTATGTCATCGATCTCGACTTGCGATCGTACTTTGATACGGTGCGACATCATATTGTATTGAGGAAGGTGGCAGACCGGATCAATGATGACAAGGTTATGCAGTTGCTCAAGTTGATTCTGAAAGCATCGGGTAAACGGGGTGTGCCACAGGGTGGAGTGATTTTGCCTTTGCTCAGCAATGTGTATCTCAATGAGGTAGACAAAATGCTGGAGCGGGCAGAGGTGGTCACGCACTATCGGCAGTGGACAGTGGTCGAGTATGCCCGGTTCGCTGACGATATGGTCGTCCTGGCTAGTGCAGATTTTCGGCGGTTTGGGCCAGAAACCCCTATATGGGTTGGCATTCTTTATCATAGGGACATGATGTTACGCGTGCAGCTTCTACTGCTACAATCCTGCCGTTTCCGGTAAGTCGACAGTACCCATTCAATAAATAATGGCACAACCCTGCCGTATCTAGACAAAGGGATGACATCAATTTCTGGTATTATTTTGCACGTATTGTGCCGACAACCTGTTTCTTTACCGGGTATCCTTCCAGCACTTCAGGTAAAGTAGACAGGAGTTCGTGATCATCGCGTTCCACGCCAATAACGATGACCGGCTCCCCAGTTTCCCCCTTGCCAATTCCCACTGACACCACGCCGGGCACATCAAGCAACTGAGCTTCATGTTTGGCTCGTACTTCCTTAATCGTATTAGGCACATTAATTCCCTCTGCCGCTTCCTCGCCACAGGCGACAACCGCGAACAACACCAATCCAATTATGAAGTACCGCATAGGCTCAACCCAAGTGCCGAAAACACATTCTGGATACGATTGATAATCGTACTATTATCGCTGCCGGCAAAAAGCAAACCGACTAAGTGGTTGTTTTTTTCCTCATCGTTGTTGTCGGAGAAAATCGCCGAACCGCTGTCGCCACCTTTGCTCATGGGGCCGGCCATTAACTGGTCTGTGAATCGCGCCGTACGGCCTTCACCATATTGCACGGTCACGGTCACGTCGATCTGATCGATGGTGCCTGAAGTGAAGTCCGTGGTACGGCCACTCTTCTTGATTGCCATCCCTATATCACCCTCCGCCAAGCCTTTTATTTCACCGATGTGACGAATCGACATATCAATGAATTCGTCTTTCAAGGGCCGAGCAATGGCCGCGTCGACGAGATTATCTCCGGCATGGATCTTAACGGTCTGCAGTCGGGTGTCACTGTCCATTGCCTTCGCAATGCTATTGAGGGCGTCCGCAATACGGCCCGCCACGTTGCACTCACTGGGCAAGCCGGTGAGTTCTATGGGGATGAAACCTTCCAATACAGCGATTTGGTCATCTGGAAGACTCCCGCCGTCATGAGGTCCAGGTTGTAGAATTGGATCCCCAATCTGGGCCGCATTGCTGTTCGCCATGACGTGGTTATTGGACAGAATCATTGGCCGGCCATCTTTGCACACCCAGCAGCCAAGCGTACCGGCAGTAATATCGACATGACCCAGACTGACACCGCCTGGTGCGGGGCGATAACGCTCAGTGGGGGCCTGCAAGGCCCGAATTGGCCCCGTTTCAATGACATCTGTCGGGATGCCATCCACATCTTTGGGAACCAAGTCATCGGCGGAGAGGGACGCCGCGTTGATTTTCTTCTCCACTGAACATACCACGCACAAGGTGTCGGTTTTCTGGCCCGCAGTCACCTTATACCCAACACCGGTGGCCACTACGTTTGTCTTTCCCAAGATTTCGTTCGACCTAGCTTTGAGGGCGACGCGCACCGTGCTAAGTGTGTCGGTCATGATGTGCCTCCTTGCTTGTTATCTTCAAGTTATTCGTTGATCAAAGCCGCGCAGCTTACGCAGCTACAATCAGCATAGCACCGGGGCACTTCCTGGGCCATTTACTTTGGCGTTGTCGCTGGCCAACGGCTGTTCAGTGAAGAATCTGCGCCGGTGGAGGAGGGCGTGGTTCGCCGGTACGTTGCATTAGCTCGGCGTGTTTACTTTGGCCCCGTGGTAACCACGCTAATTGATCAGGTTTGCAATAATGATTTTTGCATATGATAGTTGGGCAAGAAAACCTTAAAAAATTGGAAAGACCGACTAAGCTTAGGTAAGCGTGACCTTTCTTCACACGCCGGTGATTATCAGTCTGCTTATGCCACATGGACGCATAGCAGCCCGATGGTACATCGGCAAGCAGTGTAGTGGGGATGAAGATAATGGACTTACTCAAGGAATTGACGAAGCGCGGCGTTGCCGTGATGTTGATGCTGAGCTTGTTCGGCTGTGGTGGCGGCGACGGCGGCGGTGGCGGGCAAGTGCCCGGCGGGTCGAGTACAGGATTGTCCTCTACCGAGCAAGCATTGAAAGTGGGCATGACGGGCGGCGCATTCTTGGATAACACCATCACCAGCACCAACAATTTATTGGTGGAGGCGGCATTTTTTCTCAATAGCCTGGGTGTGGATGTCATCGGCACGTTACAGCAGTCTGTTTCGGATCCGGCCGCTTTTTCTTATAGCCCGACACCCGACGACCGTTTGCGCATCATTTTAGCGAATGGTACCGAGATCGTGTATGACACTAGCGCTATCAGCGGGGATTTTGGTTTTGACGCGAATTTTTTCCTTTTGAACGAATATCAGCTGCGCTACAAAGTGATCGTTGCGCCTATCATTGATTTAACCATCGATGCGAACAGGGGCAACGGCGTTTTGTGGGGAACGGTGTCGGGAACAGCGCAAATTGAGGGAACGAGCTATACCGTCAGTCTCACCTTGGGGGGCAGCTATGTCCCGTTTACCTCGATTACGAAGCCCGAGCTCACCGGCACTGTCACAGCAAATGGTTTTGACATGCAGGTCAATGAGACCATTGAATTTGTGAGTGGGCAATCGATTTTTCTTACCAACAAGTCCAATAACAGCTGGACGGCTGAGGGCAGCCAGTTTCAGTATACGGCAGAGATTTCAAAAGCCTTTCAATGCGGGCACGCGGCAAATGTCGCTAGTGATTGGCAGGCGAACGGCAGCCTGACCCAGGATGGAGCGACGATAGGCGCACTCTCGGTCAACATCGAGTCCGCCGCCGACCAGATCAATATCGCAGCGTCAGCGCCGGATGGTCCGATAATCTTAGAGCGTTATCGACTATCCTCCGGGGGTTCAGGCACCTTTGATCAGACGCCGTTCGGCAACGTCGGCGGAGATGGTCAGTTCATTTATTTCATCAATGGCGATACCAGCTTGACGGTCGGTTGTTGATGCCGTTAGGCATGGATGGCCTTTTCTTAAGGATGAAATAGTCGGTTTTGGCCGCGCCACTGGGAGAGCGATGCGAATAGCGAGCGAACTAGCTGCGTCACAGGGTGCGATTTACGCATGCCGGCATAGACTTGGCCCTACCTGGGCCTAATGATCAAACCAGATTGTCGGCACATTGTGGTCTCCGACGGCCTTGACCAGCTTGTCTGCGGACAGCTGTTGGGTTCGACCGGTTTCAGAATAACGCGTTAACGTCTCATCGATCTCTATCGAGTCAAAATCCACGATACGCTGCAGTTTGTCCGACAGGACCAACGATTGTGGGCTGGCTTGGATCATGACTTCCACGCCCCAGCCTAGTTTATCTTGAGCGACCACCACCGGGGCGAGCAACATGGAGAAACTGTCAGCCAGATTGACGCCGCGGCGTGCATAGTGGGCCCACACCAGTTCGCTGCAGGAGTAGCGCGTTTGATTGCGCCAGTCGAACGCATAATCGAAAGAATCCCAGGCTTGGGCGCGGGTGCCCGGAGGCGCGGCTTCGTCGTTGGCCAACAACACTTCCGTCGGTAAATGGCCGGTGGTGACGGGGCGCACTTTCAGGCGTTTGAGGTTTCTGCGTAAGGCGTAGAGCTTCACGATCTCGGTCGCCGCTAGGGCAGGCACTGTCGTCTCAGGGCCGGTGTAGCGGAAGATGGCGCCGATGGCGGCCTCCTCAGCGCCGAAAAATTGACTGAACGGTTTGCGCATGATGCCCTCACCGGGATAGGCGTCATACACCATGGCCCGAGGTCGACCATCGATGTTCTCGACGATGACCATCCCAACATGGGACAGGATGGGGGTGCCGGGCCAGTACGGTATTTGACTCTCCAGTGCCGCCGCATCGCTCAAGTCCAAATCATAAGGGGATGGGAGGTCCGCATAGGCGGCGACATTGCGCCGCGCGGCCAAAGCTTTGCGCAGGTCGGCACCGTCTTTGCCGCGCATGGCGATGACGTTTGACTGCTCGATGGACAAGGCATCTTCCTCGGCCGCGTTGATGACGCTGGGCCAATACTCCCGATCGAGTTCTGTTTCCCAATGGTCATCGACCTGGGAATAGGCGATCTCGTTTTCTATTTGCGCGTCGATGAACTTGTCCAGCACGGTAAAAAAAACCTTGTTGGCGTCAGGATCACCGCTGAGAAAGGGATGGTCCTCCGCGCTGTCGCGCGGTTGTTCGATGGCCAGCCGGATCGTTTCCGGTACCTGTTCCCACAGTGGTCCCAGCAAGGCTTGGACCTGGGGCTGTAGCTGCGGGTCGGCGAAGAATCGCCTGAACATGGCATAACTGTTGTGTTGCCCCGGCACCTCCATGGCGGTGACGAAGCCATGGGCGTCGCGCTCTGTTACGCGGGGTAGGGGATACGTCCCCACGGCGATCTGACGGCTGGAACCGAGGCGTATGGCAATGTCACCGGTTTTGACTACCAAGCGTTCGTCGTTGGGGCCGGCCAATACGGTGGCCTCTCCTTGAGGTAACAGCTCGCCGGCGACGCTCTCTTCGATGCTGGTGATGGCCGGAATGAGATAGGCCAGTTCTGCGGGGGTGGCCTCGACGATGAAGTCACCGAGATCGCGCTGCAGGGGACGTAGCTTCTTGATGGTCGCCTCCCATTCGTCACCACGCGCCGATCTCTCGTCTGCGTGAGGCAATAAAGTCTCGAGGCGTTGCAGCAGGGTCCGGCGATAGTCAGCAATGGCGGCGACGTCCTCGGCCAAGAGATGGTCGCTGTAGAGCCGGTCCAGGCCGACGTGGGTGCGCTGCTGTGGTGCAATCAAGCGTCCCTCGTCGAGCCGCGGGTTGCGAATGGCCCAGGTGCCTCGGAGAGTGAGAGAGGGCACGGTTGTAGTCGGTGAGGTGTGAAAAGCCTGACTCAGGGTCATCTCCACGGCGATCACCGAGCGTTCTTCGACCACTTCCCGCACCAGGTCAACAGGCAGTTGCAATGAGAAGTTTACGCGGGTTTCGGCGTTGGCTTCGAGGTAGGCGTTGACCGCACCCTGGCGCTTGATCATGACACGCTCGACGATACGCTCTGCCTTCGTCGCGGTCTCAGCATCCTCGCCATCGGCCGGGAGGGGTTGAATCGCCTCCCAGCTCATGGTGGGTTCGGCGCGGATGAACTGGTAGCGCGCGTTGTGGGTACGCGCCTGGCGTGCTTGTTCAGGACGCATGAAATAAAAACCCGCATTACGTGGTTCGCTCGCATCCGCAGCCTCGCGCCAATAAGACACCGATAGCTTCAAAAAGCGATAGTCTTTATCGTGATAGACCAGCTGATTGAGGTGCTTGACGCGTTGGATCTTGCCCGATTTGCGCGTTCGCTGGAGGCGGATCAGGGACTCGATGCGGGCGGCACCATTCTCATCCAAGGTGGTGCCCACATAATAGAGCTGACCACTCAAACGCAGGGTGGCCGAAATGCCGCGTTCATCTAAGGCGGACGCCAAGGCGCTGGAGACGCCATACCCCGGTTGCCCGCGTAGCTCGGCCCAGCTGTGAGTGTCTAGCTGCGGGGCTTGCTCGCGCAGTGGGTTATAGGTACATGCGCTGAGGATGAGTACCAGCCACACTGCGCAGACGCCTCGCGTGGCACGCGAAATCACCGCTCCAGCAGATCCTCTGTCATTCATGCGGCGGTCCCTCCGTGGTGGGGCGGCGCCAATTTCACCCACCACGTCAACAACGGGCGAGTGTGGCGTACTGTGGGTTGTTCCTGTTGTATACAAGTAATGGACTGCCTATAACCTTGGTAACACTATTAATTATAGGGAACCTCGAAAAACCGTCTCTGTCACCAGCGAAACTATTTTCTGTGTTAGTCAGCGCCATTGAGTAGCGAAACTCACACAACGGCTTCTCCTTCCTCCCGTTGCAGGACAGTTTCAGT
>CALZJG010000106.1 GCA_945787555.1 uncultured Chromatiaceae bacterium | reverse complement strand
GCGGTACCGCTCAAAGGTCGCTTCGGCGAGTGTCTGTTGGCGCATACGTGGGCTCTCCGTGGTATGAATGAGTGAATATACGTAGTATGCCAGAAAGGGAAATAAATCAGAGATTCCTTAACTTAGTGGCATTCGGGACGCTACCCCTTTTTATTCATTCACTTTCCTCGGTCGCCCATAGGATAAAGGGAAGCGTCCCCTTTTTAGGTTGCTTCCGCCAGAGAGGTATGCTCAGGCTTATTGTCGGATATCCAGCAACCTTCAAACCATTGCGAACTAAAGGTCACAATCGGCTTATCGCCATTCAAACGGCTCTTGTGGATGAATTTGACTGGTAGGGGGAGAGTAGTTACGTGTTGCTCCTAAATAAAGTATGTGTAAACTCATATCTGTACATCTAATTACTGCCCGCTACAAAGGCAGCGGTGCGAGGGTGCAACACCGCATATTTCGACAGTTCTAGTTCTACTGAAAAAGGAATTCCACCGGAATTGAAACGTGATGAATGACATCACATACGACCCTCTCTCTAAGAATGCTGAAAATTTCAGTAGCACTTCAGCCATGCTTGATCCCGCCCTCTTCAAGCTCATGGCCGAGGCGGCGCCGGTGATTATGCTGTTGCTCGACTCCGAGGGTTTCATTCAATACGTCAACCCGTACTTCGAACAACTCACCGACTACCGACTGGATGAGGTCGCGGGTAAAGAATGGTTCACCCACTTCCTGCCTGCCCGCGATCAAGATCGCATCCGTGTATTATTCCGTTCCGCCGCGGATGATGTGCCGACACGTGGGCATGTCAATCCCATCGTCACGCGCAGCGGCGAAGAACGTGAGATCGAATGGAACGACCAGATCCTACGCGATGCGCAAGGTAATATCACATCAGTGCTTGCTATCGGCATAGATGTCACCGCACGCATCCGGGCGGAGGCGGCGGTGCGCAACAGCGAGACGCGACTCAACGAGGCGCAACACATTGCCTATATAGGAAGTTGGGATCTAGACCTGCTGACCGGTGAACTCATCTGCACGGACGAAATCTTCCACCTGTTCGAGATCGAAAAGGGCAAATTCGGCGCCAACTACGAAGCTTTCCTAAACGCCGTTCATCCCGATGACCGTAACGCTGTAACTCAAGCCTACACCGATTCACTCACAAACCTCGCGCCGTATAGGATTACTCACCGGCTGCTGATGCGTGACGGGCGCGTCAAATGGGTTGAGGAACACGGCGTGACTGACTTCAATGCCGAGGGCAAACCGCTGAGGACGCAGGGCACCGTGCAGGACATTACAGAGCGCAGGCAGGCAGAGGCAGAAATACTCGCGACAAAAGACCAATTGGAGGCCACACTCGATGCCATCCCAGACCTCCTGTTCGAAATTGGGCTAGACGGTCATTACTATGACTACCATTCACCACACACCGATCTGCTGACCGTCCCTCCTGAAGTCTTAATAGGGAAAAAGATACCCGATGTCCTGCCGCCTGATGCGGCCGCCGTGTGCATGTCGGGCTTGCAGGAAGCCCATAAACAGGGCCGCTCCCAGGGCAAACAGTTCGTGTTGGAACTTCCGCAGGGAAAACGCTGGTTCGAACTCTCCATCGCACGCAAACACACAAATACCGATCAGGATGCGCGTTTCATCGTCCTATCGCGCGACATCACTGAACGCAAGCATACAGAAGAGACATTGCGCCAAACCCAGCGTCTTCTAGATTCCATAGTCGACAATATTCCAGTCATGGTATTTCTCAAACGGGCGGAGGACTTGCGCTTCGAACTCTTTAACCGCGCCGGTGAGACACTCCTGGGTTATCCCCGCAGTGAGCTGCTCGGCAAAAACGACTACGACTTCTTTCCGAAGCAACAAGCCGACTTTTTCACTGACGAAGACCGCAAGGCCTTGGCGTCGGAAGCCGCTACGGAAATCCCACAAGAGGCCATCAAGACCGCAAGCGGTGAGACACGCTATCTGCACACGTGGAAAATCGCGCTCCGCAATGAGGCTAACAAGCCCACACATTTACTTGGAATATCGATTGACATCACGGAGCGAATGATTACCGATGAGAAAATTAGAAATCTAGCCTTTTACGACCCTTTGACTAAGCTCCCCAATCGCCGCCTACTGAATGACAGACTGTCTCACGCGATCGCCGCCAGCCAACGCAGCGGTCGTTATGGAGCGGTGATGTTCGTCGACTTGGATCACTTCAAGCAACTTAATGATAGGCACGGCCATGATGCGGGGGATTTGCTGCTTGTTGAAGTGGCCCGACGCATTACACATTGCATGCGCGAAGTGGATACAGTGGCCCGCTTTGGTGGTGATGAATTTGTGGTGGTACTCAGCGAACTGGATAAAGATGATAAGATTTCTGTTGATCAAGCCCACATTGTCGCTGATAAAACGCGCACTGCATTGGCCGAACCCTACATGCTATCACTCATCAAAGATGGAGAGCCGCCACTCACCCTGGAGCATCGATGCACATCAAGTATCGGCCTAGCGCTATTTCTCAATCACGAGTTGAACCCGCGGGAGATTATCAAGCAGGCCGATTCAGCGATGTATCGGGCAAAACAAAGTGGCGGCAATTTGATTCAATTCCATGAAATGCAGTCATGAGTGGCGCGCCAAACCCGTAGGCGAATGCGTGAACACGATCCGCCGCATGCGTAGTTTGTGTGGCAACCCGCCGCGCAAGCGATCACGCCAGCCGCCCGCGTGGCGCTCGATGATCACCACGCTAGTATCGGGCGCCGCGCCGGGCTCGAGTTTGGCCGTCACCGTTTGGCTGGGCACGCGATTCATTTGCTCGATGCCTTGTTCCAGGTCGCGGAGATTGAAAATGTCCCCCCGCCCCAGCGGGAACGCGCCTCGCCAGCTCAACCAGCGATCTTCGAGGCGACGACCACGCTCGGTCAGTTTGTAGGCACGCAATTCGGAGACACGACCGACATGCAGCTGCACCTGCACGGTGCCCTCACTGAGATTCTGCTCGGGCAGACTCACCCGCGAGGTGACATAGCCTTTATTGATGAGCCGGGCGTCCAACAGTGTAGCGATACGGCGCAAACCCTCCACCCCCACACAGTGCGGCAAGTAAGGACGTGCTGCGCGACGCAGCCAATCGAACCCTTGTTTATCTGCACCGAGTAAAACCAGATCATGAATTGCGAAGCACGGCGATGCCTCAGGTAGAGTTGCGAAGAACATCCTATCGCCATCGGGTTGCAGGACGTCGACCTCGGACTTCAGGCGCAAGCGCTGCTCGCGAGCACGCTCTTCCTGCCGCCGCAGCCCTTCCTCACTGATTCCATCGGCTATGGCGTGTGAGGCGGCCAACGAAATGTTTGAAGTCACTATTCCACCACAGGCATACAGCAAGCCGCTGATGAAAACAGTATGGATCAGGGTCGCTATCGGCCGTGTAGGGCTGGCGCGGATGCAAGTCGGGGATGGCATAGGTCTAAGAGCAAATTTTTGTTAGGGTCATAGCAGGCTGACGGCATGCTAGCATGCCTTTCAACCAAGGGAAAAAGGGGAAAGACAACCACGACGTCTTTCCCAGGATTCTGTGTAACTCAATCCCGCCGCCCTATGGAGGGCTAGCGCATGGCAATGGAAATGGTGACTGCGGTCGTAGTCTTCGGCGCTTTGACACTGATCCTGGCGAGTCTGCTCTTCCTCGCCGATAAGTGGCTGCGCGTGTATGAAGACCCGCGCATCGACGTCCTCGAAAACATGTTGCCTCACACCAATTGCGGCGCCTGCGGTTTTCCCGGTTGCCGCGCCTTTGCCGAGGCCCTCACACGACGAGAGGCCCCGCCCGGCCGCTGCACGGTGAGCAGCAGCGAAGAGCGTCAGCGCATCGCCGATAAACGGGACGCTACCCTTTTTTATTCATTCACTTTCCTCGGTCGCTCATAGGATAACGGGAAGCGCCCCCTTTTCCCACGCCAGTTTCCCTTGGTAATGACACTACTACACCTTAGGAAAGCGATCGGTGATTATCTATATTGTTCCCAGTCTATAGGACCCTGTGATGGGTCATCTTCTTCCGATCGGGCCCATTCTTTCAGCTTCTCTGCCTCTAACCAGATCGGCACACCCGGCACGTCGCTAATCGGCTCATCGATCAATGATAATGTTATTTTCTCACCCTCTGATATCTGGCGACATACTCTATAACACTTAGACCCAATACAAATATCTGCAATGCGATGAAAATCAGGATATATGCCGTAGTCAGACGACATAACTTCAGGATGCTTTTCTATTGTCTCTCTCAGCATCGAATCATCTCCAGAAGCAAAAAACACTTTCAAAGATGATTTCAATAAATCTTGTAAATTCACAAATAACACCTATTTCAATTGAAAATTATTGAATCCTTTGGCAACTCATCGTCTACCGACCTAAATTTAATTGACAACCCTTTCTTTCCAGGTTTCAACCCTTGAAGAAGCTCTGGAAATCTTTCAACAAGAGCTTGCCTTAGTTCAGGCGCTGCTCTCAATTTGTCACCAAATTGTTTATACAATACGTCGCTTTGAATAAACAAATCCAAATCAAATTGTGTGGAATCGATCGGCTGCCCAAACGTAGGTTTATTCGGATTACCCACTTTTCCTGTTGCCGAACTTCCGGTAAGTCCTATCTTCAAATTAGGATCAATGCGTTTAAACTGAGAAAGCTCCCCAATATCTAATGACTGCCTCAAAGCGTCGTGCAAATTAGAAGTAAACACCGTGGTTGAAAGATCTCTGTCTCCGGTTCTCTCTACGGCGGCCTTCTGCTCCGGCCCCCGCTCACCCGCTTTGGCTACTTTCCCCCCCTTCCCCACCATCCCCCCCACATTGCCCCGCGTCGCACCGAGTATGGCCACCCCTGCGGCACCCGCCAGCGCGCCCAGCGCTTCTGCGTCGCCGCGGCGGTAGGCGTCGGCCATATCCTGGAAGTATTCGTGTCGCGTTTGATCCAGACTGTCGGCCAATTCGTCGGGATGAGTGACGGCGTGCCACAGGCCGGTAAATTGGTCTTGGAGGGTCTGTTGGTCTTGGTCGTCTCCGATCACGGCGCCGGCGACGGTGCCGAGGAAGGTGGCGGTGTCGTTGATTTGTTGCTCGAGCGCGTCCTTCGCGCCGATGAGGTTGCCTTTCAAGCGTTCGTCCAAGGCCAGGGTGCTGTCGGCCTGCTGTTCGGTGTGTCGGGCTTCGCGTTGGTAGGTGAGCGTCACCTGCGGTGGGACGTCGGCCATGCCATCGACACGCGCCTCGAGGATCTCGGCATAGGCGTCTCTGACCGCTTGCTGCTGTGCCTGGCAGGCCGCGCTGTCGGGTTGTTCACAGGCACGCGCAAGGGTGGCGTCACGTTCAGCGTTGAGCGCGTCAAGTTCGTTTCGGCGCTGGCAGGCCACCTCGTTGCCGCCGCGGCAGGCGTCTTCTGCAACGGCCATTACGATGATTTCTTGGTGCTCTAACCAGTTGTGTCTGACGGCATTGTCGGTGACGACGCCGGCGTTGACGGCCTGCGGTAAGTCAGCGTCGGCGGCCAGTGCGAGAGTGGTGGCGATGAGGGCGGTGGCGGCGGCGAAGGCTTCGGGGTCTTTGATGCGTCCGTGTGGGTCTTTGTCGAAGGCGCGCTGTAGGGCGATCGGCAAAGAGTCGCCCAGCGCGCCGCCCGCCGCACCGCTCTCCCAACCGGTGCCGAGCAGGGTGGTCATTGCCGCACCCAGCCCGGCGTGGGCGGCAAGTTTGGCCGCGCCGTGTTCTGCAAAGGTGTCGCCGATCCAGGTCGCGGTCTGGGCGGCGGCGGGTTTGAGCAGTTCTTCGCCGGCGACTTGGAGGAGTTCGAGGCGCTCTTCGACGTCTTTCCGATCGAAGAGAGGTTGGAGGGTTTGATGGGCCGCGTCGGTATCGCGTGAGAGTCCGGCAAGGCTGTCTAGTCCGGTTTGGGTGTCACGACGGACGTCTATTGTGCCGGGGGCGATCGCAGCGCGGGTGAGGCTGGCGGCCTCTTCGTCTATCGCCGCGCCGAGCGTGGGCAGGATGCTGATCGGCAGGCCGGTGCCGGTGGCGCCGGCACTGCTCAGATTGATGGCGGTGCCTTGAGCGTCATAGTGAGCGCGGTTTTCGAGATCAGTGTGGTCGAGGGTCTCGGTGCTGAGGCGATTGTCTTTTGCTTCGGCTTGTGAGGCGATGACCGCGCCGCTCAGTTGGCTATGGCCGCCGACGTCGATGTCATAACCGCCTTTCCTGGCATACAGGCCGCTTTGTTCGACGACGGTTAGATAATCGCTGTCGATGTCGGTGCGCTGGTGTGCAAAGGTGGCGCCGCCGCCGGCGCCGATGACCGCGACACTGGCGCCGCCCCCGCTGCTGCGATTATCACTCGTGTAGGTCTCGCGGTCTTGTTCGCTGATGAGACTGAGGTGACGACCGACGTCGGCTTCGATTTGCTCACCGCGCGCTTGCGCGCCGCGTAAGGTGGTGTCGCGTCCGCTCTTGAGGATGAGGGTGTCGGCGGCGTTGATCACGGTTTCGCCGTGTGTGAGGGTCTCACCCGCGCCGTTGCCGCGTGCGGAGTCAGCGCTGGCGAAAATGTTGACGCCGCCGGCCCCCTCGGCACTCAAGCCCACCCCCACGCCGACACTGGCACCGCGGCTGCGCTCGCGGCTACGGCTCGTCGTGGTGTTGCGCGCGCTCTTAAGGATGAAATCGTTGACCGCCTCGAGGGTGACGTTGCGGCCGCCAACCTGCGCGCCTTGTAGCGTCAGGTTGCCGCTCGCCTCGCTTGGCGGCGCGTCCGTCTCGCCGCGCGCGATGAGATGGATATCGCCGCCCGCGCTGAGCGCGTTGCCACGCGCCTGCGCGTACTCCTGACTCGAGGTGCGCTCGCTACAAGCATAAAGGGGACGCTACCGTTTCTTATTCATTCACTTTCCTCGGTCGCCCATAGGACAAAGGGAAGCGTCCCCTTATTCTCCTTACTGTTGCAGGAAATAGAGGTGCAACATGCGCTCCAAGCCGACCGGGGGACGCCCCGCGCCTTCGCCCTTGGGATACACAGGCTCGATAACCTCACAAAGCTCCACCCACGGCACCACCCG
>CALZJG010000105.1 GCA_945787555.1 uncultured Chromatiaceae bacterium | reverse complement strand
TCGAAGGTGTGGGCCGGCACGCCGTTGGCGGGATTGGCCAACTCCATGTTGTATTGGCGCATGACGAAGGACTGCGGATCGATATTGTTTTCGCTGTACTTGATGTTGCTCATGTCGATCTCGAACTCGGTCTTCATTACACCGGGCATGGTCAAGGTCTGAGTGATCTTGGGTTTATATTCAAACTTGGTGTAGGCGCCGACCTTGTCGAAATTGCCCTTGACGAAGTCCAATTGCATGCGCGCGCCATCGGCGTCGGTGTCGTCGATGAACAAACGGATCGCGATCTTGTTGGGATTGCCGGTGCCGTTGCCGGTCACGCCGGATCCTTCGTCTTCATGCAGCAGCGGTTGAAAGCGCCCGGCATTGGAGCCGTCGGAGGGTGAGCGGATGCCGCCCTGGGTGCTGTTGACGTTTTGCCCCGGCCCGTGGATGTAGACTTCTTGCGCCCAGCCTTGCGCCGGATCGCCGATGATCATGTGCCAGTAGCCCGTATCGCCGCTGCCCCAGGTCTCCACCAGGTAGGGCCAGGCATCCCCGTCCGGATAGCCGGGATGGACTTTATCTGCGGGGTTCCCCATCGACTCGCCGCAGGGGCTGGACGCGTCTTGGTTGGACTGATTGCCCATGCCGGGAAAGCCGCAGGCGAAGTAGACATTGCGCTGCGGGTCATCGGGCAGGGGCTGAAAATTGAGGCCGAAATTCACCCCGAATTCGGCGCGAGCACATAGACTCACCATCGCCAGCAGCAATAGATAAATGAGTCGTTCCAAGTGTCGTGCGCGTCTCATCATTATATTTGGTGCTGAGCCTGCGTCAGGGAACCTACTTCCTTGTCCGGAACAACATGAATCGAGGTCTCGGCAGGCGGGTATGGCGCCGAGATCGATTCAATGAAGTGAGACTTCGCCACTTCAGGTTAGTAGTAATGCTTGCTATCTATAGCGGCGGGTAGCGCCTGGGGCTTGAGTCTCAGAGAGAGAGTCGGCCCTGGGGAGAACGCCGCTTAGTGCGGCCTGGCGTGCGCCAAGAGACGTGAATTAGCGGCTAATTTCCTTCAATTGGTTTCAAAGTGCTCCGATGTGGAGCAAGCGCAGGTGGCTGAGGCGAGCATCCTCCTTGGTACTCCTTAACTCTACGCTTAGGCTGATGTCACGGTAGGGTTAAGAAGAGTCGCCCCGGCGGAGAAGCACGGGAACGGAGGTGTCTTTGTTGGTTGTTCTCCGCGATCGATGCCTAACTCGCACCAAGACATACGGCTAGGACAACTGCGACGGGAGCGGATGACCGGCAGGGTTGGAGCCGATCGTGGCGCGGAATGTATTCGGTGTTAGGGGGGGCGTCTCTCTCTCTCTCGTCCGCCCTGTGCGAAACCAAGGAGTAGATTAGAGATGGCTAATATTCAACGGCGCAACCGGTGATTGAGGGCCCGCATTCATAGGCTTGCGATCAAGTAATTTGCGTGGGCAATATAAAATATTCTATTCAATCACTTAAGCGGATATTCTTTGCATGTAGCAAGGGTCTATATGAATAAGAAGCAAGCCAGCACCAGCGCAGTGTATGCTGGGCGCGGTTGACATAGACCGACTAAATCGCTTTAATGCAAGGTATCGCGCATGGCAGGCTAGGCTAGAGCGCGACAGAATTAAGATAATTATAAAAGTTTGGGGGATTTATGAAGCGTATGACGTCAACGTCGGCATCGGTTTTTTTATTGCCTTTGTCCTGCATGATATTATCTGCTCTTCCTCACTCTTTCGGGCGCTGGAGCGCGTCGAAAGCTATTTCTCCTGCCCCGTTTTTCATAGGTCATGGACGCCATACCTTGTCTCCCTCCACGGGGGAGCGCTTGCAGCAGCAAGCGGCGCGCGCTGAGACCGACCTGTATGGCCCACTGCGACCTCGGCGCCTCGTTGGCCTGATGCAGGACGCTGCCCAACTTCAGGATGAACTCACGGATAGATACGGGCACGCCCAGGTTGCTTGGGGTGCGCGCCGGCACCTGGGGGCGGCTAGCCACCCGAAGGGATATCAAAACATATTAACTATGACAGTCGATGAGCGGAGGCACTAATAATGAGTGGCACCATTCCTAGCATAACGACGAGAACTACGAGCTCCAGTCAACGCGATAGGTTTCGTTCGCTGCTCATTTCGTTCCCCCTCCTCAGTGTGGCCGCCTTGACTCTGGGTATGCAGCAGAGCGCGTCGGCGGCGGTTTTTGATGTTGATAATTCTACGGCGCTGATCCAGGCGCTCACTGACGCCAATGCCAACGGTGAAGCGGATGTGATCAATCTCGCCGCCGGCACTTACACGCTGACCGATGTTGCATCAGAGCAGATCGATCTCGTTGAATACACCGACCCCGATGGCACCGTAACGATATTCGAGGATGACATTTACGGCCCCAATGGTCTCCCCCTGATTGAGTCGGAAGTCACGATCAAGGCGAGTTCTGGTGCGGCGGTCATCGAGCGTAGCGGTGCCGAGGTCTTTCGCTTTTTTCATGTGCGCCCTGGCGCCACTTTGGAGTTGGAGGGCGTGACCCTGCGCGGGGGTCGTTCCGACCCCGACCGGGGCAGAGAGCAAAGCCGCAAGGGCGGCGCGATACTCAACCAGGGTACCACCGTTGTCAGTGACAGCGTATTTACCGACAATACCGGCGGCAGGGAGGGTGGCGCCATCCAGAATCGGCCGGGCGCGACTTTGGAAATCCACTCCAGCGTCTTCGAAGGCAACAAATTGACGCACTGGTTCTCCTACGGCGGGGCCATTAACAACGTCAAGGGTATAGTCAGCATCGATCAAAGCACCTTCAAGAACAACCATACCTGCCTGCCTCCGGACTGTCGCGAAGAGTCTGGCGACGGTGGCGCGATCGCCAACACGGCAGGCGAGATGACCATTACCAACAGCACCTTCGTGGGTAACAAGTCGATCAGCGGTGGTGCCGTCGAGAACGGTCGCGGCAAACTGGTCATAGTCAACAGCAGCTTTTTTGGCAACGTCGCCTTGAACTGGGGCGGTGCCATCGGCTCCTACGCCGAGAGTGACCCGAGCCCCGAGCGGGATACCAAAGAATGGGGTGACGGCGTCCTGGTGATCATTAACAGCACGATTGCCGGCAACCATGCGGGTGACTTCGGTGTGGGCAAAAGCGGTGCTAGCACCTATGGCGGTGGCGGCCTCTTGAATCAAAAAGGCGTGGTCGTGCTCAAGAACACCATACTTGCCGGCAACACCGCGCCGGCCGGTATGGCGCAAGACTGCACCGGATATCCCTATTTCCACCATAATCCGGTTTATATCCTCTCGGCCGGCCACAACATCATCGGCGATACGGACGGCTGTCTGACGGTGCCGGTGGAGATGCCTTACAGCTTTGAACATGACCAAGGAGGTGCTCCCCTCTTGTTGACCCTGGAAACCGATGCCAGCACCGATTTGCTGGGTGGCGCCGGTGTCGGGGCTTTAGATGCGGGCGCGGATCTTCCCGGGCGCGGGCATATGGCATTGACCTCGACGAGTGCGGCCATCAATGCCGGTGCCAACGACACCAGTGTCATCCTGGAGTCGGAGTGTGTGGGCGGGAGCCTGGTGGTGTCCGGCCTCAGCCAGGATCAGCTCGGCAATGCGGCGGCTCTCGAAGTGCGCGACATCGGTGCGGTGGAATACACGGGCGCGGCCGCTGCTCCGGCGGCCTTGTTACCGTTGAGCTTGGCGCCATTTGACCCGCTGCCGGACGCCTGCGCCGGAATGAAAGTGAAAGAAGCTGTTGGCAGTGATGGCGGCGTGACTGATGTCGCTGGCAATTCCACCAGTACTGAGACTAATACGCAAACGGACACCTCGGTCGCCGTGGGGCAATCGGTGTCGCAAGCGCCTTCCACCTCGGGCGGCGGCGCCTGGGGACCGTGGGGGATACTGTCGCTAGGCGTGGCGACCTTGGGTGTGAGACTGCGCCGACGGCGCGCCGTGTCCTAAAATTGTGGGCAAGCTGACGTAGTTAGTCGCTTGCGGGCAGAGAATTGCAGAGAATATATAGGATGAGTAGAGGCGGAGTAGCCTCGGCGTAGATGCACCAGCAACACCTAGGGAAGGGGTGCTTGGTGAAAACTCAGGGAAGGTGGTGGGCTCTGGGTGGGAACCGGGTGGTACGGGGTTGGAATGGGTGGAAGACTAGGGTAGTCACTGATCAGGTTTGCAGCGAATGCTGCGTACAGGCTCATATACGGCCCTTCAATGATAAATAAATCGGGTGGCAACTATGAACTGCAAAAACAAAAGGCTTCCGGCTTTGATGAGCGCGGCGTATTTACTCGCCCTGGCGCCTCTTCCCGTGTTGGCTGGACCGCCTATCAGCTTTGACGGTTGGTCGGCCAGCAATGGGACGATCGCAGCAGGCTGTCCGAGTGGATTTCAGTGCGAGATCGTCGGCGCCTCGAATGGTTTCATGCAGCGCAACGTCACCAGCGTCGCGACCGGTACCAGCTATGTTCAAACCATCGTCGCGGGTCCTAACGCCAACGGCAGTCCCGCCGCCGGCCTGCCGTTTTCCGATGAGGGTTTTGTACGGGGCGGGGGTTCGGCAAGTACCGGGTCGGACATCCCGGCACCAAGTCTGCCTTCCGAATCCGTCTCCGGCATTGCCGACAAACAAGTCATCAGGCTGGAGAACACCACTTCCAATGCCACCCAAAGTTTCGAGTATCTGGCGGTGATTCAGACCGGCTGGGCGGCAGAGGCAGGCAGTCCCAATGTCGATATACGGCAGTCAATCAGTGAAACCTCGAATGTGGGCCAGGATTTCACCGCCGCGACGATCATGCAGGCCAACAACGACGCGGATGGTAACCAGACCGGCGTACGTTTGGATTACGACACCGTGTTCATACAGCCTATCACCGTCGAACAAGGGGCTGGCGACGATGGCGATGGTAATGGAGGCGGTTCTCTGCAGGAAGCGCAAGCGTTCGCCCTTCGCCAGCGGAGCGGCGACATGTTGACCTCCAGCGGGTCCGCCACCCTGCCGAACGGGCAGGGCATAAGCTGGCAGGCCGGCGACGCGGTGAGCACGGCCTGGAACGGCCAGGCGATGAGTCGGCTGGGCGAATGTGAGGTTGAATCACAGCCGGTGGGTCGTTGTATGATGGTCTCGGGTTACCAGACGCTGGACAACCTCAGTGACAACGCCGAAAGCAGCCGTTACTTCCGTTTCAACGCGACCGGACCGTTCACCTGGTGGCAGGATCCCTTCGGGCCACAGCCTGTGATGCCGCCCGTGCGGGTCAGCAACAACAACGATTGATGGCAGGGTTATATAACAATCTGGCGGCCGGTAGTGGCGCGATAACATAAGGTTGGGGAGACAGATAATGGCAAGACGTCTCGTATTAACATTGCTCGGCACGATGAGCGTGGGCGCGGCACCGATGGCGGGGCCGCCTATACCTTACGGTCAGTGGTCGGTGAGCAACGGAGATATTTCCGCTCAATGTACATCCGGTGTCGAGTGCGGCGCGGGGTTGTCCGGCAAAGGGATGCTGCAACGTGAGATCAGCGGTGCGGATCAGAAGTATTTTCAAAGCATCATCACCAACTCCAACGCCACCGGCACGCCTGGCACGCTGGCGTTTTCCAGCGAAAGCTTCGTCCGGCAGGGTTGGGCCAGTTCGTCGTCGGTGAATGGCGACCTGCTCACCGAACGGGGCGCCGCGGATAGCGGTATCGCCTTGCGGCAGACCCTTTTCGAAGCCGGCGGGCCGGCCACCGGCGGCGGCATGAATCTCACGACGGAAGTCCATACCGGTTGGGCGGACGACAGCAGTACGCCGACGATAGCCATCGAGCAGCAAAACGGCAGTCCGATATCCAGCGCGCAGTACACCTATGATTTCCGCTTCTTGCAGAATCAAGACGCCAACGGCAATGTGACCGGTGTGAGCCTGGATCTCGATCAGCTGGGCGAGAATCTGCGCACCTTCGATCCGATCAGGGCGCGAAGGAACACGCCGGATGTCCAGTACTGGGTGCGTCGGCGCCGTGGCGGCGACTTGAATCCGGGCGCCCAGGGCGGCTTCACGGGTGGTGGTGGTGGTGATAACGGTGGTGGACGCATCTCGCTGCCCGCCGGCGCCAACATACAGGTCACTTGGTTTGGCGCGTACTATAACGGTGAGGAATTTGTCCGTATGGACTACCAGTCCTATGACAACTTGGACGATACCCAGCGTGGCACCAGATCATGGACCAAAGAAGATGGACAGGGTCGTCCGTTTAACTGGGATAACGTGTTCGGCGCCATGCCTGTCATTACAAACATCCCGAGAGGAAACGGCGACTAGGCGCAGCCTCGGGAGCGACAACGCAGCCGAGCGCGTAGCCGAGGCTAGAAGTGAAGTGTAACGCCCTCCTGGTTTGACCAGGAGGGCGTTTTGCTTTTTCAGCTCTTATTTCCGACATGACCGTTGCTGCGCTGGAGATTTGGTTTTTCTGTGGCGTCTCCTGAGGACGCTGGCTGAGGCACTCGGAGGCCGGCGTGCACACGCCATTAGCCATCGTCCGTGACAGGCGCCCGGGGCGGCGTTGTTGATATTGGCCTGCCGGCGCGCGTAGCTTGCATCTGCAAGGCCCCGAGTGTGGCCGCCATTTAGGATGCATTCGCACAAGACGGTTGCAACATTCCCGGCTACAATAACGCCCCATGTCTGGAAACACCTTCGGTACCTTATTCACGGTCACCACCTTCGGCGAGAGCCACGGCGTGGCGTTGGGCGCCATCGTGGACGGCTGTCCGCCGGGGATGGAATTATCCGCTGCCGATATCCAGGGTGAGCTGGACCGCCGCAAGCCCGGCACCTCGCGCCACACCACCCAGCGCCGTGAGGCGGACGAGGTGCAAATCCTCTCCGGCGTGTTCGAGGGCAAGACCACCGGCACGCCCATCGGCTTGCTGATCCACAACACCGACCAGCGTTCCAAGGATTACTCCAAGATTGCCGCGCAGTTCCGCCCCGGGCACGCCGATTACACCTATCAACAGAAATACGGCTTGCGTGATTACCGCGGCGGCGGCCGTTCCTCGGCGCGCGAGACCGCCATGCGGGTGGCGGCGGGGGCCATCGCCAAGAAATATCTGCGTGAGCGCCACGGGGTGGAGATCCGCGGTTATCTGGCCCAGCTCGGTCCCATCCGTACCGATGCGGGGGCGTTCGATTGGGCCGAGGTCAATAATAATTTCTTCTTTTGTCCCGACCCCGCCAAGCTGCCCGAGTTGGAAGCGTACATGGATGCCTTGCGCAAGGAAGGCAATTCCATCGGCGCGCGCATCAACGTCGTGGCCAGCGGCATGCCGCCGGGCTGGGGCGAACCGGTGTTCGATCGCTTGGATGCCGATATCGCCAAGGCGCTGATGTGTATCAACGCCGTCAAGGGGGTCGAAGTGGGGGCGGGCTTCGCCTGCGTGGAACAGAAAGGCACCGAACACCGCGATGAAATCACCCCACAGGGCTTTTTGAGCAATCACGCCGGCGGCGTCTTGGGAGGGATCTCCAGCGGGCAGGACATCGTCGCCAGCCTGGCGCTCAAGCCCACCTCCAGTCTGCGTCTGCCGGGGCGCAGTGTGGATATCCACGGTGAGCCGGTCGACGTCATTACCACCGGCCGCCACGATCCCTGCGTCGGCATCCGCGCCACCCCCATCGCCGAGGCCATGCTGGCCTTGGTGTTGCTGGATCACTGCTTGCGCCAGCGCGCGCAAAACGACGATGTGCGTTCCGAGACGCCGGTAATACCCGCCCGCGCGCCGGGCGCCGACTAGCGGGCGGCCTAGCCCGTGCCGCGCCGCGCTTCAAGTTGAATTCCAGCAATCGATCCCTGTCGGTGCCCTATTGGCGGCTGTCGGGTTTTTACCTGTTTTATTTCGCTTCCCTGGGCGCATTGATTCCCTATTGGTCTTTGTACTTGGAAGGGTTGGGGTTTTCCGCGGTCGCCATCGGCCAGCTCATGGCCATGTTGATGGCCACCAAAATTGTTTCCCCCAATGTGTGGGGCTGGATCGCCGACCACACCGGCCAACGGATCAAGATCGTACGCCTCGGCTCACTGGCCGCTGCGGTGACCTTTGCCGGTGTGTTGCTGGGCGACGATTATTGGTGGCTGGCAACGGTGATGGTGTGTTTCAGCTTTTTCTGGAATGCGACGCTGCCGCAGTTCGAAGTCACCACGCTCAATCACTTGGGGGAGGAGCCGCATCGCTACAGCAGCATACGCTTGTGGGGCTCCATCGGTTTCATCCTGGCCGTGGCCGCACTGGGGCCGTTGCTCGATCGTTACGGGACCAACATATTGCCTGGTGTGTTGGTCGCGTTGTTCGCCTGCATATGGCTGGGAAGTTTGTTGGTGCCGGAACGCGCCGCCGGTCACTTGCCCCTGACCCATGAACCGTTGCGCGAGGTACTGCGCAGTCCGCAGGTGGTCGCGCTGTTGGTAGTATGTTTTCTGATGCAGGCCAGCCATGGTCCGTACTACACCTTCTTCTCGATTTATCTTCAAGACCATGATTATTCGCGCAGTGCGATCGGCCAACTGTGGGCCTTGGGTGTGATCGCCGAGGTAGGGGTGTTCTTGGTGATGCACCGCTGGGTGCCACGCTTTGGATTACGCGCCTTGCTGCTATGGAGTTTGGGCTTGGCCGCGTTGCGCTGGCTGTTGGTTGCCTGGTTCGTCGAGCAGGCGTGGATCATGGTGGCCGCCCAGCTGCTGCACGCCGCCACTTTCGGTATTTATCACGGCGTGGCCATACAGCTCATCCACCGCTATTTTCGCGGCCGTCACCAGGGGCGCGGGCAGGCTTTGTATAGCAGTCTGAGTTTCGGTGCCGGGGGCGCCTTGGGCGCCTTGCTCAGTGGCTTGACCTGGGAGCCCCTGGGCGCAGCGATCACCTTTACCGGCGCTGCTGTGGTGAGCCTCTTGGCGTGGTGGGTGGCATGGCGCGCGATCCGGGTGAGTTGAGCGACGCAAATCCGACTCGCCATTTGACGGCGTGAGTGTCGCCGCGTATGATCGCGTGCTTCGCGGCGAGCGGGTTTAAAAACAGTGCATTCCGGCGACTCGTAGCGAAGGTCGCGGACAGGCACTCGCCGCTCGTCGACAGGCAACGGGGTATGGCGCAGCCTGGTAGCGCGCCTGCTTTGGGAGCAGGAAGTCGTGGGTTCGAATCCCTCTACCCCGACCACTCCTGTCGTATCGCGCGTCGCATGGCATGTCGCCGCGGCGCCAGGCAGTGCAGGTAAGAATTTTGCTGGTATCTCTGCGCCCGTAGCTCATCTGGATAGAGCATCGGCCTTCTAAGCCGAGGGTAGCAGGTTCGAGTCCTGCCGGGCGCGCCATAACACCGTGCCTCTGCTTCGTGCACGGTCTTCGTGATAAGATGCACGCGCGGTGGCCGGGAAAGACTCAAGTTACAGTAGTGTGTTTATGGTGGGCGTAGCTCAGTTGGTAGAGCCCCGGATTGTGATTCCGGTGGTCGTGGGTTCGAGCCCCATCGTCCACCCCATATTCAGGCTGCGCCACGCGCCGTCTTTTGACTATAATCGCTGACAGTTTTGGGGCCGTTAGCTCAGTTGGTAGAGCAGGTGACTCTTAATCACTCGGTCCGGGGTTCGAATCCCTGACGGCCCACCAAATTTCTTCAGCGTATTCTTTCTCTCCACGTAACGCGTGGTTGGGGTGCTCACCCTCCGCAGGCTTATCATTTCTGCCGGGCGCGCCCGATGACGCAAAACGCGCTCCCTAGAGGAATCCTCTCAACACCCCCCGCTGGCGCTGGCGGCCGGGCGGTTATAGAGCAGTTTTGCCCGTTAGGCTGTCGACGCTAATCGCATGCCTGCTGCCAGCGTAGGTGAGCCCCGAAAAGAACGGACTCGCCAATTTTTGGCGGAGGCGGCGGCGCTGGACGGCGGTGTCGCCGGGCATGATTGGTGCCGAGCGTGGCCTGGGAGCGAGCGCGGCGTTTCTATGGTGACTTGCGGCGCAGCGAGTAAGCCTTCATGTTTGCGCATATCGTCGATTTTAGCGGCAAATCATGCCTATTCATCTGCTCAATCTGGGCATATGCGCCAACTAGGCCGGCCAGGCTCGAAGATCCGTCAAGAGAGGCGATATTTTAGGCCGAGTAAAGCGTTGTTTCTCACCAATGCGCGCCGGCTATCTTGTATAATCGCCCGGCATTCGGGCCTAGACCAACAATCAGCGAAAGTGGCGGAATTGGTAGACGCGCTGGATTTAGGTTCCAGTGGGGTAACCCGTGAGAGTTCGAGTCTCTCCTTTCGCACCACACGCCCGTGTAGCACTGTTGAGTGACAAGCAAGGATTTAGGAAATTCTCAGGATTAGCGATGAGGTTTGGAATATGCAGGTGAATGTGACAGCGAACGGTTTGGAGCGTCGTATGACGGTGGCCGTACCGGCCGAGCAAATCAACGAAGAAGTGCAGAGCCGGCTCAAGTCATTGACCCGCCGGGTGCGCATCGACGGCTTCCGACCGGGGAAAGTGCCGCTCAAGGTGGTCGAGCGTCGTTATGGCGGCAGTGTGCGCCAAGAAGTGCAGCATGAACTCGTCCAGTCCAGCTTTTCCGAGGCAGTGACGCAGGAAAAACTGCGCGTCGCCGGCATGCCTAATTTCGAATTTGCGCCGGAGGATAGTGCCGAGGGTCTGAGTTACACGGCAACCTTCGAGGTTTATCCCGAGATCGAAATCAAGGTGCCCAGCCCGCTCAAGATCGAAAAACCTAAGGTCGAAATCAGCCCGGCCGACATCGACCAGATGATCGACAAACTGCGTAAGCAGCGCACCAGCTGGGAGTCGGTCGAGCGCGCCGCCGAAAATGGCGACAGAGTGACTATCGACTTTAAAGGCACAGTGGAAGGAAATGATTTCCCAGGAAATACTGCCGAGGCATTTCCAGTCGTATTGGGTTCGGGCGCCTTGATTGAAGGCTTTGAGAAGCATCTTACGGGACTCAAGGCCGGTGAGGAAGCGGGCTTCGATGTCGACTTTCCGGCTGAATACCGTGCCCAAGATCTCGCCGGTAAGACGGCGCACTTTGATGTCAAAGTGGTGAGCGTCTCCGCCGCTAAACTGCCTGACATCGATGCGGAATTCATGAAAAGCTTCGGCTTGGCGGCGGGGAGCGTGGAGGCCCTGCACCAAGAAGTGAAGGGCACTATGCAGCGCGAGCTGGATCAGGCCGTCAAGGACAAGGTCAAGCAACAGGTGATGGATGCTTTGTTAGAAAGTAATCCCATGGATATTCCTAACTCATTGATTGAAGAGGAAGTGCAGCGCCTGAGTCAAGAGGCGAGCCAGTTCGATGCGAGCGGCGAGGAAGCGCAAAAGGCGTTGGCAGAGCGCGCCCGTCGGCGGGTGGCGCTGGGTCTCATCATCGCCGAAGTCATCAAGAAGCATCAGTTCAAAGTGGCGCCTGACCAATTGCGAGCCACGGTTGAACAAATGGCCGCCACTTATGAGCGCCCCGAGGAAGTGGTGCAGTGGTACTACGCCAAACGCGAGCGTCTGAGTGGGGTCGAGGCCCTGTTGCTCGAGGACCAGGCGGTCGATTGGGTGTTAGGGCAGGCGGACGTGACGGACAAGAGCGCCTCCTTCGAAGAATTGGTGGGCGCCACGCAAGGCTGACGCACCCTCAAGGGCGCCGCGCTAGGAATTGCGACGGCGCTTCCGCTACACTGGATAGTGCATTGAAAGTAGCGGATTTTGTGCTATTAGGAGTAGATAGGATACAAAGTAGGCGCAGGCCCTGATGGGGCGCTGTTTGTCCCTCTCGGATCGTAAAGGAAGCTGCATACATGACCGATATCCGATACAACAATGACATGGTCACCAAGGCCTTGAATTTGGTGCCCATGGTGGTGGAGCAGTCGGCGCGGGGTGAGCGTGCCTATGACATATACTCGCGGTTGCTGAAGGAGCGGGTGATATTCTTGGTTGGCCCCGTCGAGGACTACATGGCGAATCTGGTCGTCGCCCAGCTCTTGTTCCTGGAGTCGGAGAATCCAGATAAGGACATCCACCTCTATATTAACTCCCCCGGCGGCGCGGTCACTGCCGGTTTGGCGATCTATGACACCATGCAATTCATCAAGCCCGACGTCAGCACCCTGTGTATCGGACAAGCGGCCAGTATGGGGGCCTTGCTGCTCTCCGGCGGCGCCCAGGACAAACGTTATTGCCTGCCCCATTCCAGGATCATGATTCATCAGCCGCTGGGGGGCTTCCAAGGGCAGGCCTCCGATATCGACATCCATGCTAGGGAAATACTCCTAGTGCGGGAACGCCTCAACCATATTTTGTCCAAGCATACGGGTCAGCCGCTGGAAAAAATCCAGAATGACACCGATAGGGACAATTTCATGGGGTCCCAAGATGCCAAGGAATACGGTATCGTTGACGATGTCTTGTCCTCGCGCAAAGAAGGCGTGTAGGTCTAGCAGGGCCGTGGGGGGTCACCAATGACTTGCAGGATGGCTCGGAAACCTGCATCCTCAAGGTCGGGAACCGGTTGATAATGATGAGGTATCGTTATGAGCGATAATAAACAAGGTTCGGGTGAAGACGGTAAGAAGCTGCTGTACTGCTCGTTTTGTGGCAAAAGCCAACACGAAGTGCGCAAGCTGATTGCCGGCCCTTCCGTATTCGTCTGCGACGAATGCGTCGAGCTGTGCAACGATATCATCCGCGAAGAAATGCAGGACAAGGCCGGTGGCGGCAAGGGCGCCAAGCTGCCCACCCCGCGCGAAATCAATACCATACTCGATGAATACGTCATCGGGCAGAACAAGGCCAAAAGAATCTTGTCCGTGGCCGTGTACAACCACTACAAGCGTTTGGATTCCGATGCCAAGAAGGACAAGGACGAAGTCGAAATTTCCAAGAGTAACATCCTCTTGATCGGGCCTACCGGCAGCGGCAAAACCCTGCTGGCCGAAACCTTAGCACGCTTGCTGAATGTGCCCTTCACCATCGCCGATGCCACCACCCTGACCGAGGCCGGCTATGTCGGTGAGGATGTGGAGAACATCATTCAGAAATTGCTGCAAAAGTGCGATTACGATGTCGAGAAGGCCCAGACCGGTATCGTCTACATCGATGAAATCGACAAGATTTCCCGCAAGTCGGAAAATCCATCCATTACCCGGGATGTCTCCGGCGAGGGCGTGCAGCAAGCCTTGCTAAAATTGATCGAAGGGACGGTCGCTTCGGTGCCACCCCAAGGTGGGCGTAAGCACCCACAGCAGGAATTCCTGCAAGTCGATACCAGCAGCATATTATTCATCGTCGGTGGTGCCTTTGCGGGCTTGGATAAGGTGATACGCGATCGCTCTGAGAAGAGCGGCATCGGGTTTTCCGCCGAGGTGAAGAGTAAGGAAGACCGCAAGAGCGACAGTGAGATGCTGCACGCCGTCGAGCCGGAAGATCTGATCAAGTATGGTTTGATCCCGGAGTTCGTCGGCCGATTGCCGGTCATTGCGACGCTGGACGAATTGGATGAGGCATCCTTGATGCGCATATTGGTGGAGCCGAAGAATGCGCTCACCAAACAGTACGGCAAGCTTTTCGATATGGAAGGCGTCGAGCTGGAGTTCCGCGAGGACGCCTTGAGTGCGGTAGCGCGCAAAGCGATGGAGCGCAAAACTGGTGCACGCGGCTTGCGTTCCATACTGGAACAAGTATTGCTGGATACCATGTACGAAATTCCGTCCATGGAAAGTGTGCACAAGGTTGTTGTTGACGAAGGTGTCATCATGGGCGATTCGTCGCCGATTTTGATCTACGATGGCGCCGACAATCCACGGGTGGCGCAACAAGCCGACTGAGTCGCCCTCTGTCGGCGCGCATCTTGCGCCTATCCTTATATTTCTCTCCCCGATCATAGCGCGGCGCGGACGCCGCGCCTTGATTTGGTATCGGCCTGCCCACATATACTAGCAACAGCGCGATTGCCGTAAAGACTTCGTCACACAGGCCGATATGCATTGTGAGTACAGAGGTGAGGTCGGCATGGAGCGCGCTGCGGGGTTAGGGGTGAACCGCTATCTAAACGATCACTCTAATAAATAATCGCAAAGTTCATATGCTGCCGGCCTGGGGATAAGCATCAATTTCAAGCGAGGTACTCCGTAATGGAGCGTAACGGAAAACCAACCGACGTAACCACCACCCAAACAGTGAACCTGCCCGTGTTGCCCTTGCGGGATGTGGTTGTCTATCCCCACATGGTCATTCCCCTGTTCGTGGGCCGGGAGAAATCCATCCGCGCACTCGAAGCGGCGATGGCGGGAGACAAACGTATACTGCTGATCGCGCAACGTAGCGCGGCGGTCGATGATCCGAGCGCGGAAGATGTTTACTCGCTAGGCACGGTCTCCACCATCTTGCAATTGCTTAAGTTGCCTGACGGTACCATAAAGGTGTTGGTCGAGGGTACGGACCGCGCGCACATCGAAAGCTTGCGTGACGAGGAAAATTATTTTTCCGCCGAACTTACCATTATTAGCACTCCGCAAGTCGAGGATCGCGAGGCGGAAGTGCTGATGCGCGCCTTGCTCGGGCAATTCGATCAGTACGTCAAACTGAATAATAAAGTGCCGCCGGAAATTCTCTCCTCGCTCGCCGGCATTGATGATCCGGGCCGCTTGGGCGATACCATCGCCGCGCATCTTTCCCTGAAGATTGAAGAGAAGCAAGGCATACTCGAAATTGAAGATGTCCGTGCTCGTCTTGAGCGCTTGATGTCCATGCTGGAGACGGAGATTGATCTACTGCAGGTCGAAAAACGTATCCGTGGCCGCGTTAAGCGCCAAATGGAAAAGAGCCAGCGCGAGTACTACCTCAATGAGCAGATGAAGGCCATCCAAAAAGAACTGGGTGAGCTCGACGACGTGCCCAATGAAACCGAGGAACTCGGTAATCGCATCGAGAAAGCGGGCATGCCCAAGGAAGCCAAGCAGAAATCGCTGGCGGAATTGAACAAGCTCAAGATGATGTCGCCGATGTCCGCGGAAGCCACCGTGGTGCGCAACTACGTCGATTGGATGGTGAGTGTACCGTGGAAGAAGCGCACCAAGACTTCCCGCGATTTGGTTGCCGGCGAGACGGTGTTGGATGAAGACCACTATGGGTTGGAGAAAGTCAAAGAGCGCATCCTGGAATATCTTGCGGTCCAAAGTCGGGTCAGCAAATTAAAGGGCCCCATTCTATGCTTGGTCGGCCCGCCCGGTGTCGGTAAGACTTCTTTGGGTCGCTCGATTGCGCGGGCGACTAACCGCAAGTTTGCCCGCATGGCTTTGGGTGGGGTGCGTGATGAAGCCGAGATACGCGGCCATCGGCGGACTTACATCGGGTCTTTACCCGGCAAGATCATTCAGAATTTATCTAAGGTTGGGGTCAAGAACCCACTCTTTTTGCTCGACGAAATCGATAAGATGTCAATGGATTTTCGCGGCGATCCCGCCTCGGCCTTGCTGGAAGTATTGGATCCGGAGCAGAACCACGCCTTTAACGATCACTATCTGGAAGTTGACTACGATCTTTCCGATGTCATGTTCGTGTGCACGGCCAACAGCCTCAATATACCCAGTCCCTTGCTGGATCGTATGGAGGTCATACGCCTTTCCGGCTATACGGAAGACGAGAAGGTGAATATCGCCGAGCGTTATCTGGTGCCCAAGCAGATCAAGGCCAACGGTCTTGGCGAGGCAGAGATCAACATCAGCGAAGCGGCGCTGCGTGATATCGTACGCTACTACACTCGCGAGGCGGGTGTGCGCAGTTTGGAGCGTGAAATCGCTAAAATCTGCCGCAAGGTGGTCAAAGAGGTACTGCTCAAGAAATCCACTAAGAAAGTCACTGTCTCACCGCGTAATTTGGAAAAATATCTCGGCGTGCAACGTTTCCGTTACGGGCGCGCCGAGGAACATGATGAAATCGGCCAAGTGACCGGTTTGGCGTGGACCGAAGTCGGCGGTGATTTACTGACCATCGAATCGGCGGTGGTGCCCGGGAAGGGCAAGCTCACCATCACCGGGCAACTGGGTGATGTCATGCAGGAATCGGTGCAAGCGGCGATGACTGTCGTGCGCGGCCGTATTGCTATGCTGGGCATTGATGCCGAGTTCCATCAAAAATATGACGTGCATATTCATGTACCTGAAGGCGCCATCCCCAAGGACGGCCCCAGCGCGGGTATCGGCATGTGTACGGCGTTGGTGTCCGCCCTGACCGGTATTCCGGTGCGGGCCGACGTGGCGATGACCGGCGAGATTACCTTGCGCGGCGAAGTGCTGCCCATCGGCGGACTCAAAGAGAAACTCTTGGCCGCCCATCGTGGTGGCATACACACGGTACTGATTCCCAGCGAGAACGAACGTGAGCTGAGTGAAATACCCAAAAACATCATTCAAGACTTGGAAATCAAGCCAGTTAAATGGATAGACGAAGTGTTGGAAGTCGCCTTACAGAGTATGCCGCAACCGGTGCTGTCTGAGTCTTCTCAAGGTTCGTCGTCGGGTTCCAGCGAAAAGAAAGTCGCCAAGCCCAAACGCGGTGGGTATTTACGACCTCATTGAGAAGCGCTTCTAAGTAG
>CALZJG010000104.1 GCA_945787555.1 uncultured Chromatiaceae bacterium | reverse complement strand
TAGATAGCGTCGCCTCTTTCCCCTCAGGCGGGAGTGTAGGAGCGTCTATATGCCACTTGTTCAAGGTGATCTTAGGCGGCCCGGGGCGGCCCGGGGCGGCCCGGTGTGCCCCTAGTTGGATTCTCGTCATGAAACAGTTTCTGCTTAGCACTCTCATAGTGATTTCAGTTGTTGTGACTGCGCCGGTCGTCGCTGCCAATAATGGCTGGGGCACGACGGTGTTGCCCGACAGCGCGGAATATGAAGGAAATTTTCGCAACGGCTTGCTGGATGGCATAGGCAGTCTGCGGTGGTCCGATGGCGCATTCTATCGCGGCGAATTTCAGCGTGGTTTGATGCATGGCTACGGCGTGCTCGAATACGGCAACGGTGAGTACTACGAGGGCGAGTTCCGCGACGGCGTGGAACACGGCAAAGGCGTTCTGACCTATGCCAACGGCGACCGCGTGGAAGGCAACTTCGTGCGAGGTCGCGTGACCGGTGCGGGTGTATTGAGTTACACCAATGGTGATCGCTACGAGGGTGAATTCAAGGGTAACTTGTTCGACGGTAGCGGTGCGTTGACGCAATCGGACGGTGCGCAATACATCGGTCAGTTCAGCGGCGGACGTTTTCACGGCGACGGCGTGTTCGTTACTTCGCAAGGTGAACGCTACGAAGGCGAATTCCTGCAAGGCAAGTTTCACGGCCAAGGCGTATACAGCTATGCCAATGGAGAACAATTCAGCGGAGAGTTCCGCGACGGTTTTTTCCACGGCCCAGGTGCCTTGCTGTATCGCGATGCTAGAGACGAATGGGCGACGCTCACCGGCACCTGGGAGCAAGGACGCCTGGTAAAGAACGACGCCGCCGCCGACAGTTCGGCGATAGTGGCGGAGGAAGTATTGTATCGTCAGCCCGCCGTGTTGGAGCGCGCTTTGCTCGACGTGGCGCACTCGCGCCCCGGGGTCCCCGATCTGTATTTTCTCGCCTTCGGTGGTGATGGCTCGCAAGATGTGTTTATGAAAGAAGTGTTGTATACGCGCGATCTATTCGCACGTCGTTTTGGCGCCGAACTACGCACCTTGGTGTTGGTGAACAACCCAGATACCGTGGGCAGCGCGCCGCTGGCCACCGCTACCAATTTGCGCGCGGCGCTGCAAGGCATCGCCCGACGCATGAACCCGCAGGAAGATATTTTATTCTTGTATCTCACCAGTCACGGCTCCGAGGATCATGCCTTGCATGTGCAATTGGAGGACTTGCCCTTACAAGAACTCAAGGCAGTACAATTGTCCACTTACCTTAAAGAAGCGGGAATACAGTGGAAGGTCGTGGTGATCTCGGCGTGCTATTCCGGCGGCTTCGTCGATGTACTGAAAAATAAACGAAGTTTAATCCTGACCTCGGCGCGTCACGATCGCACGTCGTTCGGTTGCAGCGATGACGCCGAGTTTACTTTTTTCGGGCGAGCGTTGTTCGCCGAGGCCTTGCAGCGCACCGACTCCTTCAGCGATGCGTTCGCGCATGCGCGGACATTAGTGCGCGAATGGGAATTGCGTGATAACTTCGATGCCTCCGAGCCGCAGATGTATCGCGGGGGGGAAATCGAGAAATACTTGACGCGTTGGCGGACTACGTTGCAACATCGCGCCGCGGTGGAAACATGCCAATCGGAGTGTGCCGGGGAAAATCGTACGCACTGACATGACTGTATCGTGCCTAGGCGTCAACCTTGCTTAATTGCGCCTTGAGTTCCAAGACCTTGCGCTCGATCAATTCGCGGATGCGGCGGAATTCCTCGTCGTTGGCGTGCTTGGGATCGGGGATGCCCCAGTCTTCACGATGCCTAGCGCGCACCATCGGGCATTCATCACCGCACCCCATAGTGATCGCATAGTCGTACTCTACATCGGGGATTTCGTTCAGCGCTTTTGAGGTGTGCGTGCTCAAGTCATAATTGCGCTCGCGCATGAACATGATAGCGCGCTCGTTGACCCGCCCTGAGGGGCGCGAGCCGCTGCTGTGAAATTCGATTGCGTCCGCGCCGTGCATGCGGCCGAAGGCTTCGGCCATTTGACTGCGGCAGGAATTCTCGATGCATACGAACAAGACTTGTTTCAGAGACATGATGTGCTGCACCTCTTCTCGCGCTAAACGCGGCAACAAACGATAGCCAAGCAGGCGCCGATGATGGGCGCGACAAGATAAATCCACGATGCCGCCACCCCCGCAATCACCAACGCGGTCCCAAGGACCGCGCTGGATTCGATTCATTGATGCACCCGAAATCGGTCCGGCAAACAAGGCTTCCAAGGCTACCACGTCGCCTATTGCGACTGGGGCCATGATGCCTTTTTTCCTGGCCCCAGTCGCCACGTTGATGATCGTCAACATCAGAAAAAAGCTCAAGATCACTTCCCTAACCACTGTCTGCAATGCTGATCCGGCGGGCAGTATTGCGCCGAGTGTGGGCTGTTGGCGTCTAGAAGTTTGACGGTCAGGCGAGTGCACAGTGCGCCTATGCTTAGCCTCCCAAGATAAGGTGCAACGGGCTTGCCCGGAAAGCGCCCTGCATACCAGAAGGCGATGGTCACCGCCGGATTGATAGGCGCGCCAGAAATGTCGCCGAAGGTGTGTATCAAAGCGCTGACCACTAGAGCAAACACCAGGGCAATACTAATATGAGTGATTTGGCCG
>CALZJG010000103.1 GCA_945787555.1 uncultured Chromatiaceae bacterium | reverse complement strand
TCCAGGCACACAGTGCGGGTAAACTTGGGCATGCGGTGCAACACGAACACCGCCGAAGTAATCAGGCCGTCGCAACCTTCCTTCTGCACTCCGGGCAAGCCACCTAGGAACTTGTCGGTGACGTCCTTGCCCAGTCCTTGCTTACGGAACAACTGCCCCGGCATGCGCAAAGCTTCGGGCTCGCCCACCCGTGTCTTGCCGTCAGACGCGTAGCGCGTGAGGCGAAACTCCACCGTTTCCTGATCGTGGATCTTGCCCAAGTTGTGCTGAATACGTTCGACCTCCAACCATTGCGCGTCGGGCGTGACCATGCGCCACGACACCAGATTATCGACCGTCGTACCCCACAGCACGGCCTTCTTGCCGCCGGCGTTCATCGCGATGTTGCCGCCGATGGTGGAGGCGTCCATGGAAGTAGGATCGACCGCGAACACCAAACCGTCGGCCTCGGCGCGTTCGGCCACGCGCTTGGTGACCACCCCGCATTCGGCGCGCACCGTCGCCACGTCTTTATCCACGCCGGGCAAGCGGCGATATTCCACCGTGCCCAAGCCTTCGAGTTTTTCGGTGTTTATGACCGCCGTGTCGGCATGCAAAGGTACGGCACTGCCGGTATAACCAGTGCCGCCGCCGCGCGCAATGATGGTCAGCCCTAACTCGATACAGGCGGCGACCACCGGCGCGACTTCCGCTTCGCTGTCGGGATTGATGACCACGAAAGGAAATTCGACCCGCCAGTCGGTGGCATCGGTGACGTGCGAGACGCGCGCCAGGCCATCGAAGCAAATGTTGTCGCGCCGAGTGACCTTGGCCAAGCGGCGCAGCACTTGTTTACGCAAGTCGCGTTGGTGCGTGAACCAGGATTCGAAATCGCGCGCCGCCGCGCGGGCGCACGTCGCTAACTCCAAGGCAAGGTCATTACCTACGGCGCGCGCCTCGATCTGATCCAGGCGTTGATGCAACGCATGGCTCAAAGAGGCCAGGCGCTTGGGATTCGCCAGCAAATCGTCCTGGATGTAGGGATTGCGCGACACCACCCACATATCGCCCAGCACCTCGAACAGCATGCGCGCCGAAATGCCAGTGCGGCGGCTATCGCGTAACTCGTTCAAGACCTCCCACATGCGCTCGCCGAGAAAACGAATCACAATCTCTCGGTCGGAGAAAGAGGTGTAGTTATAGGGGATTTCGCGCAATCGCGCGGACTGTTCTGCTGCTGTCATCGCTAGGGACTATGGGAGAGCGCGTGGCCCGATTAATAAGGAGCGCAATTGTAGCACGCCGGATACAACTCTTTCGAACTGCAACTATGTATCAAGCTGCCTGAGTCAACAGCATGACCACGGCATAACGCGCGGCCTTGCCTACGGCGATAAAGAGCAGCGCCGGCAACCAAGGCACGCGCAGCCAACCCGCCGCTACGCATAGCGGATCACCGACCAGCGGCAGCCAGGACAAGAGTAGTACAGGACTGCCCCAGCGGCGCACTTTTTCAACAGCACGCTGCCTTCTTGCTTCCAGCACGACCCGCGCGGGAAATCGCCAAGCGATTAGTCGGCCGATACCCCAGGAGGTCATTCCCCCCAACGTGTTGCCGGCGCTGGCCACCGCCAGCAGCAACCAGCGCTCTTGGGCGTCGGCGTGGGTGAGCACCGCCAGCAAGGCTTCCGAGCCCCCCGGCAGCAACGTCGACGAAATGAAGGCGCTGAAGAACAGCGCCCACAGACTCCATTCCGATTGCGACAACTCCACCATGCAGTAACACCGGGGCTAGGGGATTCCGTACAATAGCGCACATGACGCGCGCAATTCTTGCTCAATGGGCTCGAGTCGTTGGCCGACCGACTGTCGTGAAGGGCGGCGGCGGTCAAACCACACCCTGACCATGCCCCCTCCCGCCTCACTTGAGAAAATTCCCGGTGCGTTGCTGACCAAGCTCGAACGTCTGCGCCTCTATTTGGCGCGCTGCGATGCGCTGCTGCCGCTGTGCGTGCTGGGCGTCCTCACCGGCTTGTTGGCGGGCGGGGTGATCATCGCGTTTCGCGTGGTGATCGAAACTGCGCAAAGCGCACTGTTGCCCGACGGCAACCCGGAGAACTTCGAAGCGCTGGCGCATTGGCAACGCTTCGTGCTGCCCACCGCCGGCGGCTTGCTGATCGGCCTGCTGCTGCACTGGCTCGGCAAGGCGCACCGCTCGCTGGGTGTGGTGCATGTCATCGAGCGTCTGGCTTATCACCAAGGCCAACTGCCGTGGCGCAATGCGCTGCTGCAATTCGTCGCCGCGGCGCTCAGCCTGATCAGCGGACATTCGGTGGGGCGCGAGGGACCGGGCGTACACCTTGGTGCGGCCTGCGGATCACAACTGGGTCTCGTGCTGCAATTACCACATGATTATCTGCGCACTTTGGTGGGCTGCGGCGTGGCGGCGGCTATTGCGGCCTCTTTCAACACCCCCTTGGCGGGCGTGGTGTTCGCCATGGAAGTCGTGCTGATGGAGTACACCGTAGCGGGTTTCGCGCCGGTGATCCTTGCCGCCGTGGCGGCTACTTCGGTGGTGCAATGGGTCTACGGTGCCGCCCCGGCCTTCGATGTGCCGGCCCTGCAATTGGTTTCGGTCAGCGAATTGCCCATCGTGTTGGCGATGGGCGTAATGATGGGCGCACTGGCCGCCGCTTTCATCCAAGTCTTACGCTGCTGCTCCGCCTTTCGCCCCGAGTGGCCGATATGGTGGCGCTGCACGCTGGGCGGCATGGCGGTAGGTGCCTGCGCATTGTGGGTGCCGGAAGTGATGGGGGTGGGCTACGACACCGTGAGCGGCGCGCTATTGAGTCAATTGAGCATCGCAACCTTGCTGGCGGTGGTGGTGTTCAAATTGCTGGCCACCGCTGCCGCTATCGGCTTCGGCTTGCCGGGCGGCTTGATCGGCCCCACCTTCGTGATGGGCGCCGCCGCCGGCGGGCTGACCGCCGCGCTGGCTGCGCTGGCGTTTCCGGAAACCAGCGCCTCCATGGCCTTTTACGCCCTGCTCGGCATGGGCGCGATGATGGCCGCCACGCTGCAAGCGCCGCTGGCGGCGCTCATGGCCATGTTGGAACTCACCGCCAACCCCAACATCATCTTGCCCGGTATGCTGGCGGTGATCGCCGCGGTCGTCACTGCCAGTAAACTGTTCGGCACCGAGTCGGTGTTTCTCGGCGTGTTACACGCCCGCGGCTTGGATTATCGCAATGACCCCGTCGCACAAGCGCTGCGCAAGATCGGCGTTGCCAAGGTGATGAATACCCGCATTGTATTGTCGCAGCGCGTCATTGAGGCTCAACATGCACCAACACTATTGAAGGATAATCCGCAATGGATCGTCATCGCCGAAGATAACCAGCCCAACATGTTGCTGCGTGCTTCGGACCTCGCACGTCACAACCAAGAACTCGATGCTGCCGAAACGGCGGAAATCGATCTCAGCGCCATCCCCGCCGAACGCTTACGCCTGGCGCCGGTGGACTTGCGCGCCACTTTGCAAGAAGCTTTGGACACCCTGACCGCCTCCAAAGCGGAAGCCTTGTATGTGATGCAAACCACCGCACCACTCATCACCCGCACCTACGGCGTCCTCACACCGCAGGACATCGAGGCCAGTTATCGTCAGCGCCCCGGATATTAACGCGTAGATCAACGACCGCTTAGGCTAAAATGACCCTTTCATTCGACCGTCGCAAAGGATCGCCACATGATTTGGGTCAAGGCTTTTCACATTATCTTCATGGTCACTTGGTTCGCCGGGCTGTTCTATCTGCCACGTTTATTCGTTTATCACGCCATGACCGAGGATGCGCCGGGCAGCGCACGCTTCAAGATCATGGAGCGCAAGCTGTTCTACGGCATCATGACACCCGGCGCCGTGCTCACCGTCGGGCTCGGTTTGTGGATGCTGGCCGACTATGCCTGGACAGCGTATTCGCATAGCGGCTGGCTGCATGTGAAGATGCTGCTGGTGCTGGTGCTGATCGTCTATCACGGCTATTGCGGCAAGCTCGTCAATGATTTCAAACACGACCGCAACCGGCGCAGCCACGTGTTCTATCGCTGGTTCAATGAGTTCCCGGTGCTCATCCTGATCGTGGTGGTACTACTGACGGTGGCCAAGCCATTTTGAGATATTTCACCGTCGCGACGCGCTTATCGGGACATGCTTATGCACAACTGGGCTGAAATGACGGCTTATGCAACCGGTAACGACGACTTTCTGGCATATTAATTTATATGAACTCTATATTATTGATTATAATGACTTTAATCATGAGTACAAATTGTCGTCAATTTGTCAGAAGTCCAGCAAGAACGGGCCTAAGCGGCACTTGACCCCATTTCATCCACAAAGTTATCCACAGATTTTGTGGATAAGGGATAAACTGACGACCGCATAGTGAGTTAACGAACTTTGATACAAATCGGATCAATATCCGGCGTTAACTTTAACCCAGCCTGCCCCTCAACCATGAGCGACCTGCTGCACGCATGATCATCCTCCACGTCGCCATCCCCGCCCCCCTGCAAGGCAGCTTCGACTATCTGGCACCGGCACATGTAGACGCCCGGCAAGTTTGGATCGGCACCCGGGTACGGGTACCGTTCGGCCGTCGCCAGGTGGTGGGCATCGTGATCGGCACGGCGACCGAGAGTCGCATCGAGCGCGGCCGCCTCAAGGCCGCTCGGGAAGTGTTGGACGACGCGCCGGTCGTGCCGGCGGACTTATTGGCGGTGACACGCTGGGCCAGCGACTATTACCACCACCCGCTAGGCGAGGTGTTGGCCACCGCGCTACCGGTGTCACTGCGCAATGGCCAGGCGGCGGAATCCCCCCCACTGCAACAGTGGCGGCTCACCGAAGCAGGCCGCGCCCTCAGCCTCGCGGCGCTCAAACGCGCACCCCGCCAAGCGGCACTGTGGACCTTACTGCACGCCCACCCCGCGGGCCTCACCGCCGAGGCTTTGACCGCCCACCACCCGCGCTGGCGACAAACCCTGCGTCCGCTCATTGAGCAAGAGTGGGTGGAGATGGCCGAGCTCAGACTCGCGCGCGCCTCACCCCGCGTCGCGGCGCGTGAATCCACACTGCAACTCAATGCCGACCAAGCCGAGGCGGTGCGGACCTTGACCGAACTGCCGGATCAATATCAGGCCCATCTGCTCGAGGGCGTGACCGGCTCGGGCAAAACCGAGGTGTATCTACGCCTCATCGAGCAAGTGGTCAGCCGCGGCCGCCAAGCCTTGGTGCTGGTGCCGGAAATCGCCCTCACTCCGCAATTGGTGGCGCGCTTTCGCGCCCGTTTCGATGCGCCCTTGGCGGTGCTGCACTCAGGGCTCAGCGACAAGGAGCGTCTGCAAGCCTGGATCATGGCACGCGACGGCACGGCGCCCATCGTGCTCGGCACGCGCTCGGCGGTGTTCACTCCCCTGAAACACCCGGGCGCCATCCTCATCGACGAGGAACATGACGGCTCCTTCAAACAACAGGACGGTTTTCGTTATCACGCCCGCGACGTGGCGGTATGGCGGGCGCGGCATCTGCATATTCCGATCGTGCTGGGTTCGGCCACGCCGTCCCTGGAATCGTTGCACAATGTCGCGCAGGGTCGCTATCGCCTGCTGCACTTGCCCGAGCGCGCCGGCGCCGCGCAAGCCCCCACTCTGCGCGTGTTGGATGTGCGTAAGACCCCCCTGACCGGCAATCTGTCCGCGCCGCTGCTGGCCGCCATCGGCGCCCATCTGCACGCCGGAAATCAAGTGCTGCTGTTTCTCAACCGGCGCGGTTTTGCACCGACGCTGTTGTGTCATGACTGTGGCTGGGTGGCGAAATGCCGGCGCTGCGATGCGCACTTGACGTACCATCACGGCAGCCGCCGCTTGCGCTGTCATCATTGCGGCGCCGAGGCGCCCCTGGACACGAGCTGCCCCGCCTGCAACGGCGACGACTTACGCCCGCTCGGTCACGGCACTGAGCGGGTGGAAACATTGTTACAGGAGCGCTTTCCCGATTATCCGGTGGCGCGCATCGACCGCGACAGCACGCGCCGCAAAGGCGCGCTGGAAAGCCTCTTCGACAGCGCCCTGCGCGGCGAATACCGCATTTTGCTCGGCACCCAAATGCTGGCCAAGGGCCATCATCTGCCCGGCGTCACCCTGGCCGCCATCCTCGACGCCGATCAAGGCTTGTTCGGGGTCGACTTTCGCGGCCCCGAACGCATGGCGCAGCTCATCACCCAAGTCGCCGGCCGCGCCGGACGCGGTGACAAGCCGGGCGAGGTCATCATTCAAACTCATCACCCCGATCACCCCTTGCTGCACGTGCTGCTCACGCGGGGCTATCGCGAGTTCGCGGCGGCGGCGCTGGCGGAACGTCACGAGGCGCAGTTCCCCCCTTACGCACACCTGGCCCTGCTGCGTGCCGAGGCCACCGGCCGCGATGAGCCCGGCCGGTTTCTGAGCGCGGCGGCGCAAGCCGCACCCGCGGGCGCGAGTGTGGAATTACTCGGCCCGGTACCGGCGCCCATGGAAAAACGCGCCGGTCGCTATCGCGCCCAATTACTGATACAAGCCGCTAGCCGCGCGCCGCTGCATCGTTTTCTAGAAACGTGGTTACCCGCACTCGCCGCCCTGCCGCTGGCGCGCAAGGTGCGCTGGTCCATCGATGTCGATCCCATGGAGATGCTTTAGGTAGATACCTAGAGCATCTCCATGCGCCTGGCGCATTCCCTCACCACGGAGCGAGTGAGAGCAAATTCAGCTCCTACCCCTCTCCTAGTCTCCCTCCTAAAGGCGGAAGCAGCAAAGGGGGGAGTGCGCTTCTTGTTTCCAGAGAGAGAATATGGCCGCGCGCCTCTTGCAACGTGGCCGGGGGCGCGGATAATACGCGCTTGATTTCCAGCCGATGACGCAGTCCATGAAGCACTTACTCGCCAGCCTGCTGAGCCAGGCGCTCCACCAATTGCACACGCAGGGTGTCTTACCGCCCGAGTCCACCGCCGAAGTCAAAGTGGAGCGTGCCCGCGATCGCGCCCACGGCGACTACGCCAGCAATCTGGCAATGGCCCTGGCCAAGAGCGCGGGCCGCAAACCACGCGAGTTGGCCGAGGCCATGGTCGCCGCCTTACCGGCCTCCGAACAAGTGGCCAAAGTCGAAATCGCCGGCCCCGGCTTCATCAATTTCTTCATGAGCCCCGCGGCCTGGCAAAACATCGTGACGGACATCCTGGCGCATGGCGAAGACTACGGCCGCAGCGACCTAGGACGCGGCCGCCCAATACAAGTCGAATTCGTCTCCGCCAATCCCACCGGCCCGCTGCATGTCGGCCATGGTCGCGGCGCGGCCTACGGCGCCACGGTGGCCAATGTGCTGGAGGCGGCGGGTTACAAGGTGCATCGTGAATATTACGTCAACGACGCCGGCCGCCAGATGGACATCCTCGCCGCCAGCGTGTGGCTGCGTTACCTCGAAGAACTGGGCGAGCCCATCGTCTTTCCCGTCAACGCCTACAAAGGCGCTTATGTGCGCGACATCGGCGCCGCGCTGAAAACCATTCACGACGAACGATTGCACCGTCAGATCGCGGAGGTATACGCCGGATTGCCGCCCGACGCACCGGCCGGCGGTGACAAGGAAAAATACATCGACGCGGTCATCGTCCGCGCTCGCACGCTGTTGGGCGAGGCCGATTATCGCCTGGTGTTCGACCTGGCGCTGGAAACCGTACTGGCTGATATCCGCCAGGACCTGCAAGAGTTCGGCGTCACCTACCATCAATGGTATTCGGAGCGCTCGCTCACTGAGAGCGGCGCCGTCAGCCACGCGCTGGACAAATTGCAGGCCAGCGGCCACACCTATAAAAAAGACGGCGCGCTGTGGTTTCGTTCCACCGACTACGGTGACGAAAAGGATCGCGTACTGCAGCGCGAGAACGGCCAAACCACGTACTTCGCCTCCGACATCGCCTATCATCTCGACAAGATGGAGCGCGGCTATGATCGCGTCATCGATGTGTGGGGCGCCGATCATCACGGTTATGTCCCGCGCGTCAAAGCGGCGCTGCAAGCCATGGGCTATGAGCCCGCCAAGCTGGACGTATTGCTAGTGCAGTTCGCCATCCTGTACCAGGGCGGCGAGCGTATGCAAATGTCCACCCGCTCCGGGGAATTCGTCACCCTGCGCCAATTGCGCGACGACGTGGGCAATGACGCCGCGCGCTTCTTCTACGTGATGCGCAAGTGCGAACAGCACATGGACTTCGATTTGGATTTGGCCAAATCGCAATCGACCGACAATCCGGTCTATTATGTGCAATACGCTCATGCACGCGTGTGCAGTGTGCTCAAACAATTGGCCGAGAAAAACTTAAGCCGTGACCAAGCACGTGGCGCCCGTAATCTGCATTTGCTGCATGAGACGCACGAGCAAGGCTTATTGTGCAGCCTGTCGCGTTATCCGGAAGTAGTGGAGACGGCGGCCATCAACCGCGAACCGCATTTGATCGCCCATTATCTGCGCGACCTGGCCAATGACTTCCATACCTATTACAACGCCCATCAATTCCTAGTTGACTCAGATGAGCTGCGAGACGCCCGTCTCAACCTCATCGTCGCCACCCGCCAGGTAATCGCCAACGGCCTCGCGCTGCTGGGCGTCTCTGCACCGGAAGCCATGTAGTCTATGGCACAAGCGACGCGCAAACCCCGCAAAAAGAGCCAGCCAGCCCGACCACCCATCCCCGGATGGGTCTGGTTGCTGGCGGGACTGGCCATCGGCCTATCGGTGGCAGGGTATTCCTATCTGCAAAACCGCTCCGAGGCGACGAGCACGAAAACGGTGACGACATCTCCGCCCCCAGCGACCAGCAAAGGAAAAGAAGTCGAAACCTCGGCGCCCAAACCGCAATTCGATTTCTACACCATACTGCCCGAGATGGAGGTCGTGGTACCGCAGCGCAGTGAAGAAAAGGGCGCCGCACGAGCGGAAAAGACCGGCACGTATTTTTTGCAGGCCGGCTCGTTCCGCCACTATCGGGATGCCGACAATCTCAAAGCCAATCTCGCGCTACTGGGCGTGGAATCGAAAATCGAAACCATCACCATAAACAGCAAGGACACCTGGCACCGGGTGCGCGCCGGGCCATACACCGATCTACGTAAGTTGAACAAGATCCGCACGCGCTTACTGAACAACAACATCGAGGCCATCACCTTGAAGGTGGGCGGCTGATCAGGCCGGATAACCCAGCTGGCGTAATAGATCGCGCAATATGCTTATCATTTCACCTTCGTTGATAGGCTTGCGCAACCTCGGCACGAACTCTGGCAATCCACCGTGCTGCGCAATCGCCGCGGGTGAGAGCGCGCTCATAACCATCAGCGCGAAGCGGGGACGCACTCGCACCTCCTCGACCAAGGCACCGAGCAACTCGAAGCCGTTCATCCATGGCATTTCAAGATCGGTGATCACCACATCGGGCCACCAATCTCCGATCGCGGACAAGGCTTGGACGCCGTCGGCGGCGACTTCAACTTGTACCGGCAAACCGCTGTCCTCGATCAACAGACGGCAGCGCATGGACAGAAAGGCGTCGTCATCGACCAGCAGGACGCGGGCGACATCATCGCGTTGCATGCTGGCGCGCCGCCCAAGAAGATCGGCGACAGAATCAGCATCGATGCAACGCGCCCCGCTGACCGCTACCGATCCACCCAGCACGCCGTTTTCCAACCACATCCGCACCAAGCGCACCGAGACGCCTAGCCGGCGCGCCGCGGTTCTCTCGTTCAATAACAAACTTGCCTCGGCCATAGGAATAACCCGCCTTACCCATCATGGATAGCGGATGGTTTCCGGCCGGGCTGAAGCGTCTTAAGCCGCCGTACTAACCTGCGCGCCTAGCGAAAAATAGGTGGCGGTGATTTGGTCGTTGATCTCAGCCAAGCGTAATTGCAACTCGTCGATATATTCGTGCAACTCGGCCTGACTCAAGGCTTCGGGATGGGATTCGTTGACCAGGCGCTGCAACTGCACCACCAGACGCAGCGGCGCGTCGTTGCGCGGTAGATCTTGCAAGGAGTTTTCCACTTCGCACACCGTATGATAGAAGGCACGGGGAAAGCGCGCATCTTTGAACAAGAAACGCAATACATCGGGACGTCGTACCCGCACCTGCATGGCGCGACGGTACATTTGATAACCGGTGAGCGATTTGAGCACACTCATCCACTGTATGTTGTCATAGGTGACAGCATGTTCGGCCTGATCGGGCAGCAAATTCGCGGACCGCACGTCGATGATGCGCGTGGTCATATCGGCGCGCTCCAGATTGCGCCCCATACGCAGAAAATCATAGCCGTGATCGTGCGTCATGGTGCCGGCCAGCATACCGGTTATGGTCTGACAGCCGAGGATGACCCAGCGCAGATAATCGTGACGTCCGCGCTGGGTGAGCCCGAGTTGCAGATCGTTCTTGGCGCGCAAGCAAAGATGATTGAGTTGCTCCCACGCCTCGCGGGGAATGATGTCTCTAACCGTGCGGGCGTTCTCGCGCGCATTGTCCAAGGCACTCAGTATGGAGGCCGGATGCATCGTGTCGGCGATTAGGAAGCGCATCACACTGCGCTCGTCCGCCGTTTCGTAGCGCTCCTTGAACATGGCGTCATAGCCGGTAATGTCGATCAACGCCCCCCAACCAAAGGGGACTTTTCTCGGCAAATCCAATAACAAGTTGGTGTTGACGTTGATGAGGCGCGCGGTGTTTTCCGCACGCTCCACGTAACGCGCCATCCAATAAACGTTTTCGGCGACGCGCGCGAGCATATCAGCCGGCCTCCGTATCCACGATCCAAGTGTCCTTGCTACCACCCCCCTGCGATGAGTTGACCACCATCGAACCCTTGCGCAAGGCGACGCGTGTCAACCCGCCCATGGTCACATAGGTCTGCTGACCGGAGAGTACGAAAGGCCGCAAATCCAGATGACGCGGCTCGACATGATTGTTCACCAACGTGGGCGCGGTGGAGAGCGTCAGCAGAGGTTGAGCGATATAATTGCGCGGATCTTTGCGAATCAGGCGCGCGAACTTCTCACACTCTTTGCGCGAGGCCTGGGGCCCCATGAGCATGCCGTAACCCCCGGATTCGTTGGCGGGTTTGACCACCAACTTATTGAGATTGGCAAGCACGTGCTCACGTTGTAGCTTGTCGTCGCATAAATAAGTTTCGACGTTGGGGATAATGGCCTCTTCGCTCAAGTAATACTTGATCATCTGCGGCACGTAGGCGTAAACGACTTTATCGTCCGCCACGCCGGCGCCCGGCGCATTGGCTAACGCCACCCTGCCACTCTTCCAGGCGCGCATCAGCCCCGGCACACCCAACATGGAATCGGGATGAAAAGCTTCGGGATCGAGGAACAGGTCGTCGATACGGCGATAGACGACATCGACTTTGATCAAACCCTCCACCGCGCGCATGTACACACAATCATCATCGCCCACCACCAGGTCGCTCCCTTCGACCAACTCGCACCCCATTTGCTGAGCAAGGTAGGCGTGCTCGAAATAGGCCGAGTTATATATCCCTGGCGTCAACACCACCACCTCGGGCTGCGCTTTGGGTTCGGGCGAAATCGATGCTAGCGTGTCATAGAGCTGGGAGGGGTAATCATCCATAGGCAAAATGCTGGCGTCGCGGAACAGCTCGGGGAACACGCGCTTCATGACCTGGCGATTCTCCAGCATGTACGAGACGCCGGAAGGTACCCGCAAATTATCCTCGAGCACGTAAACCTGTCCGTCTTTGTGGCGGACCAGATCCGAACCGCAAATATGCGCCCACACGCCCAACGGCGGACTGATGCCCACGCACTGTTCGCGGAAATTCTTGGAACCGGCGAGAACCTCCGCAGGAAAGACCTTGTCCTTTACAATGCGTTGCTCATGATAGATATCGTCGATGAACATATTGAGTGCGCGCACGCGCTGCTTAAGGCCAGCCTCGATGACCTCCCATTCTTTCTTGGGAATGACGCGCGGGATTATGTCGAAGGGCCAAGCCCGATCTATCGAACCCTCGGTCTCGCAATAGACCGTGAAGGTGATACCCATGACACGGATTGCCAGCTCGGACGCCGCCTTACGCTCCTGCAACTCCTCATCGGACAGGGTGCGTAGATACTGACACAGTGATCGCGCGGCATCGCGCGCGCGGCCGCCGCCCCGCATCAGCTCGTCGTAGATGCCTTTGGTAGGATAGTCTTTCCACTTTATCGTCATGCGTCACACTATAACTCGCGCTTAACCAAGTGACTAGTGCTTCCAGAATCCTAACAACGCTGGACGAAATATCTAACGCGCAGTAACATTCCAACGCACTATAAGCCCAAGGTGCCTTATGACATATTGCGTGGCCATCAAAGTAAATGACGGCTTGGTCCTGGCCTCCGATTCGCGCACCAACGCCGGTGTCGACTACGTCAGCACCTATAGCAAGATGCATGTTTTCGGCACCCCCAACGAACGTTTGTTCGTGCTACTCACCGCCGGCAACTTAGCAACGTCGCAAGCCGTGGTCAATCTCATCAATCGCGATCTCGACGACCTGGACGCCAAGACCAGCTTGAATACCGTAGAGTATTTGTTCGATGCTGCCCATTATGTCGGCGAACTGAGCTGCCGCGTGCAACGCGGCCACGCCGAAGCCTTGCGCGAAAGCGGCTCCAGCGCCGAGGCCAGCTTTATTTTGGGCGGACAGATACACGGTCGCGGCCATGATATTTATCTAATCTACCCGCAAGGAAATTACATTTCCGCCTCGCCCGAAACACCGTTCTTGCAAATCGGCGAATCGAAATACGGCAAACCGATCCTCGACCGTATCATCCGCTCCGACACGCCGCTGAATGACGCCGCGCGCTGTGCATTGGTCTCGCTGGACTCCACCATGCGTTCGAATATTTCCGTGGGCCCACCCATCGAATTGGCATTCTATAAGAAGGACGACCTGGAGTTGGAGAGACACGCACTGCTGGATTTGAACACACCGTTCTTTCGGCGTATGCAACGGCGCTGGAACGACGGTCTGCGGCGCGCCTTCAACGGCCTGCCGCGTTTCGAATGGGAACGGGATTAACGAGACACCTCAACACATGGCATTGCAAGCCCCTCCCCCGTTTCAGGGTGTAGAGTGAGACGAAGGCGCAAGGGTTACGCGAGAAAATGCTTCAATAAGGCTGGCGCGGCCGCACCGCCAAATCCACGGGGTACGTCATCAGATATTCAATCAGTGTCGCCCACGCTAGATGACGAGCATCAATGCGTCTCGCCATCCTTAGCGGATCCCCTGATGGACTGCTTCGCCACTTTCTTCGCTACCCCAAGACGGTCGCTCACCGCGAACAACAGTCCGGACACGACGAAGGTCATGTGGATACCGACCTTCCAGCCCAATTGCTCATTCGTAAACTGATCAACATTGACAAAAGACTTGAGCAACTCGATACCGGAGATCGCCACGATGGAACCGATCAACTTGATCTTCAGATCGGCGAAATCCACATGCCCCATCCACTCGGGACGATCGGCATGACCGGCGGTGTCGATGCGCGAGACGAAATTCTCATAGCCGGCGAACACGATGATGATGAGCAGATTGGCGACCAGCGCCACGTCGACCAAGGTGAGTATCCCCACGATCGCCTCGCTGCCCTCCGCGGTCAACACCGTGGGAACGACATGGAAAAATTCCTTGACGAATTTGATCAGCAACAAAACTATGGCCAGGATCAAGCCGACATAAAACGGCGCCAATAACCAGCGACTGGCAAACACGAAGGCTTCCAAGTATTTTTCGATGCGTTTCATTATTCATTCCTCGCGCCTCATGGCGCCTGACCCAATGATTGATAAAACCCGCATACTAGTGCACCCACCCCGCGGGCGCACGATATATCTTCACACTATCAACCACATTATCACTCAAACTTGTAGTGCTTGCGCACCGCCTGGCGTATCTCCCAAGCACAGCTCATACCGGCGGGAAAGGTCACCAAATCCCCTTTGCCCATAGGCACCGGCGCGCCGCCGTCGGGCGTGACGATCACCTCACCGGTGAGAAAATAGCAGGTCTCGCTACTGTCATAGGTCCATGGAAAAATCGACGCCTCCTTGGTCCAGATTGGCCAATCGCGCACGCCCAGCGCAGCGAGACTTTCCTCTGCGGCCTGGCGGTCTACCTTGATTTCTTGCATCCCTCACTCCTCCAAATAGGTATAGCCAGACAGCCCCGCTTCCAACTCCTCGAAATAGAGCGCGCGCTGCTCGGCGCTGAAATCTCCGGCGGCGATCTTACTTCGATATTGTGCCAACAACGCCTCGGGTTCGAAATGCACATAGCGCAACAACTCTTCCACTGTGTCGCCGCGCTGCGGCGCCAGTAAACGATGGCCGCCGTCGGAGGTCAGCTCCACGTTTACCGCGTCAGTGTCGCCGAACAAGTTGTGCATGTCGCCGAGGATTTCTTGATAGGCGCCGATCAGAAACACGCCCAGGAGATAGGGTTCGCCCTGGCGCAAGCCGTGCAGGGGCAAACTGGATTCGATGCCCTCGCGATCGACGTAATGATCGATGCGCCCATCCGAATCACAGGTCAGATCTTGCAGCGTGCCGCGCCGCCAGGGTTGCTCATCCAAACGGTGCAACGGCATGATAGGAAACACCTGGTCGATGGCCCAGACGTCAGGAATGGATTGGAACAGTGAGAAGTTGCAGAAATACTTATCGGCCAGTTTGTCGTTCAACTCGTCCAGCACGACACGATGGGCGCGACTCTCGGGCTTCAATTGATCGCGTACCCCGGCGCAAATGGCGAAGAACAATTGCTCGGCGTGGGCGCGCTGTACCAGATCGAGTACGCCGTGGGTATACATGGATTGCGCCTCGGCCACCCAATGCTCGGCGTCATGGTAAACCTCTAAGATGGAGCGCGTGCCGATGTCCTGCAAAGCCTGCCACAAGTCGTGCAGGATCATGGGCTCGCCGTCGACGGGCGCTTGCATGCCAGCGCTCAGCGGCGCGCGCTCGATGTCAATGACATTGGTGATGAGCACGGCGTGATGCGCGGTCATGGCGCGACCCGACTCGGTAATCACGTCGGGATGCGGCAGGCCGGCCTGCTCGCACATCTCCCACAGCGTGTGGATGACGTTGTTGGCGTATTCCTGCACGCTGTAATTCATCGAGCAATAGCTGCGCGAGCGCGTGCCATCGTAATCGATACCCAGCCCGCCGCCCACGTCCACGCAGCGGATATTCACGCCCAGCTTATGAAACTCGGCATAGTAACGCGCCGCCTCGCGCACGCCGCGCTGAATGTCGCGCACATTGGCCACTTGCGAACCGAGGTGGAAATGCATCAGCTGTAGACTGTCGAGCAGCCCGGCGCGACGCAATTGTTCGATGGCGCTGAGCACCTGCGCCGCCGACAAGCCGAACTTGGACTTATCCCCGCCGGTGTTCTGCCATTTACCGGCACCGATGGATGCCAGGCGCACGCGCATACCCAGTAACGGAGCGATGTTGAGCTTGCGCGATTCCTCGATCACCGTGCTCAGCTCGGAGAGCTTCTCCACCACGATGTAGACTTGATGACCCAGCGCCTTGCCGATCAGGGCGAGGCGGATATATTCACGATCTTTGTAACCGTTGCACACGATCACCCCGCCCGCTTGCGACAACGCCAGTACCGCCATCAACTCCGGTTTGCTGCCCGCCTCCAGCCCGACACGCTCGCCACCGTGACGGAGGATTTCTTGCACTACGGTCTTTTGTTGATTGACCTTGATGGGATACACCGCCGTGTAACGGCCGCGATAACTGACGTTGGCGGTGGCTTGCGCGAAGGCGCTGCACAAGGTATCGACGCGGTCGTGCAAAATATCGGAGAAGCGCACCAGCAACGGCAATGCCAAACCTTGCGCCTGCGCTTCGTGGCTGAGCTCGTACAAGTCGATGCCCGCGGCAGCGGCGCCGCGGCGCGGCCGCACCAGCAGATGACCGGCCTCGTTGACGTCGAAATACTCGCCGCCCCAATGAGCGATGTTATAGATATCGCGCGAGCCCTGGATGTGCCACTCTGCCATGTTCTGCCGTCCGGTTACGTCTTAAGTCCGGCGATTATAAAGAAATTGCCCGGTCGGTGTTATTGGCGCTGCTAGCGCCATCCTGTATCGTTATTATCACAGTCGCACCGCGACAGCTGACTTCCCCTCACTCCTCTGGGACGAGGGCTAAGGGTGAGGGGTAGAGGAGGCGGCACTTTTCCCGAACGGGGCAAACGCCTGTCCGTTACACATTCCGGAACAACCCTAAAGGAACTGCATTACATGGCGCTGGACAACACCTGGTTCACCGAAACCTACCCCCAAGACGGAGCGGCCTTTTCTTTCAAAATCAAGGCCAAGCTCCACGAAGAACAAACCCCCTACCAGCACATCGAAATCTACGACACCGAAGGTTTCGGCAAGCTCATGGTCATCGACGGCTGCGTCATGCTCACTGACCGCGACAATTTTCTTTACCATGAAATGATGAGCCACCCGGTGCTGTACGCTCACCGCGCACCCAAAAACGTCATGGTCATCGGCGGCGGCGACTGCGGCACGCTGCGCGAAGCGCTCAAACACCCCGGCGTCGAAGAGGCCTGGCAAGTGGAAATCGACGAGCGCGTCACCCGCCTCGCCGAGCAATACTTCCCCGAACTATGCAGCGCCAACGACGACCCGCGCGCGCGCCTCTACTTCGGCGACGGCATCCAATGGCTCAAGGATGCCGACCCCGGCAGCCTCGACGTCATCATCGTCGACAGCACCGACCCGGTCGGCCCGGCCGAAGGTCTGTTCAATGAAGCCTTCTACCGCAACTGCCACCGCGCCCTGCGCGCGGACGGCATCTTGGTCGGCCAAAGCGAATCGCCGCTGTTCCATCTCGCACTAATTGAATCGATGCACCAGGCCATGCGCGCCGCCGGCTTCGACCACACCCGCACCCTGACCTTCCCGCAATGCGTCTACCCCTCCGGCTGGTGGAGCGCGACCCTGGCCGGCAAGGGCGTCGACCCCCTCCAGTTCCGCGAACAAGATGCGCGCAGCAAAACATTCGAGACGCGCTATTACACCGCGAGCATCCACAAGGCGGCGCTGGTGGCGCCGGCGTTTATGGCAGGGATAGGCGGATAGGCAATAGCGCACGACCTCGATAAATGTGGGGCATGTCATTCACCGCATCCTACCCCACCATAGAAATGTAGGGTGGGTTAGCGCAGCGTAATCCACCCACTCGCGCCGATAAGCGCACCTTGAATAGATGCAACGAAGGAGTCGCTGCCGCGACAATTTAGTGAATTGCACCCGCACGGGCCAACCCACCCTCCATTCACTATGCTTAGAGGAGGATCAGGTCACGTCACACAAGAGGGAGGACACCACCATGTTCGAGATATATCGCAGCAAAGCAATCATCTTTTCATTGGCCTTGAGCGTCCTTGCGCTATCCGGCTGCGCCGGCGGACCTTACAGCACTTCGAGTCTGAGGGGCGAGTATCACTATAACCTGGTGCAATTGCGCATCGATGAAACGGCGCCGAATGTCGATTACTGTGATGAACACGGCACTATCACCTTTGACGGCGCCGGCGGCGGCGTGGGCAACGGGACACGAAAATGCAGCCTCACCGGCAATGCGACCGAAGCGGGCAGCTTCACTTACACGGTGGATGCGGACGGGGTGGCGCTGATCACCGAAGTGGGCGAGACTGAGGCGACACGCGGCCAGTTGGTGAAGCGCGGTCGGATCATCTTGATCGACGGCACCACCCGGTCACCCGGCATACTGATCATGCATGGCGTGGCGGCGAAGTAGACCGCCAGGATGCGGTGTATGAAGTGAACCGCCACGATCAAGTAACTGACACCACAAACACCTAGCCACTAGTGGCGATCACGTAGCCTCATTGGCGCGAGATTGCATCCCAGCGCGACTGGGTCGGAACCGACGATTAGGTGAGTCGCTAAGTGGATCCTAATAGCGCAACGCATGGCGAGTGGTTTCGCGATGCGGCATCGGGGCGACATTTCAGCATTTCTCGAGGCAG
>CALZJG010000102.1 GCA_945787555.1 uncultured Chromatiaceae bacterium | reverse complement strand
TCGCCGGTGAGCGGGTGTTGATACCTGCTCGTGCCCTTGTCAATTTCGAACACGAACGCGGAGCGCAAGAAGAAATCAGAATTTCAGCTGAAGTGGACGCTCGATAGCGAGGTTAGCTTCTTGTTTAGTCCGAAATGGACCAAACTATGCGCACGGATTCGTCTCACTGATAGGGATCGGGAAATCGAAGAAACTGGCGCAATGATAATTTCACAATGTACCTCAGCGTGGCCTAGCCGTTCTTGGCGTTGATCGCCAATTGTGCGGCGTTGTGTCGGCAGGAAACGGCGTCGTCATTGGCTGGATTCAAGCCTGCGGCTTCGGCGCAATAGCCGGCAGCGCGGTTTGCTTCCATTTTCCCCATGTTAATGTCGTGCTCGGCATACAAGGCGCGGGCGCGGCCCAGTAATGACAGTCCCAGGGTTTGATAGGCTTGGCTTAGTGCGTTCGTCGCGTCGAATTCGGGTGCGGGATTGGCCGGTTGAGCGCGCAACTGATCGATGGCGTGTAGGGCATTGAGTTCGGCGGCTTGAAAATCGCCCTTCAGGCGCGAGGCCTCCGCCAGCCCCGTGTAGGCGGCGGCGAAACTTGGCAGGCGCTCGAAAGCCTTTTTGTAATAGGTTGCCGCCTCGCTGTAACGGCCTAACTTGAGGTGTTCGGTGCCTGTTGCATAATGCGCCAACGCTTGGTCGCGCTGTTGGGGCGTGACTTCGAGGATGATAGGCGGCGCGCTGATCTGATTAGAGGGTGGGGTCGGTTCGTGTTTGATTTGCATCAGCTCGCGCCAGCCATGGGTGTAGGGCAGCACGAAGGCGACGAATCCGCACAGGATGATGAACAATGCCGCCGTCAGTGGAATCGGGCGCAGGTAACGGCGCGCCTGTAAAGAATCTAGGGGGGCGTGGAATGATGACATATTCTTATTCCAGTACAGTGAGTTCCGTTTGCACCTGTATTTGTTGATAGTTATCGTCAAGAACCATTTTTTATAGAGTCGGCGCGGGGCGGGCGGCAATGAGCGTGTCTTCCCGCGATTCAGACAGGAAATATTAATGTTCCCTTATGAATGAAGCCCTACAGATACTGCGCGCGGTGTTCGGCTACGAGCACTTCCGACCTCCCCAGGACGAGGTGATCGCCGCCCTTATGGCGGGCAGTGACGCCTTGGTGTTGATGCCCACCGGCGGCGGTAAGTCGCTTTGTTATCAGATACCGGCGATTGCGCGTCCCGGCACCGGCATCGTCGTCTCACCCTTGATTGCGCTGATGCAGGATCAGGTGGCCGCGCTCACCCAGGCCGGCGTGCGTGCCGCCTATCTGAATTCGACGTTAGCGGCGGAAGAAGCCCGTGCGGTGGAGCAACAATTGCTGCGCGGCGAATTGGATTTGCTCTATGTGGCCCCCGAGCGCCTGATGACGGCGCGTATGCTCGAGCTGGTGTCGCGCGCGCAATTGGCTTTGTTCGCCATCGATGAAGCGCATTGCGTGTCGCAATGGGGGCACGACTTTCGCCCCGAGTACATGCAGCTATCGGTACTGCATGGGCGTTTCCCCCTGGTGCCGCGTATCGCCTTGACCGCCACGGCGGATGAGCCCACCCGCCGCGAGATCATCGCTCGCCTGGGGCTGGAGCGTGCACGAGTGTTCATTAGTCGTTTCGATCGCCCCAACATTCGCTATCGCATCGCACAGAGCAGTAGCAACGCGCGCGATCAGCTGTGGCGTTTCATTCGCGATGAACATGCCGGCGAGGCCGGTATCGTGTATTGCTTGTCGCGCAAGCGCGTAGAACAGGTGGCCGAGTGGCTGGCCACCAAGGGACTGAGCGCGTTGCCCTATCACGCCGGCTTATCATCCGAGACGCGGGCGGTTAATCAGGGGCGCTTTCTCAATGAGGAAGGCCTCATCATCGTCGCCACCATCGCTTTCGGCATGGGTATTGATAAATCTAATGTGCGGTTCGTCGCGCATCTGAATCTGCCTAAAAGCATCGAGGCCTACTATCAGGAGACCGGGCGCGCCGGGCGCGACGGCCTGCCTGCCGATGCTTGGATGAGTTACGGCCTGCAAGATGTCATTACGCTACGCCAAATGATGGGCGCCTCGGAGGCCGATGAACAACATAAGCGCGTCGAGCGTCATAAGCTCGATGCCATGTTAGGTTTGTGCGAGCTCACCACCTGCCGACGGCGAGCATTACTCGCCTATTTCGGCGATGTGTTGGCTAAGCCTTGCGGTAATTGCGATACGTGTCTGGAGCCGCCCGAAACTTGGGATGCCACCGTGCCGGCGCAAAAAGCCCTATCCTGCGTGCATCGCACCGGGCAACGCTTCGGCGTAAATTATTTGATCGATGTATTGCTGGGCAAAGACGACGAGCGTATTAGGCGATATGGTCATGATCAACTTAGCACCTACGGCATCGGCAAAGAGTTGAGTGACAATGATTGGCGCGGGCTATTTCGCCAACTGATTGCGCGCGGTTTATTGGCGGTGGATATCGAAGGGCATGGCGCTTTGCGCCTGGCTGACGCTTGTCGCGCGGTGTTGCGCGGCGAACAACAGCTGACACTGCGTCGTGATATCAAGCCTCCGACTAGCAAGAAAAAGAATAAAGTTTCTCGCAGTGCTTTTGTTCGCGCCGCTGAGCAGCGTTTGTGGGAAGCGCTGCGTACCCGTCGCCGCGAGCTGGCCGAAGAGCAGGGCGTGCCGCCCTATGTGGTGTTCCATGACGCTACGCTCATGGAAATGGTAGCACAACGTCCGCATAGTCTAGTCGAGCTGGCGCAGATCTCCGGTGTGGGCGAGCGTAAACTCGATGCCTTTGGCGCGGAGTTTCTTGCCGTGCTGTGCGCGCATGAGGAAGAGGCTGATGACGATGCGCCCGGCGTCGATACCGCGACCGAGACATTGCAGCTGTTCCGCCTTGGCATGAACGCGCCGGCGATTGCCGCGCAGCGCGGCTTGAAGGAGGCCACCATCTACAGCCATCTTGCGCTCGCCATCACCCATGGTGAGGTACAATTGCATGACGTCGTGGCCTTAGGTGCCGACGAGTTGAGCCAGATACGGGCCGCTTTGCGCGACCACGAGGAGCCCGCGCTAAAGCCGGTGTTCGACCTGTTCGAGGGGCGCTATTCGTATGACGTGCTGCGCTGCGTGCGCGCGGCGGGGTGAATGCAACCGCACTGGTGTCCGATGGGCAGTCTCTGGGGTAGACTGCGGAAAGGGGGCCTGTAGACGGTCTGTTATTTCGAGCGTAGCGAGAAATCTTGCACTGTCGGAAGATGTGACACATCTTTAGGCCAAGAGGGATTTCACCCGTTGGTCGAAATGACAACTGGTTCGGATGGCAAGTTCGTCGAAGTGACCCATCAGAAGTTACTGCTGTCTCGTTCATCTTGAGCCGGGTCCCGACGACAGGTAGGGAGTTTGCGAGAAATCTTTGACGTCTAACGAGCGATGCGTTTCGGTGGTAGTACGGCATCAAAGTCTTGTCATCTCGACTGCAAGGAGAGATCTTGGGTCGTCAGTGATGACTGAGGTTGGATGGGGGAATGTCTGGCTTTAAGAAAGATTTCTCCCTGCGGTCGAAATGACAGAAGAAATATTTGCAGCGCGCGCAAGCATTTCACGAGCCTGATCTATCATGACTGATCGAGAACAAGCACAACAATCTGAACAGCCGTCACCGGCGAGCCCGGCGCGCAAACGCCGGCGCTGGCCGCGCGTGTTGCTCGTGCTGGGGATATTGTTCGGTGCGCTCATCGCGCTGCTGCCTTACGGTATCGAGTGGGGCGCCGAGCGTTGGCTGCGTGACAACGGCGCGCCGGGTGCCGACATTGTCAATGTCGATCTCAATCTGTTCAGCGGTGAGCTGGTCGTCGAGGGCCTGCAGGCCGGGACGCAGACCGACAGGCAATTGCGCGTGGGTCGCGTCGCCGCCGATCTCGCCTGGCAGGACGTGCTCGAGAAGCGGCTCAGTCTCGAGCAAGTGGTGCTGCGCGATGCGCTGATCGATGTGCACTTGGCGGACAACGGTGACGTGCGAGTCGGTGCCTTGCTGTTCGCGGCGGCGCCGCCGGCCGCGCCGCCCGCCGTCGAGGCGCCTGCCGACGGCGGGCCTTGGCACTACGGCGTGGCGCTGATCGATATTGCCAATGTCGAGATCAATCAGACCGGCTCGGTGCTGGACAATCACGTCCGTATCGAACGTTTGCAGGTGCAGAACATCGCCAGTTGGGACCAGCAGCGCCCCGCGGTATTGGAAGCGACGCTGCACGCGCACGGCGGGCAATTGCAGTTGGCCAGCGACGTGCGGCCGTTTAGCAAGGAGCCGTATCTGAAGGGTCGGCTCAAACTCGATGAGCTCGATGTGGCCGACTTTAAGCCGGTCATCGTCAGTGAGACGTTGACGGATATCGCAGGTCGGGCGGCGATCGACATGGCGTTCGAATTTGAGTATCGCCAGGACGGGAGTATTCGTTTGCACACCGATGGCAGCTTCGCGCTCGCCGCGGCGCGGGTGGTGATGCCCGACCTCAACATCGAGCAAAATGCGCTGGAATGGCAGGGGCGCATCGATCTGGCTAACCCGCCGCGCAAGGATGAGGATAGCTTGCAGCTCGACGGGCAGCTCGAGTTGGGCGGCGGCGCGGTTGCCCTGAGCGCGCAAGACCTGCACGTCGATCATCGCGCCCTGGCGTGGCAGGGCGCGCTGCGTGTGGCCGTGCCGGCCGAGGACGATGGCGAGCCCGGCGTGTCGGCGACCGGGCGCTTCTCCCTCGACGGTCTGCGCTTGGACGACGTGAAGCACCAGCTCACACTGGCGGCGATCGGCAATGTGGCCATCGAGGGTATCGAGGTCGCCACGCTCGATGACGTGAAGATAGCGCGCGTGGGCCTGGCCGAAGTCAGCGCCCTGGCTCGGACATCCGCGGACGGGAACATCGACCAGGCGCAGCGTGTGGCCGGCGTGCAGCGCATCAATGTCGATGACATCGCGCTGCAAAACCGCAGCGCCTTGCAGATCGCGGCGGTGAACATTGCGACTTTGGGTGTCGCCCTGCAGCGCGACCCGCAAGGTCGCTGGGCGATACTGGATGCCCTGCTGTCCGATACCGCCGGCGAGGCGCCGCAGACCGAGGCCGGTGCCGCGACCGATGCCGAGGCGCCGGGCGACGCTGCAGCGCCATTCACTGTGCGCTTGGATCGTTTCACCATCGGCGAGCAGAGCTGGGTGCGCTTCGATGATGCCAGCGTCAAGCCGTCGTTCGAGCTCAGCATCCTGCCGCTGGATGTGAAGATTGCCGATATCAACAGCGCTGCACCGCGCCAAGACACGCACGTCGATGTGCAAGCCAAGTTGGCCAAACACGCCCGGCTGTCGGTGCAAGGCACGCTACAGCCGTTCGCGCCCCGCTTGAACGTCGACATGGTCGTCAAGTTGGACGACTTGGATCTGCCGCCACTGACGGCCTATGCCCCCGCCACGATATTGCGCAAGGGGCGTCTCGATGCTGATGTGATCGCCAAGATCAAAGACGATCAACTCGATGTGAACAACAAGCTGGTGATCGCCAACCTGGATGTCGAGACCAAGCCGGGCGCGGAGGGCAAGGGTCTGGCCGGCGCTTTGGACATGCCCTTGGGCGCGGTGGTCGACATGCTGCGCGACGGTGATGGCAACATCAAGCTGGAAATCCCCGTGCGCGGGGATGTGAACAAGCCGGACTTCGATCTCAACAAGGTGATACGCAAGGCCACGGTGGAGGCGGTTAAGGCAGCATCGGTCGGCTATCTCAAGTATGCGTTGCAACCATTCGGCGCGATTCTGTTGGCGGGGGAGTTGGTGGGCAAGGCGACCGCGCTGCGTTTGCAACCCTTGGCGTTCGCGGCCGGACAGGCGGAGATCGACGCTCAGGGACATGAGTATCTGGATAAGATTGCCGGCTTGTTGCAAGATCGCCCGGGTTTGAAAATCACTTTTTGCGGTATCAGCACCTTGTCGGATAAGCAAGCATTGCAACAACAAGCCGTTGCAGCAGCGCAAACTGCAGCGGCCGCCTCGCAGCAAGCGCGTGATGAACGCCCAGCGACGGAACAAACAACCGTCGCCGCTGGCGTGCCCGAGATCAGTGAGGAGCAACTACTAACCCTGGCCGAACAGCGTGGTGTGGCGGTCAAAGCGTATTTGGTCGAACAACAGGGTGCGGCCCCCGAGCGTTTGTTCCCCTGTCATCCCGAGTATGTGGCGCACGAGTCTGCCCAACCCAGCGTGGTGCTGGGGCTGTAACTTATTGCGACGCTTATGCAAGGCCGCATTAGCGCGGATGGCCAAGCTAAGTCCAAGTGTGAGCGCTGTCAGTGCTGCGCGTCCTGTCAGGGAGCCTTGAATTGCAGTCGGGGAACGTCGCCGCTAGCCGTGGTCATGGTTTTGCCGTTCACCGTTAGGCGCACTGCGATGGCTTTATCGTCGCCGCTGTCCAGGCCGGCGAGTTGACTAATGGTGTGGTGACCGCTGCTGTCAGGCGCCGTGAGCTTTTGCCAGCTCGCCCCATTGTCGATAGAAACTTCTACCGTGACGGTGACTAATCTGACATCGGGGCGCATGCCGGTCGAGATATCGGCCGGACCTTGTAGGAGGCGTCCGCTGCGTACGGCCGGGAAGGTGAGTAGGTCGTGACGGTCGGCAGAGCCCGATGTCGGGTTGGCGATGTTCTGGGTGGACAGAAATAAGGTCAGGTCGTGCCCCCCGGCGGGGTGAGCTGTGATGTCGTGCAGCCAAATGTAATAGGGGCGCGGCTGAGTCGCCCCCATGCTGTTCGTCCATAGATCATTGGCATGACCGACGCTGACGGAGAGCACATCGCTGCCCGGGGTCGAGCGCACTTGGGGGTTGAAGATGATCGCGGTATCCGTACTCGCTTCGTGGGTGGCGCGGTTTCCGTCACTATCTTCCTTAATGTAGAAAACATCATCCCACACGCCTACTGGCATGCTGCGAGCCATGGCCGATGCCATCACATAATAGGCATCGAACTCATAGCGACCCTGCGTCATGTCGTGGGTGTCAGACTCATGATCATGGGGTGTGGTGTGGGCGTGGTCACTCAGCATCGTCATCATAGGATGATAGTAGACGCCGATGATGTTCGGGTCGTTGCTGGTATCGATGGGTAGTAGGGTGTCGGCATCGACCAAGCTCAGCCGGTGGCGCACGTGCGCCGTCCAATACTCGGCGCGGAAAGGCGCGGCGGCCACGCTCTCGAGTGTCATTAGTAGGCGCCGACCCAGCGCGGTAGTAATGGTCTTTTGCGCGCCACTCATGTCGTAGGGCAGCGGCGGCAGCGCCAGCAGCGGCGCACTCAGTCTGGCGTGATTGGCTGCGCTGGCGACGAACTTGCCATAGGCCTTGAGCAAGCGGAAAGTCAGCGGGCTGAGGGCATGTAGCTCCTTGAAGTTGACGTTGCCATGGGTGACCGCGTTGCCGCGATCATCCTTGCCGTCGAGGTCGCCGTCACTGAGGTCGCGCGCCAAGGTGTTGGGCAGGGAGGCGATGGCATTGCCGCTGAGGCCGAGATCGCGCGCCCACAGGCTGAAAGCACCGGTGCGAAAGGCGGCGTCTTTGTCGTGCTGTGGGCGGGTGGTGGTAACGCTGCTGGGGGTGGTTGCCGGGTCGAAGGGAACGGCGCTCAGATTCGGCTCGTAACCGAAGGCGTTCAGGAAGGTCGCGCGTGCCTGGGGCAGCTGCATGCCGTGCTCGGTGATCAGCGTGCGGATGACGGTACTGTCCGGCGTGATTGGCGCATTGCCGTTGTGACCGGCCGGGAAGTAACCGGCGGCGACCCGTAGCGCCAGCGGATGGTTTGCAGTGAGCGCTACGCTGACGCCGGAGACCTCATCGGTGTAGTGGCCGATAACTTCGAAATCCAGTTCCTCGGCGAGCGCCGCGTCGGGCACCGTCACGGTGTAGGCGCCGCGGTTGACGGGCGTGGACGCCAAGGGGCTGCCTGCGGCGTCGCGCACCGTTAGGGTGCCATCTACCGCGCCGGCGATGGCCATGCCGCTGAGGACGGTGGTGCCGCTGCTATGGTTAGCGGCGGCAATGGGGGATACCTGGTTATCGCCGCCTCCGCAACCTGATAAGCACGTTCCCAAGACCACGGCGGGTAATGGCAGTCGACGGGAGAGTCGGTATGTCATGCGTAAGGCCTCTGCGCTGTAGTTATTCGAGTTATAGGCAGATCAACTGGGGTGGGGCTGACCGAGTCAAAATTCTAATCGATCTTGGCTGCAGGTGTCATATGCAATGTCTTTTGGAAAGTGGTCGGCGAGCTTTGTTGTAATATAAGTCTATGTAAAACAGCGTTATAAGGTTTATCGGAGAGGGGCGGGTAGAGCCGCGCGGGCCGTTTGAATGCTGTTGCGGTTGCTCAGACGTTGATGCCGCAGCTACCTGCTTGGGGGCGGCGGTGCCACACAGCCTGGTTGTTCATAAGTAGCCTTTGCCGAACACCCCCTCCAATCGCAAGGTCACGCGGGGTTCCATGTCGTAGTCTTCGCTGGCGGGAAAGCTCAAGCTGGGGATGAATTCCAAGAACAGCCACTTTTTGTGGACTCGTATGCGGTAGCTGGTCGCGGCGAAGTAGTCCTCTACCCGCCACGCTGGATCGTCCTTGGCGTGTAACCCGATCTGGTAGGACAAGGTGTGGCGATCGTCGATGTGACGATAGAGCGTGAAACGTTGATCGACACGCCCGAAATCCTCCTCCTTCAGCCAACTTGGCGTGGTGGAGGAGCGAAACAATACCTTTGGGGTTAGAGCGCGGTCCAAGTCGATATCGATGAGCGCGCCCAAACCCTCCGAGTTGAACCAGAAAACCTCGGGTGAGCTGCGTAGCAGCCAATCGCCCAGATCGAAGTAGCGGATGGCGCGCAGGCGCGCGAATGGATCGACGGGGGTATGCAGCTTGATACCGATGGCGGGACGTACGTCCCAGCGGGCGCCTTCGCGTAGGGTGCTTTCGATAGAAAGAAAATAGTCCTGCTCTTGAATCGACTGGATGGGGCGCTCTTGTGGCTCCGTCCCGGGTGCACCTTGCGGATCGCTTTCAATGAGCAGTTTGAAGCGGCGCTCGGTGCGTGGCAGGTCAAGTTTGATTTTGACGTCAGCCTTGAAGCCGATGTCGCCTTCGTCCTCGATGATGGTGTCCATGCGCAAGCGGGCATAAGTGTCGGTCGCTTCGGCGAAGCTTTGGTCGGTGGCAAAGAAACCGTCGATGCGACGGGCGGCAGCCTCCAGGCTGCTGGACAGCGTCAAATGGGCCCCGTCCGCTTGGCTCAAGAGGGTGGAGGGTGCCTGGTCTGGGATGGGTGGCGGCGTTACGGCGGCGGATGTTGCTGTGCCCGGCGGGAGGGCAGGCGTCGTGTCTGCTGCGCTGAGCGTCGAGGGCCAGAACAATAGAGAGTACAGCGCTAGGGCGAGAGTCGGAAGTTCGGGCTTAGTTGTGCAATACCGCATCTTGGATCGTCATACTATCTTGGTAAAGCGATGAATCGCCGGCGACACTGTTGGAGTGGGGGTGCATCAAGGCACGCGGCTTCGTGCCTCTATGTCTTATGGCCTGTCGTGCCCGTCGTGAGCCGACGCGCTCTAGGATACCAGCCACGGCCAGGAATTGATAAAGGCTCATGGAGTATGTCGTCACCGGTGGGTGCCTCCATGACAGGGGGATATGGTCTGCGCGGTAGGATCGCGCCGGCTTATCGATGAGGTTAGGTCGATTGCGCTAAGTTCGGCGCTTTCCACCTTGACGGACTGGTAATATGAGCTGAATCAGGGCTGCTGGCAACGACTGCGATGAGGCAAATTTGGGTGGATGCGGACGCCTGTCCCACTGTGATCAAGGATATATTGTTTCGTGCCGCCGAGCGGGTGGGGATACCGCTCACCCTGGTGGCCAACAAGGCGCTGCGCGTGCCGCGTTCGTCGCACATCAAGACGGTGCAGGTGCCGGGAGGTTTCGACGTGGCGGATAAATGGATCGCCGCACAAGTGCAAACGGGCGACTTGGTGATCACCGCCGACATCCCCTTGGCCGCGGAGGTGATCGAGCGCGGTGGGAACGCCTTGAATCCACGCGGGGAGCTGTACACTCCCGACAACATTCGTGAACGTCTGAGCGTGCGCGATTTTATGGACCAATTACGCGGCACTGGCGTGAACACGGGTGGTCCCCCCGCCTTGAGTCTTGGCGATCGGCAAGCATTCGCCAATCAATTGGACCGCTGGTTGAGTCGCCAGCGACAACAAGAATAAGGCTGGAGATGCGCAGTGCCATTACTTTTTTTTGGGAGAAATCGTTAGTGTTAATACTCTTAGTCCGCGCCCACACTGTTTCCTTCTGAGTCCATTATGAAGCACTACATAATACCGCTTGCGGTTCTCTTGATTGCGCTGGGATCGGCAACCAATGTGGGGGCGCAGGAGACCCAGTCCGCGGATGACACCGTTACGGCTCGTCCCGACACGTGGCGACATTTCGAGAATCTGGTCGCCACCATCAATGCAGCCCGCCAGGATTTACATGCCTTGCGCAAGCAGATGCAGCAAACCGATGACGAGGCCGAGCGCGAGCGCATGCGCGGCGAAGTGGCGCGACTGAGTAAGGAGATCGACTCGCTGCAAGTGGCGTGGGAGATGTGGGCCACCGGCGGCGTCGACATACAGCTATTCACCTCCAAGGCGGAGGAAAAATTCGATTGGCGCGAAGAAATTGAATCGGTTTTTGAGCCTATCGTGGTGGAATTGCGTCGGCTTACGGAGCGCCCGCGCAAGATCGAAAGGCTGCGTAGCGAGCAGGCTTTCTATCAGCAACGTCTAGCGGCGGCGGAAGCGGCCCTAAAGAACGTCGTCGATTACAAAGCCAATGCGCCCACGCCGGACTTGGTGCATGCCTTTGACGATTTAGCGTCTCGCTGGCGCAAGCGGCGCGATGATTTGCGCAATCGCTTCGAGTTGGTCTCGTTCGAATTAACGGAATTGCTGGCGCCGAGCAAGCCGGCGGAAGCGAAAGCCGGGGAGGCATTGCAGGAGCTATTGAGCGGACGCCTATTGAATTTGCTGCTGGCGGTGTTAGCGGCCGCACTCACCTACGGGCTGTTGTGGTTGCTCAATCGTTTCTATACCCAAATGATGTTGCGGCGCGGACGCAAGCGCCCGTTTTTCGCCCGGGTACTGCATTTGATTTTCATCGTGGTTGCGGCGTTGCTGGCGTTGTTCGCCGCCATGGCGGTGCTCTATGCCCGCGGCGATTGGATATTGCTAGGTCTGTTGCTCATCATCTTGGTGGGCGCCGCGCTCACCTTGCAGCGCTCCTTGCCGGGCTATCTCAAGGAAGCGCGCGTGCTGCTTAATATCGGTCCGGTGCGTGAAGGCGAGCGTGTGATCTATAACGGCTTGCCCTGGAAGGTGCAGGCCTTGAACATGTATTCGACGTTGATCAATCCCACCTTGCGCAGCGGCCGTTTGTTATTGCCGCTGAGTGAACTTACCACTCTGGTCTCGCGTCGTTACGATGATAATGAGCCGTGGTTTCCCACGCGTGAAGATGATTTCGTCTTGTTGAGCGACAACACCTATGGTCGGGTGGTATTGCAATCACCCGAGACGGTGCAATTGCGCGTCGCCGGCGCGTTGCGCAACTATCGCATTGGCGCCTTTCTCGACAGCAATCCGCAAAATTTGTCATTGGAAGGTTTTGCGGTGATCATCAAGTTCGGTCTTGATTATCGACACCAAGCGCAGGTGACTAGCGAGATCAGAGAACAGCTGGCAGACTACATCGGCAGCCACCTCAAGGCTCACGTATGGGGTAAACATCTGCAGGATTTCATGGTCGAGTTCGATCAAGCGGCGGGCTCGTCGTTGGACTTCTTCGTGTGGGCGACCTTCTCGGGAGAGGCCGCGGATTCCTACCGACGCATCCAGCGCTTGATGCAAGGGCTGGCCGTCGATGCCTGCAACGCCCATGGTTGGGAGATTCCGTTTACACAGATGACAGTGCATTTGGCTAACGAAGAGATGAAGAACAAATCTGGATAAGTGCGCCTAGCCTGGGCGTGTTGCGCTGGTGATTTCGCGGTGCCTTGATGGAGGCTCAAGGAAGAAGATTGCTAGCTAAAGCAAGCCAGGGGGGCGGTATGGCTTCATGTCGAAACGGTGCGTCGACTGGCGCATTGCGTGGGTGAACCGCCGGGCGCAGGAGAGAGGCGAGTGCCCATAGCTTGGTGGCGCGTGTGGGGGCATGCGCAGTACTATCCGCGTGCCGCTTCCAACTCCTCCCAGCGCGCATAGGCCGCGGCCAGTTGCGCGTCCAGTTGCGCCAGCTCAGTTTGTGTCTGGGTGATGGCGCGCTTGTCTTGCTGATAGACATCCGCTGTGCTCATTTTGGTGCTCATGACGTCGCGCTCGGCCTCTAATGCTTCGATTGTTTTCGGCAAGGCATCGAGTTCGCGCTGGTCCTTGTAAGAGAGTTTCTTGGGTTTTTCGCGCGGCGCTTCGGTCGTATTAGGTTTGGCCTTGGTCGCGGGGGGCGCAGTCGTGGCAAGGGTACGTTGGCGCAACCAATCGCTGTAGCCGCCGACGTATTCTTTGACGACGCCGTCACCTTCGAACACCAGCGTGCTGGTGACGATATTGTCGAGAAAGGCGCGATCATGGCTGACCAGCAGCACGGTGCCGCGATATTCGGTGAGGCGCTCCTCCAACAAATCCAAGGTGTCGGCATCGAGGTCGTTGGTCGGTTCGTCCAGCACCAGCACATTCGAAGGCTTGAGAAACAAGCGCGCCAGCAGGAGGCGATTGCGCTCGCCGCCGGACAGCGCCTTCACCGGTTGGCGGGCGCGTTGCGGGCTGAAGAGAAAGTCTTGTAGGTAACTCAGCACGTGGCGTTGCTGCCCATTGACCTCGATCGTTTCGCGGCCGTGGCCCAGGTTTTCCTGCACGGTTTTATCCTCGTCCAGCGTGGCGCGGTATTGATCGAAGTAGGCAACTTCGAGTTGGGTGCCGTGTCTCAGGTTGCCGCGCGTGGGCGGCAGTTCGCCCAGTAGCAGGCGCAACAGCGTGGTTTTGCCCGCGCCGTTGGGGCCGATGATGCCCACCTTATCGCCGCGCAGCAGTGTCGTGCTGAGGTCGCGGATCACCGGCTGGTCGTCATAGTCAAAGCCGAGGTGTTCAGCTTCCACCACGATCTTGCCGGAACGCTCCGCCTCTTGCACGCTGATACGTGCCGAGCCGGTGCGTTCGCGGCGCGCGCTGCGCTCGTTGCGCAATTCTTTCAAGGCGCGCACGCGGCCTTCGTTGCGGGTACGGCGTGCCTTAATGCCTTGGCGTATCCAGGTTTCTTCTTGCGCGAGCTTCTTGTCGAATAGGGCATTATTTTTTTCCTCGTCGGCGAGCAGCGCTTCCTTGCGTGCCAGATACGTGGCGTAGTCGCCGGGAAAGTCGTAGAGCCGGCCGCGATCCAATTCAATGATGCGCGTGGCGAGTTTTTGCAGAAAGGCGCGGTCGTGGGTAATGAACAGCAGTGTGCCGCCCCAACCGAGCAGGAATTCCTCCAGCCAGGTGATGGCGGTGATGTCGAGATGATTGGTGGGCTCGTCGAGTAGCAGTAAATCTGGCTCGCTGACCAAGGCGCGCGCCAGCATGACGCGGCGCTTGAGGCCGCCCGAGAGACTGGTGATGTCGACGTCGGCATCGAGGTTGAGTTTGGATAGCACCGTCTCCACGCGCTGGGTGAGCTCCCAGCCACCGCCGGCTTCCAGCTCATGTTGGCAGCGTTCTAGCTCGGCGAGTCGCTGGGTGTGACCCTCGGCCAAGGCATGGGTCAGTTCATGATAGCGTTCTACCGCCGCGCCCACCTTGCCCAGACCTTCCGCCACCACATGAAACACGCTGCCCGCGGTGCCCAGGGGCACTTCCTGCGCCAATTGCGCCACGCGCAGGCCCTGGCTGCGGGAGATTTCGCCGTCGTCGGGGGTGAGTTCGCCGCTCACCAGCTTGAGCAGCGTGGACTTGCCCGCGCCGTTACGCCCCACCAGGCACAGCCGCTCGCCGCGCTCGATTTGAAAACCGATGCCGTCCAGCAGCGCTGGGGTGCCGAAACCGAGGACGACGTTGCGAAAAGTGAGTATGGGCATGTGGTGTTGGCGAGTAATGGCCGGGGGCGCATTGTAACGCAGCCGGGCGGGAATGAGGCGGCTAGTCAAAGTCGCTCGCGCCGCCTATGCTCTGGTACGGGTTGCGCGCAGCAGCATCTTGATGGGCAAGGACATCACCATCGTCAAAGCAATCGGGTCACTTTCGGTCGCGGCGATGTGGCGGCGGCGTTGGCCGGTTATACGAGGAGGTGGAGTGGGAGCACGACAGCGTCGATCACGGCATTCCGTGGCTCAAGCCGTGCCGCGGGCGGGCGCAAATGGCCCAGATCTTCGCCGCCTTGGCGGAGTTGGAGTTACGGGTGTTCGCGCTGCGCGTTGTGCTCACCGGCGACGGTCAGATGGCGAATGTGGCCTATCTGGAGACGACCGTACGCAATACCGGTTTGGCGCAACGCGACCTGGAGTGCCTTCGAGGACTTGGGATGGCATGCCCAGGTGCGCCGTTTCGCTCATGTGCTCGACCCGCGCCAACATTATTTGGCCTATTTCGGTAGCTGACGTATGGCGTTGAACCGCGCCTTCAAGACCGGCGCCGGTTTCGGCTTGACCTCGGGGGTAATCACCACGCTCGGCTTGATGGTGGGTTTGCATGCAGGCACCCATTCGACCACGGCGGTGCTCGGCGGCGTGGTGACCATCGCCATTGCCGATGCATTGTCAGACGCGCTCGGCATCCACGTTGCCGAAGAAGCACACCCCGAGCGCAGCTCACGCCATGTGTGGCAAGCCACGGCGGCGACTTTCGTCGCGAAATTCTTCACCGCCATCAGCTTCGTGGTGCCGTTGTTATTATTCGAGCTCGCCACGGCCATCGTCGTCAGCATGGTCTGGGGCGGCGCGGTATTGGCGTTGCTCAGTTATCGCCTGGCGCGGGCGCAGGGGGTGGCGCCATGGAAGGTGATAGGCGAGCATCTACTCATCGCCGCGGTGGTGGTCGTGTTGACCCATGGCGTGGGGGAGTGGGTCGCCGCGACTTGGGCGACGGCAGGTTGAATCTGTAAGTGACAAAGATTCGTTAGATATATTCGCTGCCTCTATGCTACTATGCGCGTTGTGTTTGTTCGCGGCACACCATCCTCGTAGGATGGCGAGCCGCCCAGAGTACCCCCAAGACGCATCCTGCGATCCCAGGCCGGTACACGCAAACCGGTCGCGGATTGTACCTTGCCAAGGCCATTCCCCGATTCACCCACACCCATTCCTAGTCCCTACGGGACCGGGTTGCCTTGGCAGTTGTTGTACTCAGGAGTTATCCATGTCATTTGATTCTCTAGGCCTTTCGGCCGAATTGCTGCGCGCCATTGCCGAGCAGGGCTATACCTCGCCCACCCCCGTGCAAACGCGCGCCATCCCGGCGATATTGGCCGGACACGACCTCATGGCCGGCGCCCAGACCGGCACCGGCAAGACCGCCGCCTTCACCTTGCCGATGCTGCACAAACTCATGGGCGACGCCCCCCAGGGTCGGCAGCGTCGCGTGCGCGCCTTGGTGCTCACCCCCACCCGCGAATTGGCCGCCCAGGTGCACGAGAGCGTGCGCACCTATGGCCGTCATCTCCCGCTGCGCTGCGCCGAAGTGTACGGTGGTGTGAACATCCTGCCGCAAATTCGCGCGCTGCGCTCAGGCGTCGATGTGCTGGTGGCCACGCCGGGTCGCTTGCAGGATCACCTCACCCGCCGCACCGTGGATTTGTCCTCGGTTGACATCCTGGTGCTGGATGAAGCGGATCGCATGCTCGACATGGGCTTTCTGCCCGCCATCGAGCGCATCCTTGGCGTGCTGCCCGCTACCCGTCAGACGCTGTTCTTCTCCGCCACCTTCGGCGGCAATGTGCGCAAGTTGGCCGAAAAACTGCTCAACAAGCCGCAAGTGATCGAAGTGGCGCGCGCCAACGCCGTGGCCGACGCGGTGAGCCAATCGGCCTATTTCGTCGACACCGATCGCAAGCGCGAATTGCTCGCCCATCTCATCGGCAAGGAGCAATGGAGTCAGGTGTTGGTGTTCACCCGCACAAAATATGGCGCTGATCGCTTGGCCAAGCAGTTGGGTCATCACGGCATCGAATGCGATGCCATCCACGGCGACAAGAGTCAAGGCCAACGCAATCGCGCGCTGGCCGCGTTCAAGCGTCAAACGGTGCAAGCCCTGATCGCCACCGACGTGGCGGCGCGCGGTTTGGACATCGACCAATTGCCGCATGTGGTGAACTTCGACTTGCCCACCAACCCCGAGGACTACGTTCATCGCATCGGTCGTACCGGTCGCGCTGGCAACAAGGGCGCCGCCACGTCGTTGGTCAGTGCCGAGGAGCGTGGTCAGTTCGCCGCCATCAAACGTTTGGTGAAGACGGATATACCCGCCATCGTGATGGAAGGCTTCGAGCCCGTGCAGCAATCCTCACGGCCGCGTCCTACCAATAATCGCCGGCGTCCCGGCGGTGGTGGTAACGGCCCTAATAACGGCAATGGCGCACGTCGTCACGCACGCCCCGCCCAGGGTCAGGGTCGTCCGCAGACGTCGCGTCGTCCACGTGGCGCGCAAACGAGTTAAGTTCTCTCACTCGAGAGCACATAGTTCGGATGAAAAAGAAGGGGGCCGCAAGGCCCCCTTTGTTATGGCAGGCTGCTTGGCCTAGGGCCGTTCATGACACAAGGTGCAACTGACGTTGGTGCCCTGGGCCAGCGAGATCGTATTGTCGGGTCCGCCGTCCTCGTCCGTGAGGAAAATGCGATCGGCGGCGGTGCGTGACAAACGCGTACCTTCCAAGTTGCTGCCGTGACAATTGCGGCAACTGTTCGGATTACGTTCGTAGAAGTCGCCGTGATCCTCCGTCCAGCGCGGATCGTCGACGTTGTGCAGGCCATGGGGCCCGTTGAGTGTGAGCGACAAGGCGCCGTTGGTGTGGCAACTGCCGCATTCGGTGATGGTGCCGCTGTAGCCTTGAATCTGCTGTGCCGCGACATTGTCATTGGCGTGGGGGTCGGCATTGGGCCAGATGGCGTGCGGACTGCCGTGACAGGCGGTGCAGTCCATACCGCCGTGACCGGCGCTGTTGCGATACAAGCCTATATCGGCCTCGGCGAAACGTTTGTTGCTGGCCAGCAAGGGGCTGGCGGCCGGGTCGTCCGCCCGGTAGGCGAGGCGACTCACTACGCGATTGCCTTGGTGATTCAACACATCGCCCGTGTGACAGGATTGACACTTAGGCAGGTCGATCCATGGTTGACGCACGCGCCCGCTGCTCAAGGGATAGGTTCCAGCCACCGCCAACATGCCACCGTGGCAGTCTTGGCATACCAAGTCGGCGTTGGCCATGGCGCCGCGAAAACACTGCGTGCTTTGTCCGGGATGGCAGTTGTAGCACGTGTTGATGCCGCGCCCGGCGACAATGGCCGTATCGCCGGCGCCAGGAATTTGCCCAGCCAGCGTTTCACCGTGACGTTCGTGGATGGCAAAAGACAGGAACGGGATGCTGCGCTGTACGCCCTGCGGTCCGGCCCCGGCGAGGTCCAAGGCCGGAGAATAGTGACAATCGGCACATAACACCGGCTGGTTATCGAATAGGAACGTGCCGTGTTTGACATCGTGCAGCAGCAAAATATTTTCCTTGTACTGTACGCCTGGGTTAGCGTTCGTGCTCCAGGCGATGGCCTGGCCGTAGCGTGCCGCGGTGGGCGCATCCGCCGCCTCGCGGCCGCTATTGTGGCAGTCGGCGCAAGCCATTTCCTCGGACACCGGCACCACGGTATCGAGGCTGCTCAGGACTAGACCGCTGGCTTTGTCGACCGCTTCGATGCGGAACAGCGGGTAGCTGTTGTGTTGGCCGTTGTCGTCCCACGGCGTGATGGGGATGCCTTGCGCGACGTAGCGTTTGTGATCGGCCTCGAAGTTCGCGAACGACTGCGGGCCGTTGGTATTGCTGGGCATCTTTGCGCCGGTCAGGCCGACGTCCACCGCCGGCGAGGCGTCGAACAGGCTTTGCACATAATCCCAAAAATTGGTCTTGCCCGCGCTGGTGGTGTTGATAGAGCCACTGGCATCGGCCACCGCCGAATAGCGCACCTCCACTTGTGAGGCATCGAGCAGGGCCGGTTCGCCGCCCTTGCGCAGTACTTGGGCTTGCAAGGTGTTGAACGGAGGTAGGATAGAGAACACCGAAAAATCTTCGTCCATGCAATGCATACCGAGGTCATTGGCGGCGAAGATCTGAAATTGACTGCCGGCCATGTCGCCGGGATTGGGCGCTGGTGATGTCTCTTCACCATCGTCGTCATCATCACGGTCGTGATCATCGCGGTCGTGATCATCGCGATCACGGTTGTCGCTAGCGGCGACCGTGCAGTTGGGGGCCTCCGCGATGGCTTCCGCCCGTGAGCCGTCACCGGACTCGATGCGGACACGGCAAGGCACGCTAACGAGTTTTTGAAGACTCAGCTGCCATTCGTTCTGGCGGTTGACGTCGGTGGTGCCGAGCAACGAGCCGCTGTCGGCGTCATAAACGCTGACTGACTCGCCCCGGGTGCCTGTCCCTTTGATCTTCAGTTTGGATTCGTCCGCTTCCCATTCCGTCTCGCTGATTACCAGGTGTTTCGCTGCGGAATCTGTCAAGGCTTCCCGTGCATCACTGCTGCCACCGCCGCCACAGCTGGCCAACGCCAACACGCTGGTGACCACCAAAGCGAGCGGTATCTGCGTCCATTTCGTTCCTGCTCTCATGACTATGCCCTCCAGGTCTCACGGTCGATGCGCTTTCATGAGAGCACGCTGAGCTTAAGGCCGACTTAAGCCAGCGGAGTGATTGGACCAGGTGGTCATGGGTGGCCCACAATGTGCCCTCACCGTTCCTGTAGGAGTGCTGCTTGGAGGCGCTGGAGATTCTGTATCGCGATGAGCATGTCATCGCCGTTACCAAGCCCGCCGGTTTGTTGGTGCATCGCAGCGGCATAGACCGGCACGAAACGCGCTTCGCCTTGCAGCTCGTGCGCGACCAGATCGGCCAGCGTGTCTATCCCGTGCATCGACTCGACAAACCAACCTCGGGTGTGTTGTTGTTCGCCTTGCACAAAGAAGCTGCCGCTCGCCTCACCGCCGCCTTCACCGGTCGGGAAGTGAGTAAGCGGTATTGGGCCGTAGTGCGAGGTTATACGGAAGCGGAGTTGCGCATCGATTACCCCTTACGGGAAGAGTTGGACGCGGCGAGCGACGCGCTGGCGCGCCAAGGCAAGTCCGCGCAAGCTGCGATCACGGAGTGTCGCACTCTCGCCACGGCGGAGTTGCCTCATCCGGTGGGGCGTTACGCCACCTGCCGTTGCTCACTTATCGAAATCACCCCGCTCACCGGACGCAAGCATCAAATCCGCCGCCACATGAAACATGTGTTCCATCCCATCGTCGGCGACACCACGCATGGCGACGGCAAGGTCAATCGCGTGTTTCGCGACCACTTAAACTGCCCTCGATTATTACTCGCGGCGACGTGTTTGAGCTTTCCGCATCCCTCCACGGGGGAGAAGTTGACCATCGCCTCACCGGTGCGGGAGGGATTTCGCGCGCTGATTGTGCGCTTGGGGTGGGAGGCTACTCTCGTGGAGGAGCGGGTCTAGCGTAACGCTGACTGTGATAGATATGGTGTCAGCTTGACCCGGCGGAGGGGAGTTTTTGCAACGCGGCCTCGCGCGCCCGCGCGAGCTTCTGCTTGGCCAACATGAGTTGGGTGGCGTCCGGTCGCGGCGTCAAGTCATCCAGACTTTGCATAGCTTGTTGATAGAGGAAGTCGAGCGCCGCGAGGGCGGGCGAGGAAATGGCATCATTGTATGATGCGGTGCAGGATTCCAGATTTTCCACGCTCGCCGAGCGCGGGATCATGCGTCGCTCGCCGCCGTGTTTTTCGGTGGCCAGCAGCGGGCTGCTCTTGGTGTACTCGGTGTCTTGGTAGCGGAAACGGTGTCCGATCGCGAGTTGGTGGAATTTCATAGTGTGGCAGCCTCATGCGGGGTGAACGCAGCGGCGCGGTGTAGGTGAGGGGGCGCATGCGCGGGGAGTTTTTACGCTAATGATGCCGCCGCCCCGCCTCACCCGGGGCGCGCCACCTACAAGGATGCGGCGATGTGTTACAGCGTCCTCACTAAGGCCGGCTCAGCTCTCATCCTCATCGACTCAGTCTTCGTCGCCATCGGCGCTGCCGGCGTCGGCGTCTGTGTTGCCGGAGGTGTTGTCTGCGTCAGCTTTGTGCGGTTTTTTCGCCGGAGCGGGCGCGACGCGTTCGGCGCTGGGCGCGGCGGGAATGATGCGCGGAGTGAAATTGCCGCGCGCTTCGGCGTAGGCTAGTTCGAGTTCTCCCAACACCTTGCTCTGTTCCTTGCCCTTGAATTCGCGCAGCTTCGGCTCGACGATCTGGCGTTTGTACTCCAGGATCTGTTTGCGCGTTAGATTGAACAGGTACAGGGTGTCGGGATTGCCGGTGTCTATGCGCTTATCCAGCGCGACCGCGGTGCTTTTGTCGCCTGCCTCAAGAAATCCGAACCAAATTTGATTGTCGCTCATTGTCCATCCGCTGTTGGTGTTGAGTGTACAAATAACGAACCTTCTTGGCTTCGACGGCGGCGCGGGTCGGACCACTCACTGCCAGACTCGCGTTGCGTGCTTGAAGCGGCGCTCCCCTAAACATCGGTCGCGCGTTGGCGAATATTAGCCGCCTAGCCGCGCTTGTCTAGTCCCCCGTGCCAGGGGCTGGGGGTGAGGCGCAAGTCAGACCCAGTGGATCGGCGGGGTCGACGCCTTCCATGAAGGGGCGGCGGCGGTCTTGGTTGGTGGTCTGGTAGACCTTGCCTACCCAATTGTTGATGATGGCCTCGGCGGTGTCGTGCCAGGTGTTGTCCAGCTTGGGGATGATTAGTGCTTCTGGCAGTGCGGGGGCGGCCAGGCCGTGCGCCTGGGCGCTCTCCAGGCGCTCGCGATGCTCATCGAGCACAGCTTGGAGCTGGCGCGAAAAATAATTATCCGGGTAGGGCGGATAAGCGGCGCTATCGCCGCGCGCGTGGCGGCGGATTTCACGCTTGTATTCCTTGAGCAGACTGATGCTGTCGTATTCGGGATGGCCTTGGAAGAACACTAATCGGAAGCGGTCTTCGCTCACCGCCAGGTGCACGCCGGCCTCTTCGCTTTCGGCCAGCACATGCAGGCCGGCGGCCTCGAACTGGGTGCGGGAGATATCGTTGTAGCGCGATTGCGGCACATCGAAGCGGGTGTTCACGCCCAGCACCAGGGGATGCTGACGGTCCACCAAGCGGTGCGGATACACACCCCAGCGCTTGTAGCCCAGCGGACGCCGCTTCTGGCCATAGCGGAATTGCAGTACCGCATGCGTGGCCAGGCAGGAACACAGGGTGGAGGTGACATTGTCGTAGGCCCAGTCAATGACTTCGTTGAGCGGTTGCCAGAACGGTTCCAGAGACAAGTTGGGCTGGGTGACATTGGCGCCGGTGATGATGAGGGCGTCCAGTCCCTGTGCCTTGATCTGCTCGAAACTCTCGTAATATTGCGCAACATGATCGCGACCTTTTTCGCCGCGCGGCAGTTCGTCTAGCGTGAAGGGGTGCACGTAAAACTGTGCGATCTGGTTGCTCTCGCCGACCAGGCGCAGGAATTGGCGCTCGGTGGCGGCCAGCGCCGCATCGGGCATCATGTTGAGCAGCCCGATGTGCAGCTCGCGAATGTCCTGATGCACCGCCACATCGCCGGGAATGACAGTTTCCCCCTCCTGCTGCAGGCGCGCGAAGGCGGGCAGATTGGAATTGGCCACCAGCGGCATCGTCGTCTCTCTCCTTAACGCCTAGCGTTCAAGTTTGCCGTTCCAGCGCGGTTTCCACCAGGCGCAGGAAGTCGTTTTCGTTGCGCAGCCGCGCCATCTCCTCGGTGGTGACGGTGTAGCCGTGCTCGCGGGCGATGGTTTCGTAACGTGGGATGCGCGATCGGAACAGGCGCGGAAACATCCAGCGCACGAATTCGTCAGGATCGATCAGGGCGACGTATTCCAGATTGCGCTCGCTCATGTACAGCGCCAGCTGCTCGTCCAAGAACGCCTCGCGATAGTAAAGCGGCTTGGGATCGGAGACGGCACGCTTGATCAGCTCCTCTTCGTCATGCTCGCTGGCCTTGATGTAGAGAATAATGGTGTGCTCGGCCAACCGCCGCAAGGTTTCGGAGTCGTCCAATTCGCATACGCTGCCGCCGGCGTCGTTGACGAAATGCTCGTAGCCGTAAATGGTGCGTGCCTTGTGGATGAAATCGGGCACGTCGCGCATGGCGGCGATTTCCGCCTCATGGTGCAATTTCTGGCGACGCTTGAATTCCTTGAGCGGCAGGCCGCCGCACTCGGGATTGCCCAGCTTGCCGAGGAAGCTCGACACCGGTTGCAGATTGTCCACGGTGATGTTGTTGACGATGTAAATCGAGTCCGAGCGCAGTAAGTTGTGCAGAAAAGGCACTTGCATGGCTTGTTGCTTGATATTGTCGAGGATCGGCTCGTCGAGATAGCGGGTGCCGATGCGGTAATCACCCGAATAATGAAACCAGTTACGGCGCCGCAGCGTGTGCGCCAGCGTGGTTTTTCCCACACCGGACATGCCCAGCAGGGTGATGCATTTATGTTCCCAGGCCCGGAACTGCTCGGGGGTCAGTTTCATGCGCGGTGCTCCCGTTGCGTTTGCAGCCTATTCTACAGGCTCGTGGCGTCGCCGCTGGTAGTGAAACTTCAACACCAAGATGGTCAGCGCCAAGACCAGTGTAACGGCGTTGGCAATGATGATGGGCGGCGCGGCCAGCGCAATGCCATACAGTAACCACAGCAACACACCGCTGCTGAACAACGTGAACATGCCGTAGGAAATGTCGCTCGCCGATTTGCTGCGCCAAGTCTTAATGACTTGCGGCAGGAAGGAGACGGTGGTGAGGCCGCCGGCGCTGAGGCCCAACAGTGTGACAGCGTCCATGGGTATGCATCCGATGAGATAGCCAGGCAGGGCGCGCATAATAGCATGGACGCGCAGCACGGATGCGCGGCCGTTCCGGCTGCGGTAAGGTGTGCGGCGCCGGCTTGGCAGGGGCCAGCCGGTCACGATGATTTTTACGAGGGAGTTCTAGACTTCGTAGATGCAGGTCGCCGCGAGAGCGCCTACCTGACTCAAACCATACCTATGCCAAGGTGTCAGGGAGCGCGGCGCGCACGCTGACCTACAAGGTCATATTCAATATCCACGACGCAGGACTACTGGCACGGCGGCAGGCGGATGCACGCACGCTCGCGCTGCGGTAAAGTGTGCGGCGCCTGTTGCGCGGGCGCGGGCCGGTCATGATTGTCATCACGAGGGGGTCCTAGCATGAGTATCAAGAGCCGTTGGGTGAGATTACTGAGTCCGCTGCTGGCGGCGTGGCTGGCGTGGCTAGCCGTGCAGCCGGCCTATGCCGGGCTGGTGGGGACGCCGGAAGTGCTGAGCGCCTCTGTAGCCACGCAGGCGCGCGCGCAAGTGAGTGCGGCCTTGATGCGCGCAGACGTGCGCCAGGAGTTGGCACGCCTAGGCGCCAACGTGGGCCTGCTGGATCAGCGCGTTGCTGCGCTCAGTGATGAAGAAGTGCAGGCGCTGGCCGGCCGCTTGGAGAGCCTGCCCGCCGGCGGCGACGTGCTGGGCTTGGTAGTGTTCGTGTTCCTGGTGTTGCTGTTCACCGATATCCTCGGGTTTACGGATGTTTTTCCGTTCGTCAAAAAGACGGTCAAGTAAGGCGCGCCGTATTTTGCCTCGGTTGGCCCGCTCTGTGCTGGGTGGGCCGTTGATGCTGTTGTTGGTGGGCTGCGCCTCACTGCCGCCCGCCGCGCCGCCGCCTTCAACCCCGTTGGTGGTCGCGCCGTCCGCCGCCACGCCGGTGGAGGTCAGCGACGTTCCTTTCTTTCCGCAGCACCGTTTTCATTGCGGCCCCGCCGCGCTGGCCACCTTATTGGTGTGGAGTGGTGTGGTCGTGACGCCCGATCAGCTCGCGCCGCAAGTCTATCTGCCTGAGCGTAAGGGGGCGCTGCAAATCGAGCTGCTGGCCGCGGCGCGTCGCTATCAACGTATCCCCTACGTGCTCTCGCCCACGCTGGCGGCGCTACGCCAGGAGGTGGCGGCCGGCCATCCGGTGCTGGTGATGCAGAATCTCGGCCTCTCTTGGTATCCGCGTTGGCATTACGCCGTGGTGGTCGGCATCGATGCCGAACGAGTAGTGCTGCGCTCGGGCAAGAGAAAGCGTCACGTCATGTCGCTCAAGTTATTCGAACGCACTTGGCGCCGTGCCGAGCGGTGGGCGATGCTGGCCCTGCCACCACAGCGGCTGCCGCCGAGCGCCGCGGAGGCTTCCTACTTGCAGGCGGCCGCTGTGGTGGAGGCGCTGGGCGATGCACACACCGCAGGGGCGGCCTATGCGGCGGCGGTGCAATATTGGCCGCACAGCGTGACGGCCCGTTTGGGATTGGGCAATACCCACTACGCGCGTGGTGAACTTATGGCGGCGGTCGCCGCTTATCGTGAACTGCTTGTCGTCCAGCCCGATTACGCGCCGGCGCTCAACAATTTGGCGCTGGTGCTCGCCGATCTCGGCCATCGCGACGAGGCGCTGGATCTCGCCGACCGCGCGCTGGCGCGGGGTGGACCGCATGCGGCGGCTTATCGTGATACGCTGCGCCAGATCAGCGCGCGGCATGCCTCGCCCTAGCCCCGTTGTTGACGCCGCCCGCAGGCGCGGTTTATACACGTGTAAACAACGAGGGCCCGCTGTGGAACGCTATATCCTCGACACGAGTGTATTCACCAATCCCGATGTCTATCGCCAATTCGGCGCCGACGCGCTGGCTGCGTTGGCCGTGTTTCTGCCCATGGCGGCGCAGGCGGAGGCGGAGTTCTACATGCCCGGTTCGGTCTACGACGAACTGCGCACGATGAAAGATTTGGGCGTCTTGGCCGGCGACTTTGAGCTGACGGTGTGCATCCGCTCGCCGCGCAAGCATGAGTTGCAAGTGCCCGCCGAGATTCTTTACGAATTCATCGACGAAGTGCGCCTGCGCATCGACCGCGGTCTGCGCATCGCCGAGGAGCACGCCAAGATGGGCCGCGAGGTGGGCGAATCCCCCGATGCCGGCAAGATCGTCACCCGGTTACGCGAACGTTACCGTGAGGCACTGCGGCGTGGCATCATCGACAGCCGGGAGGACGTGGATGTGCTGCTGCTCGCCTACGAATTAGACGGCGTGCTGGTCTCCGCCGACGAAGGCTTGTGCAAGTGGGCGCACAAGGTGGGCGTGAAGCTGCTTTCGCCGCGGCATTTGCGTCAGGCCTTGGAGAGTCTGGCGCGCTGAGAAAGCCAGATCGTAGGGTCCGGTTGTCGCCGCAGGGCCCAATACACCTATCCAATACACCTATATTGGTGCGAAACGGGCTGGGCGTTACGGGCCGATCATGAACGGAGTGCGATCCGTTTTGACCCACTCTCGGTTGCCGGAGTGTCTGTGTGCGTGTCGAGATGAGGTCTATCCAGCGCTTCCCTTAGTCGAAAATCAGCCCGCCGTGGCGTAGGTGGCTGAGCAAGCCGTTCAGCGCCGGATAGCTGCGGTCGAATTCCAGCATCCAATAGCCGTCGTTTTCCTCGCGTAGATCGCGCTGCACGATCTGTACCTTGTGGCCGGTGACTTGGTCGAGGTGGGTTAGCAAGGCCAGGGCGTTGTCGCGCGAGCGCAAGCGACAACGGAAAGTGGTATAGCAGCGTTGTTCGCTTTCGTATTGGCGCATGGCGCGTAACAACCCGTCGAGAAAGGCGCTGCCCAGTCGCCTTTGTATAGTCTCTCCTTGCTCGAGTCCCAGCTCCTTGAGGAATAGCGCCAGACGGAGGATGCGGCCGGTGAAATACTCCGGCGGTAAATCCAGCAGATCGGTGGCGGTGGCTTCGATGTCTTGTAGGTTGGCGCTGCCGGTGACGTATTTGGCGCGGCGCGGCTGTGGTGCTTCTTCCTTGAACACGACCCCTTCGCGTTGCTCAGTATCGAGTCGGCGCAGCAAGGCCAGCAGCGCCGCGTTGTCCTCGGGGGCATGGCGTCCGTAATGTTGCACCGTCGGTAAGCGGTGGCGTTCGGCCAGCGCATAGGTTTGCGGCGGGGGGAGAAAATCGGGGCGGTCCAGGCGCAGGCAGTCGAATACGAACAATTGGACGTCGCGCGTCACGAACGCCGGGCTGCTTTCCAAGTAGGGATTGTCGGGGCCCGCCACCTCGGCGCAGATCACCAGCTCCGGTTCGTGGTCAAACACGGATAGGTCGAGCAGATCGGGCAGGCGGTCAGTGGTATAGGGGCAGACGTAGCCACCGCGCGTAAAGGCCAAGGTTAGTCCGTTGAGGCGGGCGATGCGGACGTTGTAGCCGTCGACTTTCTCTTCAACCCAAAATGGCTGGGTGAATTGCTCGCGTAGCCCCGGCTGCAGTGCCAGCAGGCGGCCGATGTGCGGATAGCCGTAGATGATGCGCCGGTCGGCAATCAATGTGCCGCGCGGCAGGTCCTTGCAGTCCTCGGCCAGGCGCAGGTAATCCCAGCCACGGTAGTGCTCGGGGCGGGTTTTGCCGGTGGCGATGATTTCCTCGGCGTTGGGCATGGGGTGTATCCTGGCCATGATCGCCTACATTATGAGTCAGGGCCGCGCACAATGCGTGATCGGCGTGCAAAGGAGACCATTATGGATGGTACCAAAGCGATATTGATGGTGGTGACCAGTTACGGGCGTATCGATACCGAGCATTCCACTGGGCTGTGGTTCGAGGAATTCTCCGTGCCCTACGAGTTATTCAACCAGGAGGGCTATGTGGTGACGGTGGCCAGCGTCAAGGGTGGCGCCGCGCCGCTCGACCCGCGCAGTCTGCCCGCGTCGCGCGAGGCGTCGGCGGTGCGGGCCGCGCTGGAGGCCTTGCAGCATACTCAGCGTTTGATGGAAGTGGACATCACCGAATATGACGCGGTGTTCTTTCCCGGCGGTCACGGCACTATGTTCGATTTTCCGCATAATCATGAAGTGGCCGAGTTGGTACGGCGCTATTTGGTCGAAGGCAAAGTGGTGGCGGCATTATGTCACGGTCCGGCGGCGTTGGTGGGGGCGGCCGATGGTGCGGACCCCTCGGTTTTGGGGGGTCGGCGGGTGACGGCCTTTACCAATCAGGAAGAACGGGCGGTGCAATTGGATGGGCTCATGCCGTTCCTGCTCGAAAGCCGTCTGCGTGAATTGGGCGCGCAGGTACAGACTGCGCCCCAGTGGCAGGATCATGTGGTGGTGGACGGCAACTTGGTGACCGGCCAAAACCCTCAATCGAGCACCAGCGCCGCGCAGGCTGTGGTCCGTCTGCTCAGCGCCTGATCCAATGATACGCCCCCAGTCATAAAGGTGTTTCATGTCAGCTGCGTTTCATTGCGCCCATGCCAGCGGTGACGACTGGCGCGACATCGCCGAGCGTTGCGTGGTGCAGCTGGGGGTGGTGTGGCCGAAGGCCAATTTAGGTTTTGTCTACGTCACCGATTTGTTGGCCGGTCAGTTCGGTGACATCGTGGCTCTATTGCGCGAGCGCACCGGTGTGGCGCATTGGACCGGTACGGTGGGCGTAGCGGTGGTCGCGCCGGCACACGAATACTACGATGAGCCGGCCATGGCGGTGATGATAGGCGCATTGCCGCCTGATTCCTTTTGCATGTTACCGCCCTTGGGGCAGTTGGCGGATGTCGTCGACCTCGGTGCCCGTTACCTGGCTGACGGTAACCCCCCCTATTTGGCGTTGGTGCACGGTGATCCCACCAACCCCCAATTGGTTGGCCTGGTGGAGGAATTGGCGGCGCGCATGAGCAGCGGATTCTTGTTAGGTGGCCTGAGCAGCGCCCGCAACGACAATCATGTGCAATTTGCCGACGACCTTACTCAAGGCGGTTTGTCCGGCGTGTGCTTTACCCAGGAAGCGGGGCTGATCAGTCGTATCACTCAAGGCTGTTCGCCCATCGGGCCGCGCCACCGGATCAGCGAAGCGACTCGCAACGTGTTGGTGCGCTTGGACGGACGCTCGGCGTTGACTGTGTTCAAGGATGACATTGGCGAAATACTGGCTCGGGATATCACCCGCGTCGGCGGTTATATCTTCGCCGCTTTGCCGGTGGTCGGCTCCGATACGGGCGATTACCTAGTGCGGCACGTAGTCGGCGTGGACCCCGATCACGACTTGGTGGCCATCGGCGAGAGGGTGCAGACGGGTGAGGAAATCATGTTTTGCCGTCGCGACGCGCAAACGGCTTTGGACGACATGGTCGCCATGTTGGAGCGTCTCGTCGAGGAGCTGCCGGGGTCACCGCGCGGCGGATTGTATTATTCCTGCTTGGGTCGCGGCATCAATCTGTTCGGCGAGGAAGCGGTAGAGCTGAAGCTGATACGCGATATGTTGGGCGATATTCCGTTGGTCGGTTTTTATTGTAACGGAGAAATTCATCACAACCGCTTGTACGGTTACACTGGCGTGTTGTGCCTCTTTTGTTAAGTGTATTGAGGAGGATGTAATGACACGTAAGGTCGAAAAGAGCGAGCAAGATTGGCGTAGCGAGCTCACACCGGAACAAGTGCATGTGTGCCGCGAGCAAGGCACCGAGGCGCCGTTCAGCGGTGAGTATTGGGATAGCAAGGCGCCGGGCAGGTATCACTGCGTGTGCTGCGGCGCTCCGTTGTTCGATGCTGCCACCAAATTCGATTCCGGCACCGGCTGGCCGAGCTTTTATCAACCGATGGACGGCGAACAGGTTGAAGAGCATACGGATGTTAGTCACGGCATGCGCCGCACCGAAGTAGTGTGTAAATCCTGCGGCGCGCATCTGGGTCATATCTTCAATGACGGCCCTCAGCCCACCGGCTTGCGCTATTGCATCAATTCGGTGGCCTTGAAGCTGGAGCCTGAATCGTCGGCGGAGTGATGGCGCGAAAATCGTCCATCGCCGCGAACTCCGCGGTATCCTTGGGCGGGCGGCGGCTGTCGGGATTGCGCACCGCCAAGAGATGGCCGATGCCGTATTCACGGGCCGCACGCAGGGCGGTGAGATTGTCGTCAATGAGCAGGCTGCGGGTGGGGTCGTAGGCGACACAGGTGCGTAGTCGATCCCAGAAGGCGGGTTGCTCCTTAGGGTGGCCCAGATCATGGGCGCTGACGATGGCGTCGAGATGCTCGCCAAGGCGGGTACGCTCCAGTTTCAGGCCCAGGCTATGGTGGTGGGCGTTGGTGACCAGCGCCGCGTGCTTGCCGGCGCCGCGCACGGCGGCGAGAAATTCGAGGGCATGCGGCTTGATGGCGATCAGGTCGGCCGCCTCGCGCTTGAGAGTGGCGATGTCGATGCCCAGCTCGCGCGTCCAATAATCCAGGCAGTACCACTCCAGCGTGCCCTCGGCGCGGCGAAACCGTGGCGTCAGCACGGCCTTGGCAGTGGGGACGTCCAGGCCGCGCTGGGCGGCATAGCGTCGGGGGATGGTTTCCTGCCAGAAATGGTTGTCGTAATGTAGATCCAGCAAGGTGCCGTCCATGTCCAGGAGCACCCAGTCGATCTCGGTCCAAGAGAGCATGTCGGTCACTCGCCGCTGCCGGGAAGTAGGGAAGGTAGTATACTAGGGCCAGCGCGGACAGCGAACGCGTAGGACTCATGCCAGAAAAACCCCGCATACTCAGTGCCGCCACCATTGCCCGCACCCGACTGTTTCATGTCGAACAAGTGGGGTTGGAGTTTTCCAATGGTACCGTGGTGCAGTACGAGCGTTTGCAGGCCTCCTCGCATGGCGCGGTGTTGGTGGTGCCGCTGCTCGAGGACGATACGGTATTGCTGATCCGCGAATATGCCGCTGGCGTGCATCGATATGAGTTGGCTTTGCCTAAGGGGCTGATTGAGGCGGGCGAGGATTTGTTGCGAGCCGCCAATCGTGAGTTGATGGAGGAGGTGGGTTATGCGGCGCGCGATTTGCGGCATCTCACCTCATTCACACTGGCGCCGGGCTATTTGAGTCATGTCACCCATGTGGTGTTCGCGAAAGATCTGTATCCGCAGCGCCGCCCAGGTGATGAGCCGGAAGAGATCGAAGTGGTGCCGTGGCGGCTGAGTCAATTGCCCGCCTTATTGTCCCGCGAGGATTGCACCGAGGCGCGTTCCATTGCCGCCTTGTACATGGTGCGGGATATGTTGCAAACAGAAGCACGGGAGTGAGCTGCATGGCCCAGAGAATCGACCGCCCAGGAGAGTTATTGCAAGGCGTGGTGGCGTTGGCCGAGGACGCCGGGCGCCGTATCATGGAGGTGTATAGCAACGGCTTCAGCGTTGAGCACAAGGATGACCGCTCGCCGCTCACCGAGGCTGACTTGGCGGCGCATCACGCCATCGTCGCCGGTTTGGAGGTGCTAACTCCCGGCGTGCCGGTGCTGTCAGAGGAGGAAGCGGAGATCCCCTACCGCGAACGGGCGAGCTGGCAGCAGTATTGGTTGGTCGATCCTCTCGACGGCACACGCGAATTCATCAAGCGCAACGGCGAATTCACCGTGAACATTGCTCTCATCGACGGTCACGATGCCGTGCTGGGCGTGATCTACGTGCCGGTCAGCGAGGTGACTTATTACGCCAGTGCGGGGCAGGGCGCTTATCGGCAGGAGCCGGGCGGCGCGCCCCAGTCTATCCTTGTGCGTCCCTGGGACGGCGGCAAGATCACCGTGGCCGGCAGTCGTTCGCACAGCAATGAACGTTTCGAGCGCTTCCTGACCCACTTCGAAGACTTCGACATCATCAGCATGGGCAGCTCGCTTAAGTCGTGCTTGGTCGCGGAAGGGCGCGCCGACATTTATGCTCGTTTGGGCCCGACTTCGGAATGGGATACGGCGGCGGCGCAATGCGTGGTCGAAGAAGCGGGCGGCAAGCTGCTTGATTTGAGCATGCGTCCGCTCAAGTACAATACCAAGGAGTCGCTACTCAACCCGTCCTTCATCGTGTGCGGCGATGCGCGCCACGACTGGGCCAAATATCTGCCCGAGGGTTAAGCGAGAGATCGATTAATGGGAGCTGGGAGCGTGGCCAGGGACGGATCAAGGGTAAACGCTAAGAGCTAAAAGCAAGTGGTGGCCAGGGACGGAATCGAACCGCCGACACGGGG
>CALZJG010000101.1 GCA_945787555.1 uncultured Chromatiaceae bacterium | reverse complement strand
TAAGAATCACCAGGTCACGTTTGACGGTTGCTGAAGAGACCTTCTTGAGGCGTTCATCGCGGTAGCGGGCGATATCGACACCGCGAATCCCGGCAACGTAGCGCTGGGCGAGGGGATGTTTCATGAAGACACGAATACGCGCGTCGAGAATGGGATTAGGACATCCCCAAGCCCGCTGCCGGCCGACGTCTCAAGGAAGCGGAAGGGGCGGGTGCGCTGATCAAGCCGTGCAGAGGCGCAAGCACTGATCCGCGGCGCGGAGCGCCAACCGAGGGCACACCATTTCGCGGACTTCATCCGCCTGCTTTGCACACCGGCATGCGCTGAGGTGATATGTTGGGGTTGGAGTGGCGGCGCGTGGATCTGCATGCGGGCTTGATCCACCTTAAAGGAAAACACACCAAGTCAGGGAAACGACGGTCATTGCCGCTCAACAGCGTCGCGCGTGCGGCGCTCATGAACCGCGCGCCTTTTCACTCGAGCCACTGCCCATCGAGTCCGTGAGTTTTCTGCAATTATCGAGGTGAACGCATCCAATCGGTGAAGCGATCGTATGCCAGCGCATGTGAGCAAGCGGGAATCCGTGATTTTCGCATCCACGATCTGCGTCACACCTGTGCCGCCTCGTTGGTGTCCGCCGGCGTGCCGTTGGCGGAGGTGTGTGACTTGCTCGGACATAGCACAGTGATAATGACCGGGCGGTATGCCCATCTGGCGCCCGAAAACGTGCGCACGGCCGTGACGCGATTGGAATCCGCGTCACGATCTGGTCACGTTGAGAAAAGTACAGAGGATGTAGAGCTAGGTAAGAGCTTGATTTGACTGGTGGGCGGTGCTGGGATCGAACCAGCGACCCCTGCCGTGTGAACGCGTTATCACGCCCGTTCTGTTTCAAGGATTTATAGCCTAACACATTTTAAAACAAGCACATACACTATCGCTCAATCACGCCATTTCACGTCGAATTACGTTGTTGGTGTGACAAAATTGTGACAAGGATTTCGCAATAAACGTGATGCCCTGACGTTCCCTCGTTCTCGAAAGAACCCCGACGATAGTTGAAAGGATTTTCCGTGGTCTTTGCACATGATCACGTGTCCCATTGTGCCTCAAACATTACCGAAAGGTTTTTACAGGAGGCACGACGTGACCACAGAATATTCGACTAGAGACGGAAAGTATTACATCGATTGCGACATCGCCGGTTTGCTCGGCATTTCACTTGGGCGATTGCGCAACAAGTTGAGCGCCGGTAATCCGCTGCCACCGCATATTCAACCACCCGGTTGTCGCAACCGGTTGTGGCCTTGCAAGGCCGTGCACGAATGGCTGGACCAATTCACAGTCACGGCCGCCGATCCATCAGCGCATAAACAGATACCGAGGCGACGCGGCCGGCCGACGAAGCAGGAGACGCGCGTCCTGCGTTCATGAGCATCGCTGCCATGAACTGGGCCTGGCGTCAGCAACTGACGCCGACCGCCAAACTGGTTCTGATGTCACTGGCCGATGCCGCTGACGATCACGGTGTCTGCTGGCCCAGCGTTCATACGATAGCGCGCAAGTGCTGTATCTCAAGTCGTACCGTACGACGTGTCATACAGACGCTTGTTGACCGTGGACTGCTGGAGGCGGAGCAGCGGTACCGTCCGGATGGTTCCAGTTCTTCTAATCGATATCGTTTGCAACAGGCAGGGGGTGACAAAATGTCACCGACCCCTGACAGGGGTGACACCCACCCCGGACATGTACGACAGGGTCCCCCTGACACCGGTGTCAGCCCAAGAACCGCCAAAGGAACCGTAAAGGAATCACCACAACCGCCCAAACCTAATACCAATCCAGTTGATTTCGAATCAGCAGAAAGTGGTTGTGGGGAATTATCTGTTTTGGAATACCCGAAAGGTTTGTCGGCTGGTGAGCGGGGTGAGGTCAGGAAGAAGCTTGCAGGCTTTCCTACCGATCTGGCACAGCAGCTCCTTGATGAAGTTGCCGGTCGTATGGCGGCCGGTGCCATTCGTGTTACGCCACTGGCCTATTTGCGCGGACTGATCAAGAAAGCACACGCCGGCGAGTTCACGCCCGAGGTGGCATTGCGTGTTGCCGAAACACGTACGCGACGACGCCACGCCGAGACTGCCTTGCAACGAGTCGAATCTGTGCGCAACGAATCGCCGCCACTGGATATGGCCGATAACGACAACCCGCTCATTCGGCGCTTGCATGGCATCAAAGACAACGCACGGAGTCGCAACCGCCGTAACGAATGACGGCAAATGCAAACAGCCAGATCTCTGCATAAGGTGGTTACACTGTAACCACCTTATGCCCCTTGGCATACCCCTATCGGCCAAGTTCCTGCTGTGACCTCTTAAGCGCAGACAGTATGCCAGTCAAGAGACTGGCATACTGTTTTTTGCACTGTGCGTAGCGTCTGCGTCACTACACGGCGAAGCGCGGTAGTGACGTGGACGGAAAAGCCAATGGCGGTAAGGCAATACAGCCGATTTCCGGGGTGATGAACGGATGATGTGTTCATCATGCAGCCGGATATGGCGGATGGTGCGGCACGGCGCCCATGTCACTACCGAGCGCAGCGGGGTAGTGACATGGGCGGGAACGCCAGAAATAACGCAGCCTTATGATTGATTTTCGAAGTGACAGGCACGTGACGGGTTCGTAGAGTACCCTCTGTATATCGATTTAACCGTGGCCACTGCGTGTACTAGTGGCACTTGAGCGCACCCGGATCCTTCGACGCGCTGCGGCTTCCCGCCGTGGATCCATCTTCCAACCAGTCACGCCTCTTGTGACAACGCCAAAGTCCGCTCAGGGCCTGGTTCCACCATCGTGAATCGGAAAACGACAAGCAGTCATATCCGCCCATTTTCTATTCGCATTACTCAAACCCGCGGTAGTGATACCGCAACACTCAAAGGAGGTGATACACACCCAGTTAGACGCAGCCCTATCGAGGGCAAGTTGGTTTGCGCGGGTACGATTCCCAACAGGGAACACCCGCGTTGCCTGTGACCAGGCACATTCAGGTTGTAGGGATTGGTGTCCCATGACATTTCCGCGCGCGCTGAGCGTTTGTTGAAAGCAACATGAAGAAGTGCCCTTGGGGTGCGCGGACCGGATCGGCCACGGCCGTCCGGTAGTCAGAAACACTTACCAGAGTTCAAAACACCAGAAGCGCCTGAACCACCAGCCTCAATATCGACTTTCTTGGCATAGCATCGTATGAGGGGTTTCATCGTGGTGGGGTTTGAATAGATACCCAATCAACAAGGAATGCATGTTAAATGGGGGTTAGAATAAACTTTCTGCTTGAGTATAGTTTGTTGCTGCGCAAATTTAGCAGGCATGGCTAGTGAACCACGCAGCAAATTAAACCGCCTCCTCAGAGCGTGGCCCCAGGGCACCGTCGCCGTGTCGCGCTGGCTGGAGGCCCAGGGTACCTATCAGCAACTGGCACATGAGTATGAGAAAAGCGCCTGGATACAGGGTATCGGCCAGGGCGCCTATGCGCGTGCCGGAGACACCGTCGAGTGGGCCGGCGGCCTGTACGCCCTTTAGGAACACATGAAGCTCCCGGTCCATGTGGGGGCCAAAACGGCATTGCAGATGCAGGGATATGCCCATTTCCTGCCGATGGGGAAGGGCGGATCCGCATCTCTGTTTGGCAGCTCCGGCACCCGGCTGCCCGCCTGGTTCCGGCAGTATGACTGGGGGCCGGAGCTTCGTTATAGCACCACAAAGCTGTTTGCCGATGATCCGGACGCAGGCCTCACCAAGCAGGAATTGGCGACCTATGCCATCACGGTTTCGGCACCCGAGCTCGCCATCATGGAAGCGCTGTATCTCGTGCCCGCGGAGGAATCCTTTGAAGAGGCCGCCTTGCTCATGGAGGGACTGACCACCTTGCGGCCGCGCCTGGTTCAATCGCTGTTGGAGCAATGCCGTTCGGTGAAGGTCAAGCGGCTGTTCATGTTTCTCGCAGAAGCTTGCAACCATGCCTGGGTAAAAAAGCTGGATCTGTCGAAGGTGGACTTCGGCAAAGGCAAACGCATGATAGTCAAAGGCGGACGGTTTGACGCCAAATACAACATCACGGTCCCGGATTCGGGATTCGAGTCGAGGACATCGGTGAATTCGGCATGAAAGACAGTCCCTACTTTAAACAGGCGCAACTCATGCTGCGGGTCATGCCCCATGTAGCAGCAGAAGTATGTTTTGCGTTGAAGGGCGGCACGGCGATCAATCTCTATGTGCGCGACATGCCGCGACTGTCGGTCGATATCGACCTGACCTATCTACCCCTGGAGCCGCGCGATACGGCACTGGCAAACATCAGTGAAGCCTTGCACCGAATCGCCGCCGCAATCCGAAAAGCCGAGCCTGCAGCGACCGTGCAGGAAAGCCGGGCAAGGGATGCGGAGCATGTATCCAAGCTATTCATTAGCACCGCAGAGGCCACAATCAAGATTGAATGATGTCGAGTTGACGGTGCAACGCCGGCGCACTACCCATTTCGAATTGGGCGTGACCTATAAACACCTATGGCGCGGCGCCAGTGGCGAATTCGAGCTCGGTTATCGGCGTGGCGTGCCGTGGCGTGGTGCGCAGGAAGATTTGCCTAGCGCCGCCGAGGGAGGTCTGACCTTGCGCCCCCACATCTGGACATTGTCAGCCCAATTCGACCGCTCGCTCCAATGGTGGGAATGGCCCATGCGATATTCGCTCGCCGTGCGCGCTCAGTACACCGATGACACCACGCTCTCCATCGACCATTTCAGCATCGGCAACCGCTACAGCGTACGGGGTTTCGACGGCGATTCCGTGCTCTTGGCCGAGCGCGGCGTGACCGTGCGTAATGAGGTTCAGGCTCCCATACGCCTAATCCAGAGGTGGAATACCCATGGATTAATTGGGGTCGACATCGGCTGGGTCGGCGGTCCCAGCGCTGAGCTGCTTGCCGGGAACACCTTGGCGGGCTTGGCGGCGGGCTTGCGCGGCGGAGTGAAATCGCTACAATTCGAGCTCATCTTGGCCACCCCGTTGTACAGCCCGGACGCTTTCCAGAGCCGGCGGTGGAATCCCTATGTCTCACTGAGCTACGGATTCTAAGCCAAGGCAGCAAAACAACAACGAATTGATTAACAACTTTCCGGGTACGGACCGATGCGGCCAAGCCGACAGCCAGCACACAAACTGCTAGGCCGCGGGCGCCATGAGGCGTCTGCGCGAGGCTTGTTATCGCCATGCGCTTTCATCAGTCCTTATAAGGTTCGTGCCCTTCCGAAGCTGGGCGCGGTGCTCGCCGTATGGCTAGCATTATCATCGCTGCAGCTCACCCAGGCGCAAGACTTGCCGCTCGCCGGTGCGACGAACGCCCCGGCAGGACAACACCCGTTACTCGATGCCGCGCGCAACGGCGTGCCTCTCGTCCACATCGCCCCACCCAGCGCCGCCGGCGTCAGCCGTAACCAATACGATCACTTCAACGTCAATCGCGACGGCCTCATCCTCAACAACAGTCCCGGCAACGTTCAGTCGCAACTGGGCGGTTGGATCGGCGGTAACTTGCAACTGGGACCGACCCCGGCGCGGCTCATTCTCAATGAAGTCATCTCCCAGCATCCCTCGCAATTGCGCGGCTACCTCGAAGTGGCCGGTCGACGTGCCGACGTCGTCATCGCCAACCCCAATGGACTGAGCTGCGACGGCTGCGGCTTCCTCAACAGCGCCGGCCGCGTCAGCCTGAGCACCGGCGCGCCGCATCTCGGCGCGGATGGGACGTTAGAGCGCTTCGACGTGCAGCGTGGCCAGCTCAGTATCGGCGGTGCGGGGTTAAGCGCCACCGACGTCGAACAACTTGACCTCATCGCGCGCGGCTTAGTTGTAGAGGGCGAGATCTGGGCGCAAAGCGTCAATGCCGTGCTCGGTGCCAATCAAGTGCTCTATGGCACCTTGCAGGTGACGCCGCAACGTGGCGACGGCAGCACGCCGCGTTTCTCGGTGGACATCAAAGACCTCGGCGGCATGTACGCCGATCGCATTTATCTGGTGGCGACTGAAGAGGGCTTGGGCGTCAACAGCCGCGGAAGACTCGCCGCGCTGCAAGGCAACCTCGTCCTCTCTGCCAACGGTGATCTGACTCTCAAGGACAGCTACGCGCAGCAAGACATCGACATCGCCGCCTCGCGGGGCGCCACCCTCACCGGCGTCACAGTCAGCGATGGTGACACCAGGCTACGCGCAGGAGGTACGTTGGCACAGCGCGGCAGCCTCGACACTCAGGGACGTTTGGCGCTGTACGCCGCTGCGATCGACAACAGCGGCGAAATTATTCAGCGCGCCGAGAGCGACCTGGCCCTCACGGCGCAAGGCCGCCTCCACAACAGCGGTCAGGTCTACAGTGGCGGTGCATTGCGCGTCACCGCTAGCGAGCTCGATGACAGTGGCGGTGAGTTGCAGGCGACGGGTGATCTGAATCTGCGCGCACAAAGTATTACCTTGCAAGGCAGTCGACTCACCAGTGGCAGGGACCTCGTGCTCGAGGCGGCGGCGGGCAGCCTGAGGAGCAGCGAGGTGGACGCGCACGCCGCCGGCGACATCAATGTCAACGCGTACGAGCACATAGAAAATCTCAGCGGCCGCTGGCAGGCCGGGCACAACATACGGCTCACCGGCGAGTCACTCAACAACCAAGGCGGCACGTTGAGCGCTACCGGGCCACTGCATGTGACCACCTCCGGTCAGACACTCAACGAGGGCGGCGAGATGCTTGCCGGTAGTGATGTTCAGATCACGGCTGGGACCTTCAGCAACGATCTCGGCGGGTTGATCGCCGCCAACTCTGCCGCACGCCTTACCACCACGGACGGCGCACTGAGCAATCGCGGCGGGCGTATCGAAGCGCAGGGCGAACTCGTTCTCGATGCCGGCGCCGCGGCCTTGAACAACCATGGCGGCACGCTGGTCTCCGATGGGGCCGTCGCCCTCACCAGCGGCTCACTCAGCAACCGTGGTGGTCACATCGAATCGGCACACGCTTTGACGCTCACGATGGCGAACGAGATTGACAACACCCAAGGTGCGCTGCAATCCGCCACCGCCGCCTCCGTGCAGGCGGAGACATTCACCAACCACGGCGGCCGCCTCATCGCGCGTGATGACCTTACCGTCGTCACCGACATCTTAAACAATGATAAGGCAGGAGAGGGCAGTCGCGGCGGGACACTCGCCGCCACCGCCGGCGCCGTGGACATCCGCGCGCAAACGACCCGCAATGCGGGCGGCCTCATCAGTGCCGTCAGCGGCACCGTGCTCGATGCCCATGACCTGGACAACCGCGGCGGAGAAATATCCAGCGCCGCGGGGCTGCGGCTCGACACCCACGGCGGTCGACTTCTCAATCAAAACGGCGCCCTGCTGGCCGAGGGCGACGCGCAGATCAGCGCCGGGGCTCTCACCAACACGGACGACGCCAAGATCGCTGCGCGCAACCTCACGCTGGATGCCGACTCACTCCATAACGACGCGGCGCAGCTGAGCGCCGCCCTCGCCATGACCCTCGATCTTGGCAGTGGCACGCTCACCAACCAAGGTGGCCAGATCACTGCCGGCAGCGCCCTCGAGGTCAGTGCCGAGGTGCTGAACAATCGCGCCGGTGACATCATCGCCGCCGAGCGTCTCAACGCCGCAGTGACGCAGCTGGACAACCACAACGGGGTGCTCTCCGCCGCCCAACACATCACGCTCGACAGCCGCAATGAGATCGATAATACGGATGGCCTGATCGTCAGCGATGACCGTCTCACCCTCACCGGCGGCACGCTCGAGAATCGACGCGGCGGCGTCAGCGGCGCACGCACCCTCATCGATATAGGCACAGGCACGCTGCACAACGAGGCCGGCCACATCAGCGGTGCGCAGCAATTGACGCTCACACATGGCGAGATGCGCAACGTTGCAGGCATGGTGAGCAGCGGCGCGGAGCTGACCCTCGACACACAAGGTCACGACCTCGACAACAGTCACGGCACCATCGTCAGCAGAGACGACCTCACCGTGCGCAGCGCCCGACTGACCAACAGCGGCGGCGCACTGGCGGCGATCGAGGGCGACGTGACCCTCGCGGTGAGCGGCGCCTTAATCAACGACCAAGGGGCGCGACTGCAAGCGAGCCAGGACCTGGACATCCGCGCCGCGTCTGCCGACAATCGCAGCGGACTCATTAGTGGACACGACATCGCCTTAACGCTCGGCACCCTCACCAACGATGCCGGTGCGGTAGTGGCCGGCGGTCAGCTGCAGGCCGACACCCACGCATTGAATAACGACGCCGGTTTGTTGATGGCAGTGGGCGATGCACGTATCGACACCCACGGTCATGCGCTGATCAACACCCACAGTGAAGAGCACGGAGGCATCGTCAGCGGCGGCGCGCTGAGCTTGCAAGGCGGGGCCCTGGACAACCGCGCCGGAGTGGTCACTAGTCGGGGGCGGCAAACGCTGACCTTGGACGGCAACCTGGACAATCGCGACGGTGGCGCATTGCTCAGCCACGCCGATGCCGTCCTACGCGCCGCCACGCTCTATAACAGCACCGGCCAAATCGGCGCCGTGGGTGATCTCGAGGTCGCTGCGGCCGCCGAACTGAACAACCGTGGTGGGCGCCTCATCGCCAACGGCACCACCACCTTGACCAGCGCCAATCTTGATAACAGCACGGCGGGCAGCATCGATGCACAGCGCGTCGTCGTCACCGCGACGCAGGTCAACAACGCGAGCGGCCACCTGCGCGTCGTCGACAGTGCCACCCTCAACACCACTGCGTTGAACAACGTCAACGGGCGGCTCGATGCGTTAGGCACCCTCGAGGTCAGCGCCGCCGCGCTCGACAACCGCGACGGCGCCATCGTCGCCGATCAAGGCGTGACCGTCACCACACACAGCGAAGTGCCGGGCGGAACCGTCGCCTCCGCCGACAGCGTCACCCTCAACATCGACGGTGACTACACCAACGACGGGCTGCTCTCCGCACAGCAGAGCCTCACCGTCAGCGCCGACACTATCACCAACACAGGCACGCTCACCGCAGGCGATGCCCTCAGCGCCGCCAGCCGCGGCGACTTGATCAATCAAGGTGAAATCAGCGCCACCCAGGCGGTCACACTCAGTGCCGGCGGTACTCTCCTCAATGAGGGCGCGGCGACCATCAACAGCGCCGATACCCGCATCCATGCCGCCACGCTGAACAACAGCGGCAAAATCTACGGCGATCAATTGCGTGTCCAAGCCGATCTCATCACCAACCACAGCGACGGCGTGATCGCCGCGCGCGAGCAAGGTTACATCGGCGGGCGCGAACTGAATAATACCGAGGGTGGCGAAATCGCCAGCCTGGGCAACCTCGACCTGGCCGGCGACTTCGATGAGGCCGGCAACCCTCAAGGTGCGATGGAGAGATTGCTCAATGCCTCGAGCCGTATCGAGGCGGCGGATGATTTATACATCACGGCCACGACGCTAGAGAACATCAACGTCGAGCCATTGCCGTGGCGTACCGTCGAGACCAACGAGCATCTGGTCGAGATCGAAGTCGATTGGAATAGACATCTATTCCGTCCCGAGGAATGGCAAGACCGTTATCCCCTGTCGCAGTTTTTCAACAAGAGAAGTCGGAGTGCTCCGATGTTGTACTGGATGGCCCATCCGGATAAATACGGCCAACGCGACGAACTCGACCCCGTCGTTCGCACCGAAGACTGCCAGGTCATCTTTACTAAAAAATGTACGACGAGCGCCAACTATGGCTGGGATACGCCCGCTTTTGAGAAAGTGGGAATGGCGCCGCTCGACGCACCTCCGAGTGTCTCGACGAATTGTCTCTTCTCCGATCGGCCGGAATGTTTGCAAGCACGAGCCGACTACGCGGCCTGGGATGCCGGCTATCAAGCCGCGCTCGATGAACTCGAGAGTAGACTCGACGCCTACAATGCCGAGGTCCAGGAAGCCAACCGTACCATAGAGGTGCAAGATTTCTATCGGTATGAAATCGACAAGACTACCGTCCGCCGCGAGATCGATCCCGCAAGGCGCGGCGAGATCGTGCCTGCCAAGCTTCTTGCCGGCGGCAGCATCACGCTGAGTGGCAAGGTCATCAATCGCGACAGCCATATCGTTGCGGCCGGTGATATCCAAGTCACTGGTCCTAGCGTCGACAATCAATCGACCCAGGGCGGGGAAACGGTCGTCGCCTACAACGGTACACGTCAAGAGTCTTGGATCAACAGTGACTATGACCGTGTATGGGGAGGAAAGCAGGATTACAGCCCCGCACCAGAGGAATTTCCTGCGCCGGCAGAGCCTACGTTCGACCTCGATATCGTGCGCTACGAATGCAATCCGCAAAGTGACCCGGCGTGCAGACAAAGTGCCGACGACTCTACTGATGAGAGCGACCGCCAATTCATCAACAGCGCCGCGGATAGTAGCCGCGCCGACACGGCCGAGCGTGCCGCGCCCTCCGGGCGAGCGCTGAATCGAGAGGTTGTTACCGCCCGACTCGCCTCCGCCCACGCCGCGGGTGATGTCACGTTGGCCCCGCCGACACTCCAGCGCGTCACGCTAGAGGACGGCAACGGCGTGCGCGTGGTGGTCTTGAGCGCACCACCGCGTCTGGTCGCGCCTAGCAATAAACTCTTTCTACTGCACGCCCAGCCGGCCGCGCGCTACCTGGTCGAAACCGATCCGCTCTTCACTAACCAGCGCGATTTTCTCGGCAGTGATTATTTTCTCGCCCAACTCGAGCGCGATCCCGAGCGCTGGCTCAAGCGCTACGGCGACGGCTATTACGAGCAGCGGCTCATCAACGACCAAGTGCTGACTCTCACCGGGCGGCGCACGCTCAGCGGCTACAGCGACGACGAGGCACAGTATCGCGCCTTGATGGACGCCGGCGTCGCCTACGCGCGCGACTACCAACTCACGCCCGGCGTGGCCTTGTCCGCCGAGCAAATGGCATTGCTCAGCACCGACATCGTGTGGTTGGAACTGCATAGCGTCACGTTGCCCGACGGCACCACCGAAAGCGTGCTGGTCCCGCGCGTCTATTTGCGCCGCCCCGACGGCGGCGACGTGCAAGGCAGCGGCGCCCTCATCGCCGCTGCCGACGTCCACATTCGAACCGAACAAGCGCTGGTCAACCGCGGCACGATCGCCGCGGACACTACCCTGACCCTCGCTGCTGGCAGCGACCTCATCAACGAGCGCGGGCGCCTAGAAGGCCAGACGTTACTGGCTCGCGCCGAGAACGATCTGAAAAATCTCTCCGGCTTGATACAGGGCGCGGGGGAGGGGAGCGAGGTTCGTTTGTCGGCCGGTCGTGACCTCGTGCTCGACACCCTCAAGCATGAATCGAGCAACACCAGCGGCACCAGCAGCCGCGTCACTCTCGAGCGTATCGCCACCGTGCAAGGCGGCACTGTCCGTCTCGATGCCGCGCGCCATATCGCCGGCCTGGGGGCGGTCGTGCGCGCCGACGCCGACCTCATCGCGCAAGCCGGCGGGGACATTGATCTCCAAGCCATGCAAAGCCGCTTTCGTCTCACTATGGAAGACAGCGACGGCCGCCGCGTGCTAGGCCGCACCAGCCACCTGCGCGAAGAAGACGTCAGCCACCGTCTCAGCGAACTGGCCGCCGGCGACAACCTTGCGCTCATCGCGCTGGGCGATGCACGTCTGAGCGGCACCGAGCTCAGCGCTGGGCAAGACCTGCTTGTCCAAGCCAACGACGTCAGTATCGCGGCGGTCAAGGATTACGCCTTGCGTGACAGTCAGGGTGTCGGCGGTCAACATTATCGCCGCCGCCTGCGCGAGAGCGAGGCCGTCGTCGGCGCCGACCTCAGCGCCGGCCGCCACCTCACCGTCAGCGCCGTCGGCGACGGCCTAGGCAACGACGGCGACCTTACCTTGAGCGCCGCCCAACTGCGCGCCGACCAAGGCCAACTCAGCCTGCTCGCCGCGCGCGACATCGATGTCCAGCACGTTACGACCGAACAGCGCGTTCTATCCGAGAGCTACAAAAAGAACAGCAACCTCGTGTCGAGTCGCCACAGTCAGGGCAGTGATGACCTTGCCTACACCGAGGTCACGGGCAGCGTGATCTCGGGCGAAACCGTCGCCGTGCTGGCCGGCCGCGATCTCAGCGTACAAGGCTCGCACCTGGTCGCCGAACGCGACCTCACCCTCGATGCCCAAAACGACCTACGCCTGCTCGATGCCGAAACACTGCACAGCGAAACGCGCCGACATCAAGAGAAGAAACGCGGCCTATTAACCGGCGGTGGGCAACTCCATCTCGGCACCCAACGCGCTGAAGACGATATCGCGACACAGACGCGACGGCGCGTCGCCAGCACGATCGGCAGCGTAAGCGGTAATGTCTCCATCAGCGCGGGTCGCGACGTCACGGTGCAAGGCAGCGACCTTATCGCCGGCGCTGATCTCGACATCAGCGGCCGCAACGTCGACATTCTGGCCACGACTGATAGCGGTGACCACAGCGAAGCACACCAACGCCGTCAGGGGGGATTGAGTCTCGGGGTGTCCAGCGCCCTTATCGATGCCGGCACGCGCGTGCAACGCAGCATCGAGCGCGGCGCAGAAGTCGATGATGATCGGCTCAAGGTGCTCTATGGCATCAAGGCCGCGCGGGAAGGGTATGAGGGACTCGCCTCGC
>CALZJG010000100.1 GCA_945787555.1 uncultured Chromatiaceae bacterium | reverse complement strand
CTTTCCGTACCTTCTGAACCGGAAGATCGCTCCCCCGGGGAACGCCATAGACTCTCAGGAGTTCCCGGTCGTACCCTAGCCGTAGGCTCAAGCCCTTCAAAGGGGTGCAGCCGTGGCCAAGGAAGTTCACCGCAGGCTTGCCGCTATCCTCGCAGCCGACGTGGTCGGCTATAGCCGCCTCATGGGCGAAGACGAGGCGGGCACCTTGGCTGCGCTCAGAGCCCACCGCGAAGAGCTGATCGAACCCAAGATCACCGAGCACGAAGGCCGCGTCGTCAAGCCGATGGGTGATGGTCTTCTCGCCGAGTTCCCCAGTGACTGAGCATGACGGCAAAAGACAGCCTGGGCAGCAAAAGGCAAATGTAAGATAGAACACAATACGGGGGAAACCATGGCCCGTGGACGCCCAAAAAAGAATGCAGAGGGCATCACCAGCGCGACTACTGCAAATGCAAGCGCCCCGATCTCTTCGCCTCATGCAGTATCGAGCGAGGCTGTCCTCGTCGCACTGAAGAGTTCACTTCATGGGCTAACCCGTAGTGAGGCTGTGGCCCGCCTTGTGCAATATGGGCGGAACACTTTACCTCAGGCCAAGCCGCCGGGGATCGGGACAGTCTTCCTACGCCAGTTCGCAAGTCCGCTCATCTATGTTCTCGTCGCAGCCGCTCTGTTATCCCTGATGATTAAGGAGTGGTCTGATGCGGGCTTTATCTCGGCGGTCCTATTCATTAATGCGGTTATTGGCACCATTCAAGAGTATTCCGCCCAGCGTGCCGCAGCAGCGCTGCAAGAACTCGTAAGCACGCGATGCCGAGTATTGCGTGAGGGTGATACTTATGAAATTAGCGCCGAAGAGTTAGTCCCAGGCGATATTGTACTTATGGAGTCAGGGGACAAAGTCCCCGCCGATTTACGGCTACTTGCGTCTCGTGATCTGGAGGTGGACGAATCCTTACTGACCGGTGAATCGCTGCCGGTGCTGAAAGACTGCAATACAGTGTTAGCCGCGGATATTGCCTTGGGGGATCGGGCCAATTTGCTCTTCACTGGCACGCTGGTAGGTCGCGGGCGCGCTCAGGGTGTTGTGGTAAGTACGGCGCTAAACACAGTATTGGGCCGTATTGCTGCCGATGTATTGTTCAAACAGCCACCTAAGGCGCCGCTGCAAGTCCGGATGGACAGGTTCAGCCAACGTGTGGCGATCTTTGTTGGCATAGCGGCATTGACTATGTTCGGAGTGGCTGTGATGCGTGGCACGCCATTCAGCGAAGTGTTCTTGCTCGCTGTCGCGCTTGCAGTATCTGTCATTCCCGAGGGCCTGCCGGTGGCGCTAACCGTAGCCCTGGCCATTGGCATGCGGAGAATGGCCAGGCGAAACGTTATTGTGCGTCGGCTTTTGGCAGTGGAGGCTCTGGGGTCCTGCACGTTCATCGCAACCGACAAAACCGGCACGCTTACCGTAAATCAGCTAACCGCACGCTGCATTGCCTTCCCAAACAGTGATGTGTGGGAGGTTAGCGGTGAAGGCGTAGTACCGGATGGTACGATTCTGACGCCACGAGGCACACCGTCGGCAGACGAAGATGCTCTGCTGGAGCGCTTATGTCAGGTAGCGGTACTAACGAATGAGGGCTTCCTCGGCCGCGCCGACTCCGGCTGGGCTCACCATGGTGATGCCGTGGACGTGGCATTTCTGGTAATGGCGCACAAGGTCGGTGTAATCAAGGCAGAAATGGCCAATGCCTTTCCCGAAATTGCCAGTATTCCCTATGAATCGGAGCGGATGTTTTCGGCCAGTCTGAACGAAGTGAATGGGAGGCAGTATGTCTTCGTGAAAGGTGCACTTGAACGGCTGCTACCCAAGTGCACGACCATGGCGACGCCTGGCCAAGATCTCCCCATGGAGCAGGCTCTGATCGAGCAACAGGCTCATACACTGGCAAATGATGGGTATCGGGTGCTTGCCTTGGCTGCCGGCGAGATTGAACTGAGTTCGGGTGAGATATTTACCGAAGAGCATCTGCGGGGGCTGACACTCGTTGGCCTGGTGGGGATTATCGATCCATTGCGCACGGAGGCGAAGGGCGCTGTCGCAGCATGTCGGCAGGCGGGCATTGAGGTCGCAATGATCACTGGCGACCACCCCGCTACCGCCCTTGCCATTGCGCAAGAATTAGACATGGTGGAACGCGCCGACCAGTTAGTGACCGGCCCCGAATTGCGGCTGGCGCTTGATTCTGGAACGATTGACCAGCTCACCCACAAGGCGCGGGTCTTCGCGCGCGTGGGGCCACGCCAAAAGCTGGACATCGTTCAATCCCTGCAACGGAATGGACATTTTGTGGCGGTCAGCGGAGACGGAGCCAACGATGCACCGGCACTACGCGTTGGCCAGGTGGGGATCGCCATGGGTATGAGCGGGACCGATGTGGCGCGGGAAACAGCCGACCTCATCATCACCGACGACAATTTTGCTTCGATTGTCGCGGGTGTCGAAGAGGGGCGTGTCGCCTATGCGAACGTACGCAAAGTGATTTATCTCCTGATCTCCACCGGCGCTGCGGAGTTGGTGCTGTTTACACTGGCCTTGTTGACTGGGTTGCCTCTACCTCTGTTGGCTGTGCAGTTGCTTTGGTTGAATCTGGTAACCAATGGGATTCAGGATGTGGCCCTGGCGTTTGAACCCGGCGAAGGCGACGAATTACGTCATCCACCAAGATCACCACGAGAACCCATCTTCAATCGACTCATGATAGAGCGGGTAGTTATCTCGGCGTTGGCCATCGGGACTGTCGCCTTTCTTGTCTTCCACGGGCTCATCGCTAGAGGTTTTACCTTGGACGAGGCACGCAATGGGACCTTGTTACTGATGGTGTTGTTCGAGAACGTCCACGTGTTCAACTGTCGATCCGAAGTACGCTCGGTATTTCGACACAATCCATTACGCAATCCGATACTTCTGATTGGTACGGCTGCCGCACAACTAGTGCATATTGGCGCTATGTACACGCCCTGGATTAGTGATGTGCTGCATATCCAGCCGGTAACGCCACAACACTGGCTGGAGTTGCTGGGGATAGCACTCACCGTGCTGATTGTAATGGAACTTCATAAGGCCATTCGGCGATGGCTTTTATCGAGACCGAGGAATGCCCGAGAAATGGGGTAACCGCTTGATTCTTGGGAGGGAGCTTTATGGATAGCCCGGCAGCGTAAGGGGCGCTCAAATCGTTCTGGAGAGACCGATTGAAGGATTCGGAAATCTTATACGACGTTCTGATTTTTCTGGTGGCCGCCGTTGTCGTGGTGCCAGCGTTCCGACGCCTGCGGACGAGTCCTGTGCTTGGTTACCTTGCGGCGGGCATCCTTGTCGGACCACACGGGCTAGCGGTCATAAGAGACACGGAGAGCGCGCATACACTGGCGGAACTCGGCGTCGTATTTCTTCTCTTCATGATTGGGCTGGAATTCTCGGTGGAGCGTCTGCGCTCATTGGGCCGTTACGTTTTCGGACTTGGCGCATTACAGGTAACCCTCACGGGGTGTCTCATCGGCGGTGTTGCCTGGGCTCTTGGCGCTACCGAAGAAGCGGCCATAATCATCGGTGGCGGCTTAGCGCTGTCGTCCACGGCGTTTGTTCTTCAACTTCTGGTCGAGAGGAGCGAACGGGCGACACCATTTGGAAATATTTCATTCGCCGTACTGCTTTTTCAAGATCTCGCCATAGTACCCCTCCTGATGCTGGTCACCCTGCTCGGTGAAGGAGAAGGATCGTTCATTACGGCCATGGGGTTCGCGGTCGTGAAGGCGGCTGTGGTGCTGGTCCTGGTTTTCGCCGTCGGGCGACTGATCTTGCGGCCTGTCTACCGCATTATCGCCGAGACACGGAGTTCTGAGCTCTTTGTGGCGACCACACTGCTCGTGGTTCTTGGGACCGGCTGGCTGATGTCGCTCGTCGGCATAT
>CALZJG010000099.1 GCA_945787555.1 uncultured Chromatiaceae bacterium | reverse complement strand
CGCCTACACGCTGGGACACAGTAACCAGCTGATTTTAAACGTATCGGGGCGGTAGCTCAGCTGGGAGAGCGTCGCGTTCGCAATGCGAAGGTCGGGAGTTCGATCCTCCTCCGCTCCACCATTTTCACTTGTGTTCCCACGTGCCAACGGCGCACATGCACGCGCCGCACACCGCCATAGACAGTCCAACACCTCCAGCGTCACGTTCAGCCGCTAGCATGACGCCCCTACCCCCCTGGTGTACAATCCCCGCCACTTGCGCGGCACACCACCTCCGCCCCGGTAGCTCAGCTGGATAGAGCATCCCCCTCCTAAGGGGAAGGTCACACGTTCGAATCGTGTTCGGGGCGCCAAACGCGCACGCACTTTACCCCCTGGCGAGCACTCAGTATCCTTGCCGCCATGTCCATAAAGTCCACCACGCTCACGGCGACCGACCCCCACGCCAGCGCCACCGTCCTCGCTTCCGCCGGCACCGGAAAAACCTATCTATTGGTGACGCGCTTGCTGCGCCTGCTACTGGAGGGCGCCGCGCCGGACAGCATCCTGGCCATCACCTTCACGCGCAAGGCGGCGGCGGAAATGCACACCCGGCTCACCCAACGTTTGCATGAACTCGCCTGCATGGAGCCCGCGCAACTGACCAAGGCCCTCATCACCATGGGCATGGAACCCACGCCGCGCTTGTTGAACAACGCGATGAGTCTGTATGAACGCCAACTGCGCGATCACCGCCGCGTACGCGCCACCACCTTTCATGCCTTCTGCCAGGATTTACTGCGGCGCTTTCCCTTGGAAGCGGAGGTACCGGCCGGCTTCGACTTGGTGGACAGCGAAGCCCTGCTACGGCGTGAGAGTTGGGAAGCGTTGCTGAGCAACGCGACGGCGCACCCCGATGGCGAGGTGGGGCGTGCCTTGGAATATCTGTTCGACCATTGCGCTAGTCACCACAGCGCCCGAGACGCACTGACGCAGTTTCTGCATCAGCGCAGCGATTGGTGGGCATACACCTACGGACTCGAACAACCCAACGATGGAGCCTCCGCCGCGCTGGCCAAACAACTACAAATCACTCCGGGGACAGATCCCTGGTCCAGCTTGTACACCGACACCTTGCATGAACGGACTCAGGAATACGTGCAACTCTTGGTGAAACACGCAACCAAGCTACACCTGGAGCGGGCCGAAAAGCTCAGCGTCGTACTCGATGAACACGCCCTGCCCGTGCAACGCAGCTATGCTTTTTCCAGCGCGTTCCTCACTAAGGAAAGCACACCGCGCGCGCTCAAGGCCAGCAAGCCTTTGGAAAAGGCCCTGGGAACCGCGGGATTGGCGCGTTTGCTCACATTACACAGCGAGCTGTGCACGGCGGCGCAAACGCTGCAAGACATCTACTATCGTCATCGCACCCATCAATTGTCGCACGCTTGGTATATCTCAGGCTCAGCTCTGCTCGAGCATTATCAACGCATCAAAATCGAGCGGCGTGTCCTTGACTTCGGCGATTTGGAGTGGAAGGCCTATTTGCTGCTCAGCCATGCCGATAACGCGCATTGGGTGCAGTACAAACTCGACCAACGCCTCGATCATTTATTAATCGATGAGTTTCAAGACACTAATCCCACGCAATGGCGGCTGCTGCTGCCGCTGTTGCGCGAATTGGCGGCGGGTGAAACCGAGCGAACGCGCAGTGTGTTCATGGTCGGTGACGGCAAGCAATCCATATATCGTTTCCGCCGCGCCGACGCCGCGTTGCTGGGCACCGCACAGTCATGGTTAAGCGAGCACTTGCACGCCAGCACGCATACCCTCAGCACGTCCTGGCGCTCGGCGCCCGCGATCATCGATTTCGTTAATCTAGTCTTCAGCGAGGGCCAGTTACGCACGCGTCTCGCTCACTTCGAAACCCACTCCACCCATCGCGATGAATTATGGGGGCGAGTGGAAGTGTTGCCGCTGATTCGCGCCAATGAGGATAACGCCAATGCGCCCACCACGGGATTGCGCGATCCGCTGCTCATGCCGCGCTTCGTCGCCGAGGACACACGGTATCACCAAGAAGGTCGCATGATCGCCGGGCGTATTACGGCATTAATGACCCAGCCCGTCATGGTCGGTGCGGGCGCGGCGGCGCGCCCACTCGGTTACGACGACATCATGATCCTAGTGCGTCACCGCAGCCATGTGCACGCCTACGAAGCCGCCTTGCGCGCCGCGGGCATTCCTTATTTGGGCGCCGATCGCGGCACGCTGCTGGAGTGCCTGGAAATCAGCGATATGGTGGCGTTGCTCAACACGCTCATCACACCTTACAACGATCTCGCCCTGGCCACGGTGCTGCGCTCGCCGCTGTTCGACGCCGGCGATGAAGATCTGATGCATTTGGCGCAACAAAATGGCGGGCCCTGGATGGATCGGCTCCTGGCGCTAGGCCCGAATTGCACGGCCGGTTCCCCGCTCGCCCGCGCCGCGCGCTGGCTGCCACATTGGCATAGTCTGGCGTCACAACTGCCGGCACACGATTTACTGGACCGTATTTTTTCTGAAGGAGATGTGCCGGCGCGCTTCGAAGCGGCCTTCCCTACGGTGCTGCGCACGCGCGTGCGCGCCAACCTCACACGCTTCATCGAACTCGCTCTCGAAGTAGACAGCGGCCGCTACCCGAGCTTGAGTCATTTTCTACATCGCTTAGAGGACATACGCATCAGCGATGATGACGCACCCGACGAAGCCCCCCGTCACGCACCCGAAGGCAGCGTGCGCATCCTTACAATCCATGCTTCCAAAGGTTTGGAGGCGCCCATGGTATTTCTAGCCGATAGCGCCGCCGCACGCCCTGCTGCGCGCGCTTATCAAGCCTTGGTGCGTTGGCCTACCGACAGTGCGCGGCCCACGCATTTCCTATTGCCGGGCAAGAGCGCCGAACTGGATAGCATCACGCAAACCGTGCTCGGCCAACAACAAACTGACGAAGAGCGCGAACAGGCCAATTTGCTTTATGTCGCGCTGACCCGCGCCAAGCAAATGCTGTTTGTTACCGGCTGTGAACCGGGACGTGGCGACGATTTAGGCTGGTACGGGCTCATCACCGCACGCTTGGGCGTAGACAATGCGGCGCTGACTCAGACTTGGCATCATGAAAGCGGCGCTATGCCCTTGGCCGGCGCGACCGCACCCAAGCCTGACGAGACTGCCATGCCCCCTATCGATGCGCGTCTTGCTCGACCCTTGTGCGTAACGATAGACGAACTGGAAATCGCACCCAGCCGCGCCACGCAATCCTCTCTCCTCGCGAAAAGGGATGACGAAGATCGGCACACAGCGGACGTTGTTGACAGGCAACGGGGCCTGGCCATCCATCGCTTGATCGAGCTTTTGAGCGCGGACACGGCACCTGATCCTCTACGTGCACGGCGTGTTGTGGCCAACGAGTTGGAGTTGACTGAGGAGGATCCGGCGCTAGAAACATGGACTCGTGAAGCGCTGGGCATCGTGACTCACGCACAGTTCGCGACACTGTTCGATGCGCGCCGTTACCGACAGGCTTACAACGAAGTGCCCATCCAATACCTTCACGAAAATCGCTTGGTGCATGGCATCATCGATAGGTTAGTGGTCACGGACGACGAATGTATCGTGGTGGACTACAAGACGCATCGCAGCGCCGATGCCGCCACCCTGGACAGTCTCGCTGCCTCCTACCGCGAACAATTACGCTGGTATTGCGAGGGTGTACAGCGGCTATGGCCGGATCGGCGCGTGCGCAGTCTCCTGCTGTTCACCGCCTGCGCGGCGAGTGTCGTGATGGACGAAGATTGATATCGATAGCCTTGCTCACTCCCGCAGAAGAAGATATCCCGGCAAGAATTAGTGAAGTGCTCTTCTGCAATCAAGCCACGCTCGCAGGGAATTGGTAGCGCCTGCGCAGGAAGTCGAATGGATGAGGGGGGAAGAAGAGCGCACGGATTGGGCAGCCCTTGCGCCCCCATCCCAAGCTTTCCCCTAGAAGAGTGAAGGCGTGCTCAGTGCAATGGGGGAAGGTGCCGTGTCGAGTTAATATCACTCATCAATCGGGAAGACACACTCGCCCTAAGAGGCGGTATCTGGGGTCAGGTAATCTGATCACGCTGCGATCAACGCGCGGCGGCGTGCATTTGATCGAGCGCCTGACGAAGTTGCTTGGCGGGCACATAACCGGCGAACTCGGTGCCATCGTCAAGCACCAGGGTGGGTGTGCCGGAGACGCGCAAACGTTCGGCGGCCTTCAGATGATCGCGCACGGGATGATCGCAAGTCCCTTTCTCCAATGCCTCACCGCGCTTGGCGCGAGTCATGGCAGCGCGTTGATCTTTGGCGCACCATACGTTGACGATCTTATGATAGGACTTGCTATTCACGCCCGCGCGCGGAAAGGCGAGATAGCGCACGGCAATGCCCTCACGATTGTAATCGGCCATTTCACCATGCAGCTTGCGGCAGTACGTACAATCCACATCGGTAAAAACGGTGATGGTGTATTTGGGCTCGGCGGGTGCGAACACGATCATGCTCGATTTCTTGATGTCATCGATGACTTGCTTGCGACCCACGGCACGACGTACCTCGGTCAAATTCTCGCGCGTCCCCACGTCGATGAGATCACCTTGCAGCAGGTATTTGCCATCGGCGCTGATATAAATCACTTCGGGTCCGTAGCTCACTTCATATAAACCCGTCATGGCGCTCTTGCGCACCGAATCGGGCTGCATATCGGGTACGATACTTTTCAAGGTCTCACGCAGCTCGGCCGGTGCACCGTCTTGGGCCTGGGCAGTCGTCGCCAAAGCGGCCATCGTCAACATCATTAACAACCATTGTTTACGCATCGTCTGCTCTCTCTTGAAGTGTCTGTTTCGGTTGGGCAACGGCGCGTCGCCGGGGTTCCCTCAGCCACGCGGATGATGGGCCGCGTGCACGCTCTTGAGCCGCTCGCGCGCCACTTGGGTATAAAGCTGCGTGGTGGACAGATTACTATGTCCGAGCAGCATTTGCAGCGCCCGCAAATCCGCCCCGTGATTAAGTAAATGGGTAGCGAAAGAATGACGCAGCGTGTGCGGCGAGAAGTCCACTTTGATATCGGCCTGCCGAGCATAACGCTTGACGAGCTGCCAAAACGCCTGCCTAGTCATGCCCGCGCCGCGCTGGGTGACGAACAGGGCATCGCTCTGCTGCCCTTTGATCAGCTCCGCTCGACTGTGCGCGAGGTAGCTTTCTATCCATTCCACCGCCACTTCCCCCATCGGCACCAAGCGTTCCTTGGCGCCCTTGCCCAGCACGCGCACCACGCCCTGGCGCAAATTGACTTGGCTCACCGGCAAGCCCACCAATTCACTCACCCGTAAACCACAGGCGTACAACACTTCCAGCATGGCGCGATCGCGCAAGCCCAGCGGGGTGGCCACGGCGGGCGCGTTCAACAGTGCTTCCACGTCGTGTTCAGTCAGCGCCTTGGGCAGACCGCGCCCCAACTTCGGCGTTTCGATACGGGCGCTGGGATCCGCTTGCAAGCGCCCTTCCCGCACTTGGTATTGATAAAAGCGCCGCAAGCTGGACACCAAGCGCGCCGTGGAGCGCGCTCGCGCGCCGTTATTGACGCGCTGCGCGAGATAGCTGAGTAATTCTTCGCGGGTGGCATCCAGCAGCGTAGACCCGCGCTGCGCGAGGCACCGCCCGAGGCCCTGCAAATCGGTCCGATATGCCACCAAAGTGTTATCACTCAAACCACGCTCCATCCACAGCGCGTCGAGAAATGCTTCGATCACAGCCTGTTGGCTCTCGCCAACTTGCGGTTTGTCAGTCATCGCGTGGATGCGCCACTTCATGCGCCAATAAGGCCGCTTTGAGGCGTGCGGCAGCGCCCTCGGTTTGCCCCATGAAACCACCCTGCCCATGGCGTGCCACAACCCGATGACAGGGCACGAACACCGGTACGGGATTGGCGCGACACGCCCCGCCCACCGCCCGTGCGCTGCTCCCCAACTCGCGGGCCAGATCGCCGTAGTGGCGCGTGATGCCGACGGGGATGCGCCGCAGCGCCGCCCAAACGCGGCGTTGAAATTCCGTGCCGGCCAGCGCCAGCGGAACATCCAACGGTGTGCGCGATTCAAGGAAATACTGCTGCAATCGGGCGACGACCTCGCGCAGGATCGGATCACGTGCACTGCGCGTCGCGGTCGACGCATCCAGGAAATCGACTTGGCATAACGCACCGTCGTGCATCACCAAACCCAACCGTACACCCTCCCACGGCGTAGCGATGATAGTGTGATAGGTCACGTCATGCTGACCTAGGTGGTCTGGCGGCGAACTGCGCTTCATGGCTGACCGGTGGCGGAGCGTACCTGCACGTGATCGAGGCGCTGCCGCAATAGCATGAACCGGGAAGGATCGTCACTGCGTGCCAGCAGCTGCTGATACACGCGTCGCGCATCGTCGGGATATCCCGCATCGATCAGCGCTCCGACAGCACGCTCACGGGCGATATCCCCCCAACTGTCAGCGCTGGAGGCCTGCGCTGCGCGCAAATAGGCGCGCGCCGCCTCGGCGAACTCACTGCGCCCACGCAGTGACTCCCCCACTGCGAACCAAACGAGTCCGGCATCGGCCGAAACATCGCGCGCGTCGTGCGCGTCTTGCTCACCATCCCAATTGGCGATAGCGCGTAGCAAGATCAAGGCGGCATCATGTTCTTGCACCGCTTGCAGGTCCAGCGCCATGTCGAGTAGCCGCTCGCGATTCGCCGGGTCCAGCGCCTCGGGGGCGTCCAGCAAGGGCGCCAAGCCCTGCATGGCCGTTTCCACCGCACCGGCGCGTAACGCCACGCGCGCCTGTTGTAACTGCCAAGACACCGCGTCCGTCCCGGGCGGTGGTTGGGTCAGGTCGGCCAGCAAACGCGCCGCGAGCGTGGCGTCACCCTGCTCCAAGGCCTGATCAACCAAGCGGTAGCGCACGATGGCCGGCACTGCTGCCAAAGTGAGAAAACGTGACGTGTGTAGATACAAGGCCTTAAGCAAGACGTCCCCGGCCGGCGCCGCGCGCAACAAAGCGGTGAATTGTTGATGAGCAAGCGGCGTGTAGGCCGGGTCGGCCCCTTCCCAAGCCAGACGCGCCAACACCGCGCGCGCTTCGAGCGGCTTTTGTTCGCGCAGCAGTGCAGCGGTATCGAACCAGGCTTGCGTATCGGCGACATCGAGTCGCGCGCGCTCGGCGAGCACCCGACCGTAATTCATATACGCCTCCCAGAGGGCGTCTACGCTGGCCACGAACGACGGTTCGCTGCGCGGGTCACCCTCCTCCTGCGGATCACCCCAGGCGACTGCCTGTTCCAGCGCCGCCAAGCGTTGGGTCTCGTCACCTAGGCGTGCCGCCGCCTCGGCGACAGTCAGCCAAGCGCGGTGACGGGCAATGGGCGGCGGGTCGGGCGCGTGCGCCAAGCGCGTCGCCTTCTCCGCTGCGGCGGCGGCACCCAGCACGTCGCTGTGCAAGGCGACCCAAACCTGCCAGGCACGTACCAAGGGGTCGCTCGATTTCTCCAAGTCGGGCAGCGCCTCGGCGCCCCGCTCGGCGCGCAACAGGATGTGCATCGCGAGCAATAAGGTCGCGGTATCGGCGGCGGGGTCATATTCGTGGCGGTAGCGCTGCAGAGCGGTGTAGGCGTCGTCGATCAAGCCTTCTTCGAGATAACTGCGCAGCACCAGGCGTTGCCAGCCAGGCAATTGCGCATCCGCCAGCTCACGAGGTGTGGTCCAGATCAATCGCTGTAAGCGGGCCCGCGCCGCGGCCGGCTGGTGCAAGGCCAATTCGGCCTCGGCGGCACGCGTTTGTGCCCAAGCCTGAAAGGACGGTGACAACTGAGCGGGGTGTTGCGCGACGCGCGCCAGCAGCTCGGGCCACTGTTCGGCGGAGGACAAAACCTTGATATGCCGCTGTTCCCAGGCTTCCCACGCAGCGGGATCGGCGTCATGCGCGGGCTGGGCGGCGGCGAGGATATCGGCGGCGAGACTCCAAGCGCCCTCCGCCGCAAGCCTGTCCCATTCGGTATAGACATCGGCCGGCGCTGGGCGTGACAGCAGCAGCAACACCCCCACAAAAACGCACAGCGGACCGAGAAAACGGCACTGCCCGTTTCTCGACCCGCTGCGGGTAACGCCCATGGCGTGGCTGATTACAGCTTTTCTTTGATACGCGCCGATTTGCCGGAGCGCTCACGCAAGTAATACAGCTTGGCGCGCCGCACATCACCACGACGCTTGACAGTAATTTTCTGCACCAAAGGGCTGTGGGTCTGGAAGGTACGCTCCACGCCCTCACCGTGCGACACCTTGCGCACCGTGAACGCGGAGTTCAAACCGCGATTGCGCTTGCCGATGACTACGCCTTCGAAGGCCTGCAAACGCTCGCGGTTGCCTTCCTTGACTTTGACCTGCACTTCCACGGTGTCGCCAGGACCGAATACGGGTACGTCGGTCTTCAGTTGTTCCGCTTCGAGCTGCTCGATGATATTGCTCATGATGACTATCCCCAACTCACTCATTGTCTAGGTCCACGGCCCCGGCCGCTCAGGCCGAGTGCGCGTGGATAAATTCGTCCAACAAACGACGCTGTTCGGTGCTCAGCGTCAACTTCTCCAACAAATCCGGGCGCCGTAGCCAAGTCCGGCCCAACGCCTGCTGCATGCGCCAACGGGCGATGGCGGCATGGTCACCGCCCAACAGCACCCCCGGCACCGATCGCCCGGCGATCTCTTCCGGACGCGTGTAGTGCGGGCAATCCAGCAATCCGGCGGCGAAGGAATCCTGCTCCGCCGACTCTTCATGGCCCAACACGCCGGGCAACAAGCGCGTCACAGCGTCGATGATCACCAGTGCCGCCAGCTCGCCGCCGCTCAAAACGTAATCACCGATGGACCATTCCTCGTCCACCTCGGCCTCGATCAGCCGTTGATCGATGCCCTCGTAGCGTCCGGCCAGCAAGATCAGCCCCGGCCGCGCCGCCAATTCCGCTACGCCGGCCTGGTCGAGCGCGCGCCCCTGCGGCGATAAATAAGCCACCCGGCTCGTGGGCGCCGCCGCCCGCGCCGCGCGAAGAGTCTCGCGCAAGGGCGCTACCCGCATCACCATGCCCGGACCGCCACCGTAAGGCCGATCATCCACCGTGCGATGACGATCCGTGGTGTAATCGCGCGGATTCCAGGTCGCCAAGGTCACGTCGCCGCGTTCGATGGCCTTACCCGTCACGCCGCAGCGGGCCGCCGCTTGCACCATGTCCGGAAACAGGGTGATGACATCGTAGCGCACCGCTCAGAACTCCGGGTCCCAGTCCACGACCAAGCGACCGTGCACCAAATCCACCGCTCGCACCACGTCGTCCCGTACATAGGGAATCAAGCGCTGGCGCTCTCCTTGCACGACCATGACGTCATTGGCGCCGGTCTCGAAAAAATGGTCCACCACCCCCAGTTCAATGCCCTCGGTGGTCACCACTTGCAGACCTTCCAGATCGGTCCAGTAATACTCGTCCCGGGCCAAGGCGGGCAACTGCTCGCGTCGCACCGCGATCTCTGCTCCGACCAAGGTCGCCGCGACATCCCGATCTTGGATGGTCGCCAACTGAGCGACCAAGCCTTTGCCGTGCACGCGTCCCGCCGTCATGGACATGGACCGCCAGGTGGCGCCGTCGCCTACCAGCCACGGCTGAAAATCCAATATTTGCTCGGGAGGCTCGGTGTAGGAAAGCACCTTGACCCAGCCCCGCACACCGTAGACACCCGCCACACGGCCGACGATCACCTTGCGTGCGCTGCCCTCGTCCACCTCACTCATTGCGTTCACGCCTGCGCCTGCCCGTGGCCCAGCAGGGACAGGGGCGCTGCACTCGTTACTGCTTGGCCTGCTCCTTGAGGAGCTTGCCGACGCGCTCGGAAGCCTGGGCGCCCTGGGACAACCAGTAGCTGACGCGCTCACCGTTGACCTGCAGGCGCGTTTCGCTGCCCATGGCCACAGGATTGAAAAAGCCCACGCGCTCGATGAAACGACCGCCGCGAGGATTGCGGCTATCGGTCACCACGATGTGATAGAACGGACGCTTTTTGGCGCCGCCGCGCGCTAAACGAATGGTTACCATGTTGTTGCGTATCCTTAAATAAAAACGATTAAAAACGAAATCGGTTACCCGCACGGCGCCCCGGAATGGGGCGGGGGTAAAAGCGCGATATTGTACGCATTTTCCGCCAAATGGGAAGCGCGGGTTAATAAGCCTACAGCGTCTTAGACCCCCTCCCCCCGCTCCTTATTGAGGGAGAGCGCGCAGATGGGGCCTCAGAATGGCATCTTCCCTGGCAGTTTGCCCCCCAAGCCACGCATCAGCTTAGCCATACCGCCCTTGGCCATTTTCTTCATCATCTTCTGCATTTGGGTGAATTGCTTGAGTAAACGGTTGACGTCCTGAACCTGAGTACCCGAGCCGGCGGCGATGCGCCGCTTGCGCGGTCCGTTGATGATGTCGGGCCGGCGCCGCTCTTTGGCGGTCATGGAATTGATAATCGCCTCCAAACGCCCGAATTCCTTGTCGTTGACCTGATTCTTTACGCTATCCGGGACGTTGGACATGCCGGGCAGTTTGTCCAGCAGGCCGGCGATGCCCCCCATGCTGCGCATTTGCCGCATCTGGTCGCGGAAATCCTCCAAGTCGAAGCCCTTGCCCTTCTTCATCTTGGTGGCGAATTCCTGCGCCTTGTCCTTGTCGATACTGCGCTCGGCCTCCTCGATCAGCGACAGCACATCGCCCATGCCAAGAATGCGCGAGGCGACGCGCTCGGGATGGAAAGGCTCCAGCGCGGCGGTCTTCTCACCCACGCCAAGGAATTTGATCGGTTTGCCGGTGATATGCCGTACCGACAAGGCCGCACCGCCGCGCGCGTCGCCGTCGGTTTTGGTGAGCACCACACCGGTCAGCGGCAGGGCGTCGCTGAAGGCCTTGGCGGTGTTGGCGGCGTCCTGGCCGGTCATGCTATCGACCACGAAGAGGGTCTCGATGGGGTTGAGCGCGGCGTGCAGACGTTGGATTTCGTCCATCATGGCCTCATCCACATGCAATCGGCCGGCGGTATCGACAATGACCACGTCCGCAAACTGCTTACGCGCCGCGTCCAGGGCACCCCGCGCGATCACTACCGGATCTTGGCTGGGATCACTGGGATGGAAGGCGGCGCCCACTTCTTGCGCCAGGGTGTGCAATTGCTCGATCGCTGCCGGACGATAGATGTCACAGCTAGTCACCAGGACCGATTTCTTGCGGCGCTCCTTGAGGAAACGCGCCAGCTTGGCCACCGTGGTGGTCTTGCCCGAGCCTTGCAGGCCGGCCATGAGGATGACGGCCGGCGGCTGCACGTTGAGGGACAAATCCTCGTTAGCCTGCCCCATCAACGTGATCATTTCGTCGCGCACCACGCCGATGAGCGCCTGGCCGGGCGTGAGGCTTTCCACCACTTCCTTACCGACCGCGCGCGCACGCACATGCTCGATGAATTCGCGCACCACCGGCAGGGCGACATCGGCCTCCAACAGCGCCATACGCACTTCGCGCAAGGCTTCTTTGATGTTGTCCTCGCTGAGACGGCCCTGCCCGCGCAGGTTTTTCAAGGTGCGGCCGAGCCGCTGGGTAAGATTCTCGAACATGCTGCATCCCGTCGGCCGCAACGCAGCCGTAGCTAGTGGTGTCATCCCCAAGCGGGGAACGGGATTATAACTGGAACACCTCGCCGCCGCTCAAACTATGCAAGGTGACGCCCTCGCTGGCGGCGCTCAACTCAGTGTGGATAGTGTGTTCCTCACCGGGTTTGTTATGGGTGATGTAGATGGCGGGGCGGTGACGCAACTTTTTAAGGTCATCGGCCAGCAGACTGGGGCAGTAGTGCTTGGCGAGCTGGCTCAAGTTCAACTCTGAATTGCGGAAAGCCGTCTCCACGATGAGCAGGTCCAGGCGTTCATGGGCATTGAGCGCGCTCCAAAAGCTGTCATTGGTGGAGGTGTCGCCGCTGAAGGCGAACACACCGCCGGCGCAGGCCACCCGATAACCCACCGCCGGCACGGCGTGGGCCACGGGGATGGACTCGAAACTGCGCTCACCCACCCTGACCACCTCACCCGGCTGCATGACTTGATAGCCCAGCACCGGGCATTCCGGGCTGGGCAACACGGCGAAGTCGGGCCATATGATCCAGTTGAAAATATGCTGCTGCAAGGCGGCCAAGGTCTCCGGCAAGCCATGCACGATGACCGGCTCGCGCACTCGTTCGAAGACGCTGTCTAGCAGCAAGGGGATGAAGGCAACATGATCGAGATGAGAATGAGTAAGAAAGATGTGACGAATCTTGGCCATTTCCTGCAAGGTCAAATCACCCACGCCGCTGCCCGCGTCGATAAGCACGTCTTCGTCAATGAGGAGAGAAGTGGTTCGCAAACCACTACCCACGCCTCCGCTACATCCCAGTATCCGCAGTTTCATAGAGGGTCACATCCAATCCCTTGCTGCGCGGTTGCCCGCGCCTAGCCCGCGTCCCGGCGCGGTTCCGATGATCAATGCTGGGTACACGAACCCTTTCTCTCCCTAGGCAGGTATGCCATCATGCGCGCTGTTGAGTCGCAGTTTCTGCCCATGAACACTACTGTTATCGCCATCAGCGCCATCCTACTTTACCTCGTGGCCGGCACCCGTTTGGCTTTGCGCCTGGCGCGCGGTGCCGCGGCACCCTCCAAAAAAACCGGCATTTTGGTCATCGGCCTGGTCGCCGCCGCTCTGCATGCCGTCGTGTTGTACCACAACCTGTTCGAGGTTAGCGGCCTCAACCTGGGGTTTTTTAATACAGTTTCGCTACTTTCCTGGCTGATCGCCTTGCTGGTGCTGATCGCCGCTCTGTCACAACCGATGGAGAATCTCGGCATCGCCGTGCTGCCGCTGGCCGCGATGGCGCTGGCCCTGGAATACGCTTTCCCCTCCACCCATGTGTTGAGCGGCGCTACGGCCACCACGCTAAGAATACATATTCTGATCTCAATATTGTCCTACAGCCTGTTCAGCATCGCGGCGGGGCAAGCCATCCTGCTGGCCATTCAAAACCGCCATTTGCATCGCAAACGACCCGGTGGATTCATCCGCGCCTTGCCACCGCTAGAGACCATGGAAAGCCTGCTGTTCCAAATGATAGGCATCGGTTTCGTACTGCAAAGCATTTCCTTGATCAGCGGCGCCGTCTATCTCGAGGACATGTTCGCCCAACATCTGGCCCACAAAACAGTGCTTTCCATCATCGCCTGGCTGGTGTTTGCAGTATTGCTCATCGGCCGCTGGCGCTTCGGCTGGCGCGGACGCACGGCCATACGTTGGACCATGAGCGGCTTCATCGCCCTGTTGCTGGCCTACCTGGGCAGCAAATGGGTGCTGGAAATCTTGCTGCAACGCTGAACACCAACGACTATATACACCCTCATGGGGAACCACACACCCAACAGTGACGACTTTATAACGGCGAATGTCGCATTCGCCACGCTCCCTCTTTCGGCTATCTCACAGACACGCAAAAGACATGGATGATATTTCACTAGGTTTACTGATAAGCGTACTCGTCGCTTCCATCGTCTTATCCGCGTTCTTCTCCGCCTCGGAAACGGCGATGATGAGCATCAATCGCTATCGGCTGCGCCACTTGACGCAAGCCAACCATCGCGGGGCGAAACTGGTGTCCACCTTATTGGAGCGACCCGACCGGCTCATCGGCTTGATCCTGCTGGGCAATAATTTCGTCAACATTCTCGCCTCGGCGGTGGCCACCGTCATCGCCCTGCGCGTATTAGGCGAAGCGGGCATCGCCGTAGCCAGCGGCCTGCTCACGCTGGTGATACTGATCTTCGCCGAGGTCACGCCCAAAACCTTGGCGGTGCTGCACCCCGAGCGTATCGCCTTTCCCGTTTCCTATGTGCTCATCGTGTTGATGAAGCTGCTCCGCCCGGTGGTGTGGGTCACCAACGGGATCGCCAACACCTTGCTGCGCCTGTTTGGTATCACCCGCCAGGAAGAAGGCATGCAACAACTGAGTCGCGAAGAATTGCGCACCGTGGTCAATGAGGCCGGCGCCCTCATCCCGCGCCGTCACCAGCGCATGCTCCTCAGCATCCTTGATCTGGAAAAAGTGACCGTGGAAGACATCATGGTACCGCGCAACGACATCATCGGCATCGACGTCGACAACAGTCTTGATGACATCATAGAGTTCCTCACCACCAGCCAACACACGCGACTGCCGATCTACAAAGAGAACATCGATCATGTCATCGGCATCGTGCATTTACGCAATGCGCTGCACTTACTCGGCAAGGGTGAACTGACCAAGGAATCGCTGCAGGAAATCGCCCGGGAGCCTTATTTCGTCCCCGAAGGCACCCCACTCAACACGCAATTGCTGAACTTTCAGCGCCAAAAACGCCGCATCGGAATGGTGGTGGATGAATACGGCGACATTATGGGACTGGCGACATTGGAAGACATCCTCGAGGAAATCGTCGGCGAATTTACCACCGATACAGCGGCGACCCTGCGAGATGTACTGCAGCAAGAAGACGGGACCTATCTGGTCGATGGTGGCGCCTATATACGCGAGATCAATCGCATGATGCACTGGGAACTGCCTACCGACGGACCCAAAACCATCAATGGTTTAATGCTCGAACACCTGGAGTCCATTCCCGTGGCAGGCACCAGCGTCCTTATCGCCGGCTATCCCATCGATATCATGCAAACCACCGGCAATGCCGTCAAAACCGTGCGTATCCACGCCGACCTGCGGAAGACATCGACGGAGTAGTGCGCGCCCCTCAACCCGCGGCACGCGCGGCCGGCTTGGGCTTGGTTTTTTCTTCGTCATTTTCTTCACTTCTGTCTGTGGACTCGACCTCATCATCGGCCGCGACCCAACGATTGCGACCACAATGCTTGGCTTTGTACAAAGCCTCGTCGGCGCTTTCGATCAAGGTCGAGGGCAACCCACCCTCGCGTGGAATGGTGCTGGCGACACCAACACTCAAAGTGACATGATCGGCCGCTGTCGAATGAGCGTGAGGAATATTCAACGAATCCACCGCCACTCGCATGGCCTCAGCCACGCGCGCGGCGCCTTCAGTGTCGGTGTCGGGCAGTATGATCGCGAATTCCTCGCCACCATAGCGAGCGGACAAATCACCTGGTCTATGCACGCCTCTCTCAATAGCCTGGGCGACACGCCGCAACACATCGTCGCCCCCTTGATGACCGTAGTTGTCGTTGAAGGTCTTGAAGTGATCGATATCGGCCAGCAACAATGAGAGCACTTTGTTGCCACGCGCCGCGCGCAGCCATTCCTGCTCCAGATATTCATCGAAGCGGCGGCGATTAGAAATGCCGGTCAAACCGTCGAGACTGGAGAGACGCTCCAATTCCTTGTTCTTTTTCTCCAACTCAATCTGCATGCTGCGCAGCTGACGATAGGCCTCGTCACGCTGCTGCTGAGCCAAATAGCTGCGGCTGTGCGCCTTGACGCGGGCGATGAGCTCGATCTTGTCGGGTATCTTCACCAGATAATCGCTGGCCTGAAGCTCGAAGGCTTCGCTTTTGATATTGGCTTCCTCCTTGGAGGACATGACAATGATCGGTATGGACTTAGTAACCGGATTGGCGCGAAAAAATCGCAGCAGCATCATGCCGTCGATGTCCGGCATGACCAGGTCCTGTAATATGACGGTGGGCTGGAAATCAACCGCCTCGGCGATGGCCTTGGCGGGATCGGAGCAATAGTGATACTCCATGTTCTCCTCGCCCAGCAACATACGACGAATGGCCTCGGCCACGATCTGTTGATCATCGACCAATAACACACGAGTGACCGAAGAGGCCGCGTTTTCGAGCAGCTCTTGCGGATTCGCCTCGATGTGCCGTTTCTTGCTCATATAGCCGCTCCTCTTCTTCCTTTATCGGCAGCGGGCGGGAAATGTTTGATCAGAGCACGGCAAATGTGTTGCACCGGCAGCACCTCAACCGCCGCGTTGAGCTGTACCGCCGCCTTAGGCATGCCGTATACCGCGCAAGTGGACTGATGTTCGGCAATGGTGTGGACCTTATTGTCGCGTAAACGCAACATGCCCTGGCTGCCGTCGCGCCCCATACCGGTCAATAACACCGCCACCACCGGCCCACGCCAACGCAAGGCCACACTGTCAAAGAACACATCCACCGAGGGACGATAGACCTGCTCGCGCGGCTCCGGGGTATACATGAGACGCCGCGCTGAATTAAAAACCAAATGATCATTGGTGCCGGCGATCAGCGCGGTGCCCGGCTTGGGGCGATCTCCCTCGCGTGCCAGGCGCACCTGCAACGGACTTTGCTCGTTCAACCAATCGGCCAATTCGGCCGAGAACTGCGCATCCACATGCTGGACTATGACGATGCCCGCCGGATAATCCGGCGGCAGGTGCGATAAGATCGTTGCCAAGGCTTTGGGGCCGCCCGTGGAGGCGCCAATGGCTACCAGGCAGCCATCTTGCCCAACGTTCTCTTGTCTGGGCACGCCGGTGTGCGTGACCCGCTTCGCCATGCCAGTCCGCGTAAGTTTTTCTATCGTGGCGATCTTGTGCAGCAACCCGGCTGCGCCATCGGCGCCGCTATGCGCCAACACCGGCGTTCGAACGGCATCCAAGGCGCCGAACCCCATGGCCTCGAACACCAAGGAGGCATTGCCGCCCACCGAACTGGTGACGACGAGTATGGGACAAGGAGTACTGGCCATGATTTTACGTGTCGCTTCTGCGCCGTTCATGACCGGCATGATCAAGTCCATTAGGATCAAATCGGGCAAGTCTTCGCTGCAGCGCTTGACCGCCTCGGCACCGTCGCGTGCTACCCACGCGACCTGATGCTCGGGGACGCTTTGCACCACGCGGCGCAAACTCTCAACCGCCAGACTCATGTCATTGACGATCGCGACTCTCACGCAGCGGCCCCGATCAAATCGATGACCGCGTCACGTAATGTTTGATCGTGGAAACTACCCTTGGTCAGGTAATAGTCGGCCCCCGCATCCAGCCCCCGCACGCGATCCTCCTCACGATCTTTATAGGAGACGATCATGATAGGCAGGCTACGGTAGCTGTCTTCCTGGCGGATCATACGGACCAACTCGATGCCGTCCATACGCGGCATGTCGATATCGGTGATGACCAAATCATATTTTCGCTCGCGCAGCGCATTCCAACCGTCCATACCGTCGACGGCGACTTCGACTTCATAGCCGCAAGTCTCGAGCAGTTTGCGCTCCACTTCGCGCACCGTAATCGAGTCATCCACCACCAGTATGCGCTTATGGAGCGTTTGTTCTTGCTCCTGCGCATCGCGACCGACGCGACTTAGACGTCCGACCGAGACGATCTTCTCAATAGAACGCAACATGTCATCCACATCGACAATCAATAGCGGCGCGCCGTTTTCCATCAGCGCGGCGGCACTGATATCCTTGACTTTACCGAGTTGAGAGGGCATCACATGCACCACCAGATCGCGCTCGCCCAGGAAGCGGTCCACTACCAGGCCATAGGAGTTCTTGCGCTCACCCAAGACCACTACGGGCAGCATGTCTTTCTGGTCCGCCGATTCATTAAATCCTAACACTTGATGCGCGGAAACCAAGCCGATATGGTGATCCTCCACCGATATGTATTGATGGCCTTCCACCTCATGCAGAGCTTCGCGATTGACGTGCAAGATACGTTCGATGCGCGCCAGAGGAAAGGCATAGGGTTCCCCGCAAATCTCCACCAACAGGGCCGGGATCACCGACAAGGTCAAGGGAAGCTGTAGCTGAAATCGAGTGCCTTTACCTAATTGAGAAGTCGCACGCACCATGCCGCGCATCTCCTGCACCACGTCGTGCACCACATCCAGCCCCACGCCGCGACCGGATATTTCACTAACTTGTTCCTTGGTACTAAAGCTGGGTAGGAACAGAAATTCCATCAGCTCGGTTTCGCTGAGATTGTCAGCCATGTCCTGATTGACCAAGCCGCGCTCAACGACCTTACGCCGTAACTTGTTGAGGTCGACGCCCCGACCATCGTCCTCGACCACCACCGATAACATGCCCGACTGATGGTAAGCGGATAAGCGGATGGTGACGCGCTCCGGCTTACCCTCTTGTATACGATCAGCCGGCATCTCAGCACCATGATCCACGGCATTGCGCAACAGATGGTTGAGCGGGGCCTCAATTTTCTCCAGGATGTCGCGATCGACCAAGGTCGCCTGGCCTTCCACTAACAAATGAACTTGCTTGCCGAGCGAACGCGCCACGTCGCGCACCATGCGTGGAAAGCCCTGCACGCCATCGCCAAAGGGACGCATACGACTGGCCACCACTTCTCGGCGCAAACGGCTGGAGAGATTGGCCGCACGCCTATCATAAGACTCTAGATCAGCGAGGCGATCGGAGAGGATTTGCCGGCACTCTTCCGCTTTTCCCTGGGCCTCACGTGTCAAGCGGTGCACCTTGTCACGATCGACGCCATCGTCCAGCGCTTCACGTAGAACATCCAAGAAAGTAATCAGGTCTGCCTGGCGCCGTTTGAGTCGCAACATGCTTTCCGCGTAGGGTCGCAACCAGCGCGCCTCCACCATGGACTCACCCGCCAGGCCCATGAGACGATTGAGCTGTTCAGCACGAATACGCAAGACCCGGTCGGTCGGCGGCGCATTGCCACTCTTGGGTTTGGCGGGGGCTGCTGTATCCTTAGTTATAGGGAGTGAATTATTGTCAGGAGTAGGTGCCGGCGCTTCGGACTGGTCAGCAGGTAAGGCCGCGCCAGACGAGTCTTCCGCTATTTTTCGCGCGGTTTCTGACGCGGTAGACGGCCCCTCATCGTGCTCCGATTGCGTTGAATTTTCGCTGGGCGGCTGCAACCTCTCGCTCATCGGCTTGCCGGCCAGCACATCATCCAGGGCCTGCAATAAGGCGACGTAGTGCTGCTCTTGTTCCGTGGAAAAGGCCCCTTTCGGCTCATCGGTGAGCGCCGCAATAGAGGCCAGCATGTCATTGCTCTTCAGCAACACATCAATGCCGTCGGGTGATAAGTTCAGCTCACCTTTTTGCGCCGCGACCAAGCAATCTTCCATGCGGTGCGCCAAGCTGACCGCCGCCTGCACCCCAACCAGTCGCGCCGCACCTTTGATGGAATGCGCGGCCCGCATCAGCGACTCCACCCGTTCGGACGAGTCGGGTTCCGCCTCCAAACTCAGCAAACCGTCAGTGAGGACCTGTCCATGCTGCTCCACTTCCATACGGAACAGTTCCAGCATCGTGGAATCAATCGCTTCGCCGTTGACCGGCGCGACCACCACTGACTGACTTTTGCTGGCCGTCGGCTTAGCCGGCTGGGATCCGTTCTTAGCGGCCTTAGCTGGAGCCTTGGATTTCTTCTTGCTTTTCTTGCGCTTGGGTTCCGGAGAGGGTGTCGCACTTGGTTGCATAGGTGCAGCCTCGACCGGCTTCCCATCCAGCACTGATTTCATCGCTGCCACCAGCTCAGCCCGTTCGCCAGGGTAAGTGTCGGACTGCCCTACCCCCTCTTTAGTCGCATCGGAGATGGCACGTAGTATGTCGACAGCCTTCAGCAATAGATCCACATGCTCGGGCAGTAACGACAACTTGCCGCGTTGCGCCGCAACCAGGCAATCCTCCATTCCATGGGCCAGTTCCACCGCATCGGGCAAACCCACCAGTCTAGCAGCGCCTTTGATGGAATGAGCGGCTCGCATCAAAGGTTCCAAGTGCTCCGCCGTACCGGGGCGCTCCTCAAGCTTAAGCAGCCCATCGGTCAACGCCGCCGTCTGTTGATCCGTCTCGAGTCGGAACAATTCCAGCATCGAATCGTCAACAAGGAAGTTGTTGTTGTCCTTGTCCGTCATGAGAGCATCCTTTTCAATGCCGAGAAGAACAAATCAGGATCCACACAACCGACCTGCTTGTCGTCGATATTCAACATGCCGCCCATATAGTTATTAGAACAACGCTCCGCCGTGGCAGGGACGTTTTGTAGATCGGTCGGCGTATAGCGTTGTATGCCTCGCACTTCGCTGACGGGAAAGACATAGCGCATCTCGCCGTCAGTAATCACCACCATACGCGCATAAATGCCACTGGCCGCATCATCTACTGAGATGCCATGTCTTTCCACACCCAACAACCGCCCTAGTGACACGCACAGCTGTAACTCACCGCGAATATTGACCAAGCCCTTCAACACTGAGCTCTTGCTATGGGGCACACGATGGACGATACGCATGTCAACGACTTCCTGGAACATGCGCGCCGGTAAGGCCAACCACTCGTCAGAAAGGCGAAATACCACTACTGAGGTGGCGTTATGATCCTTTTTGCGCTGGACTAGACGTAATTGTTCATACCAGCTCTCGATGTAACCGTTATCCGGTTTACGATCCAGCAGTAGACGCCCGGTGCTGGAATACACCTTACAGTTGGCACAATGAATAACTTTCTCCAGCTCAGGGCAGCGCGGCTGTTGCTTGCCCCATACGCCGATACGATTCCAGCAATCATCAATGACCACCTCGTCTTGATCGGCAGTCAGCGCCTTGGCTTGGTTCATGACCGTTTCCCTTTTCGCATGATGCAACGCACGTAATTATGAAGCAGACTCCAAGCCGCTGGCACGCGTTGCACGGTTGCGGTATGAGGCGGCCGCAACACGGTCTCCTTTGGCTTCTGCATGCGCGGCCAGGTGGATTAATGCTTCGTAGTGGTTTGGATTGAGATAGACGGCCTTGCGATACATCTCTGCGGCGGCATCCTGCTGGTCTTGCGCTTGACGTATCAGACCCATGAGATAATAAGCATCAGCCGAAACGCCATTCTTACCTAGGTAGCTTTCACATAACGTTGCCGCCTCGCTCAACTTTCCTTGGTCGGCCAGCATTCGCGCCTGATGCAATTGCGTTATTGGATTAGCCGCAGTTTCAACAGCAGATGTGGCGGCTAGGGGCATATCACGTATGCGGCTTACCCTTGCGGCCGGACGGTCCTGATGCTTAGAAGGGGTGACGGGTGGCGTTGTCGCTAGCGGTTTGGCATTGGGACGGGGTTTGACCACGGCCGTCTTCGCGCTCTGATCGAGCGCCTCCACCTTGCTCCCTCCAAGCGTACTTCCCTGTTTACAAAAGGCAAACGTGCCGGACTTCCTTAGGGATTGATAAAGATCGGTGAGCATCCTCCCACCCTCGGCATGACCGACGAACAATATCCCATTGGTCGTCAGTAGTCGGTGCAGTTTGATCATGGTCTTCTCTTGAAGCTCGCGACTAAAATAGATGAGTACATTACGGCAGAATATGACATCGTAGAGCCCAGACCCCGGCAAGAAACCATCATCGAGCAGATTCGCATGACGAAATTGCACCAAGCGGCGCACTTCGTCATGCAAACGATAGCCGTCTTCACTCTTATCAAAGTACAAATCACGATAATGGCGCTCGTCACCGCGGAATGAATTAGCCCCATACAGCGCCTTGCGCGCTCTGCCCAATGCACGAGTACTGATATCCACCGCATCAATGCGGGCGGTTTGATGAGTAAAACCCATCTCTTTGAGCAACATGGCGATCGAATAAGGTTCCTCCCCGGTGGCGCAAGGCACGCTCAAAACGCGCAACAAGCGCCCATTCTCTGGCGGCACAAAATATCGGCGCACATATTCGGAGAAATATCGAAACGGCTCATTGTCACGGAAGAACCAGGTTTCCGGTACCGTCACTTCATCAATAAGCTCCTGTAGTTCCTTGGGGTTATTTTTCAGCTCGGCCACATAGGCGGCGGCATCGCAGATACCGACAGATTCCATGCGTATACGCACCACACGCTTGACAGTCGTGCTGCCGATGGACTCGCTGTCCAGGCCGGTGCTGTCCTGTAAGAGTTGCTCTATGTCTATGAACGTCATGCCGAGGCACCACTGACCGGGGGAGATGGCATCTCGGCTCGGAACAACACCTCACGCATTTCAGACGGCAACAGTTTCTCTACCTCCAGACACTGCACCATACCCTTGTCATCCATGGCCAAGGCACCGAGAAACTCGCCGTTTTGCACTCCCACCCGCGAGGCGATGAAGGCCGAACGGTCGAACTTTACCGTTTCGGTGACATGCTCGGCGATCAGTCCCAATACATGCCGACCTCCGTTTGCAGCGGGATAATTGACCAGGATGATGCGCGTGCTGAGAAAACGGCGCGCGGGTGTGCCCGAAATCAACGCCGACACATCAATCACCGGCACCGCCACATTGCGATAGTTGAACATGCCCGCCACGTAATCAGGCGCGCGTGGCAAGCGCTTAAGCGGAATGTAGGGAATCACTTCCACCACATGCGCCACATCCAGCCCGTAGCGGTCTTCGCCCACGCTGAACAACAGCAACATGACGTTCATTTTCGTCTCCACCTATCGCATCAAGCACTCGCCAACCAGTTGTCGGAATCCGAGCTCCTCTTTTGCACCTTGAACCGCGACACGCCCGTTTGCAGACCGTGTGCGGCGTCGTTGAGCCGCTCGATGGCGGTGTTGGACTGACGCAAAGAATCGACGGTCTGCTGAGCAGCCTCGTTGAGCTGTATCATCGCTGTCTTAATCTGGTCTGCACCCTGCGATTGCGACTGCATACCTTCATGCACACTCTCGAATCGCGGCGTGAGGGCTTGCACCTGCTCGATGATTTGCGCCAGCTGCGTGCCCACGGTTTCAACCTCTTGCACGCTACGCCGCACTTCTTCAGAGAACTTCTCCACACTCATAACACCCGCCGTAACGGCGGACTGCATTTCTTTGACCATCTGTTCGATGTCCCAGGTCGCGACGGCGGTCTGATCGGCGAGGCGACGGATTTCCGTGGCCACCACCGCAAAGCCCTGCCCGTATTCGCCTGCTTTCTCCGCTTCTATCGCCGCGTTCAGCGACAACAAGTTGGTTTGATCGGCAACCTTGGTTATGGTGGTCACCACAGTATTGATGTTGCCGGCTTTCTCGTTGAGCACTTCGAGCTTGGCGGCGATGGAGGCGGAAGCATCCACCACTTGGTGCATGGTCGATTCCATCTTATCCAGGCCGCTCTGACCATTGGAGGCGGCGTGAGCGGTGGTTTCCGCCACCCTGGCCACTTCCTCCATGGTCTTCACTAACTCCTTCGACGTCGCCGATATCTCGGTCGAGGTCGCTACGATCTCATTGACCGTGGAAGCCTGTTCCGCCGCCGTGGCTTCCTGCTGCTTGGCGGTAGCGGCAATCTCGGTGGCCGAGGATGTTACTTGTATGCCCGATTGTTGCACCTGATTGACCAAGGCACTGAGGTTTTCCATCATGCCCTGCACTCCCTTGGCCAATTGGCCAAAGGCATCTCCGCCCTGCATGTCGAGTCTACCGGTAAGATCGCCTTCAGCCGCACGGGTCACCACACTCAGTGTGATGTCGACTTTCTGCTGTAAATCGTCCATGGCGCGACGGCGCTCTTCCATCAGACTGCGCAGACTATCGACCATGGCTTGCAGGCCACCGCCCAATTTCCCGATGGCATCGTCGCCGTTGAAACTCACGGATCCGCTAAGATCACCCGCCGCAGTTTTATTCACCACGTCCAGCAATATATTGACCTTGTTATTCAACTCCGTGGTCATCTGCCGTTCGCGTTCCTGATGCTCACGCTCGCGCTCACTGGAAGCATCCATATTGTCTGACATCGAGTTGAAAGAAACGGCCAGGTGCCCCAACTCATCACTGCTAAACACTTCCGCTCGCGAGCTGTTGTCGCCGCCGGTTCGCTTGGTGACCGTATCGATGATGCTCATTAGGGGACGTGACAACCAGCTCTTGAGCAACATATTGACCAGGATAACCCCGATCATCAGCAACACCATGTTGGATATCGCGCCTATCCACAGCTCCCGCTGCATCGTGGCATCCATGTCTCCCAATGAATAACTGACGCGGATGGCGCCGTTGACCGCGCCCGAAGGCACTTGATGGCATTGCAGGCAGTTGACACCACGGGTGTCAGTGGTGGCCTTGAAGGGCGTGATGACCGTCACCACGCGCTCGCCACCTTCATTCTTCACCACCATGATGTCCTCGCCGTTGAGCGCCTTCTGATCCAGATCATCGACGGGTTGTTCTTCGGGGAATCCGGCGCCGAATTGGCCTTTGACCGGTTGACCGCGTATGACCCTAGCCTCTATGACGTTAGGCCGGCGCAACATTTTTTCGCGCAGGATGTTGCGCTGATCCATGGTGCCGGTGAGCATCATCGTGTTGAGGCTATCGAAGTACATCGTCGACATTTCCGCCACCTGGTGCTCGGCCAATTGCAGTGTGGCCTCCTTCTGTCTAGCACCGGACCAGATCGTCACCGAGCCGACCACCATGATGAAAATCATGGCGATGGTCAGACTGATCTTGGAGCGCAAAGACATACTGCTAGCAAAAGGGAGACGATCGGCTAAAGTCTGCATGGTGAATGTCCTATAGTTGTCCATTAGTGAGGGACGTCGCGCCTGTTTTCGCGCTTCATTCGGGAATCGGCTTCCATTTAGGCGCTTCCCGCCCTTCAATATCCAAGTAGCCACACCGCTAACGTCACTCCGCCTCGGAGACGGAGACCACAGCAAGAGGGGTCCCATACAAAGAACCCACTGCTGTCTACGGCTGTGGTGGTCAAAACTTTAGAAACAATGATTGACAATTCCAGAAGGGAATCAAGGTCGGTTTGCAACCTCGCACCGGAAAACACCCGGTTACATGGCTTTGTTTAGTGTTTACGTTGACAGCGGCATACAGCACTGGTACAAAAACACAACTTTCCCAGGGAGGTTTCGGGGGACGTGCTGGAGCAAAGACTGGCTCTCAGTCAACGGGTGCACTCGCTTTTCAATCTGACCTTTTACAAGGATGGAGTGGTTTTATCGTCTAAGCGCGACCCCTCTTCCCCCTCCTCAGGCTGCGGAGTCGCACCATGAGCCCACCCCATGGCGACATCATTCAATTCCCTAATGATAAACACGGTAATTACCTCGGCAGCGGCCGCGCCCGCCCGATATTGGTGGTCAACGACCATCCGGATATACGCGAACTCATAGTCCGTCTCCTTAGAAAAGGGGGCTATCAGAACGTACTGGAAGCCAGCGACGGTCGCGCCGCCGTCAACCTGTTGCGCACCAACCGCGTGGACCTCGTCATCACCGATGTGCACATGCCCAATTTGGACGGTTGGCGGCTGGCGCGCATGGTGCGTTCGGGCTTGTTCCCGGCCGCTAACGACACCCCCATCATCGTCGTATCTGCCACTTTCAGCGAGCGGATCGCCGAATCCACCGCCAAGGAATTCGGCGTCAATCGTTTTCTGTCGATACCGTTGGCTAACGATGACCTCATGGGCACCGTGCAATCACTATTGAAGGACAGTGACCCACCCCAGAAGAAGCCGACGCTGCTGATTATCGAGGATGATCCCGACACCGCCTTGCTGGCGATGCGCATGCTGCGGCACCGCTTTCATGCCGAGGTGGTTACGGACGGCTTGACCGGACTGAAAGCCTGGCGGGAAGGCCGTCATGACTTGGTGCTACTGGACGTCATGCTGCCGAAAATGGCGGGTCCGGACGTTCTGAAGAAGATCATGGAAGAAAATCCCCAGCAAGCGGTCGTCGCCATGACCGCCGACGGCAGTGTGGAACGCTGCGAGGCGCTGATGTTGGGCGGCGCCACCGATTTCGTCGCCAAGCCATTTCATGCCAACCAAATGCGCCAAATCTGTGAGATGGCGGTGCGACGCGAGGACTGCCTGGTCAGTAATCAACAATTCTCGGAGCGCACCCGCACACTGCAAACCGTGCAAGCGCATTATCACGATATCGCTGACGCCCATCAGCGGCTATTGGATAATCTCAGCTCTGTGGTGTTCGAGCTCGATCCCAAGGGCCGCTTGCGCTTCCTCAACCGTGCCTGGGAACGTCTCAGCCATTACAAGGTCCGGGAAAGCGTCGATAGGTTTTTATACGACTTCCTGCATCCCACCGATCGCAGCCAATACCGCTCACTCATCCGCGCATTGACGCTGGGCCGCAAACAGCATCATGAACAAGAAGTGCGTCTGCTCAGCCGCCGCGGCGAAACACTGTGGGTCGAGATCAGCCTAGCCATCAAGCAACATCCCGAACTGGGCATAACCGCCATCTACGGTCACTTGACCGACATCACCGAGCGCAAGGTGGCTATGCAGAAGATCGAGCATATGGCGATCCACGATACCCTGACTGGCCTTTACAACAGGCGCTATTTCGAGATCAGCCTCGAGCATATGGTGGCCAGCAGCGCACGCTCGGCGGGACCGCATGCACTCCTATATATAGACTTGGACCATTTCCAAATGGTTAATGACACCCTGGGCCATCGTGACGGCGATATGGTCCTCAAGGAAATATCGGAACTGCTCGCCACGCGCACCCGCGACTCCGATTTGCTGTGCCGCATCGGCGGGGACGAATTCGCCCTCCTGCTTACCCATACCGGCCTCCAACAGGCGTTGGCCCTTGCCCATATCATCATAGAAGTACTGAACAATTATCGTTACAGCCGCTATGCCTATCAGCTAAGCATCGGTTGCAGCATCGGCATCAGCCTCATCGATGGCAGCCTCAAAAGTGGTGCCGAACACCTGGTGCAAGCGGACAAGGCCGCATTCACCGCCAAAAGCCGCGGTCGTAATCTAGTCCACATTTACGATCCCGCCGATAAAGCCAGTGAGGAGCTGCGACTTAACATCGACTGGGCCAACCGTGTGCGGCAGGCCATCAATGAAGAGCGTCTCGAGCTGTATGTGCAGCCTATACAGGATCTGCTGAGCGGCAAGACCAACCACTACGAGGCGCTGTTGCGTCTGCATATGCACGACCAGACCGAGGTCGTCACGCCCGCCGTGTTCATTCCGGCCGTGGAAAAAGCCGGCCAAATCCACATCCTCGATCGCTGGGTGATACGCCAGGCCATCAATTTGCTCTCGCATAACACCTGGCTCAACCAGCTGGCGGTCAACTTGTCGGGACGCGCCTTCGAGGATCCCGGTCTGCTCGATTATGTCAAAGAAGAGCTGGAAACCCACCAAGTCATACCCCAGCGCGTTATCTTCGAAATCACGGAAACCGCCAGCGTCGCCAACATCAACGAGACCCAACGCATGATCAACCAAATGCGCAGTCTAGGCTGTCATTTCGCGTTGGATGATTTCGGCACCGGTTTCTGCTCGTTCCACTACCTGCGCCATTTGCCCACCGATTATTTGAAACTCGACGGTTCATACATCAAGAACATCATCGACAACGAACTCGACCTCGCCATGGTGCGCTCCATGAACGAAATAGCACATATTCTCGGCAAGAAGACCATCGCCGAATGCGTCGAGAACGAAGAGGTGCTCATCTGCCTACGCGAACTGGGCGTCGATTACGTACAAGGTCACCAGATCGGTGCTGCCGCGCCCTTGCAAACCTACCGCGGCCTATCAAACCACCCGCAATAAATGCCTAACATCGCCCGGGAAAAGGTTAAACAACAAACCCAGTCCCTAACGGGAAACTTATGTTGAAACAAGCGGCAAGGTCATTTATTGTTGGCCTCTACTAGGCGTTAGCAGGGAGGCATGCCATGAGCCCGCAGGATCCCATCTCCGCATTCCCATCCCCGGAACATCAGTCCTCTCCATTTCGCGCCGCAGACCTGATCATAGACTATCTCGAACAACTCGGAATCGAGTACGTTTTCGGCATACCCGGTGGGGGCATTGAACCTCTCTACAACGCGTTGGCGCGCAGTCAAAGACGCGGCGGACCCCGCGCCATCGTCGCCCGCCACGAAACAGGCGCGGCATTTATGGCCGATGGTTATGCCCGTGAGACTGGCAAGCTTGGTGTGTGCTGCGCCACCACGGGGCCAGGCGCCACCAACATGATTACCGGCGTCGCCTCCGCATTTCTAGATCGCATTCCACTGCTCGCCATCACCGCTCAAACATCACTCCGTACCTTTGGGCGCGGTGCCATACAAGAATCGAGCTGCACAGGCGTAAACACCGTAGCGATGTATCAACAGTGCACCTTGTACAGTTCGCTGGTCTCACATGCAGAACAACTGGAAACCAAACTCATAAACGCCATTACCATCGCCTTGCAGCCGCCGCGCGGACCGGTGCACCTCAGCATCCCGCTCGATATCATGCGCACGCCGCTTAGCATCGATCATGGAAATAATCTCGCCTCGCTGATCAAGCCCTCCCAGGCAGTCGATGAAACCGCAGTGGAGCAGCTCTTTCGCAGCATGCATAACGCCCATAGTCCCGTTCTCGTGCTGGGGGCCGGCGCCAGAGAAGCAATAGGGAATATTCTCGAGATCGCTCTACTCATCAACGCGCAAATTGTCACCACACCGCATGGGAAGGGCCTCGTGAGCTCATATCATCCGCGCTACCGCGGCGTGTGCGGCTTGGCCGGGCATGCAACAGCGCAAGGCTTGCTCAAAGATCCGGCCGTCGACATCGTACTCGCCATTGGCACGGATCTGGATGAACTTGCTACCAACAGCTGGACCCCAAACGCGCTCTTGAGCAAGAAATCGATCTTCATTGACTCGACCTCGGTCAACTTCGCACGGTCTCCCAAAGCGGGCCAGCACATCAGCGGCAATATCCGCGGCATTTTTGAGCGGCTGTTGGCGCGGTTTTACCATGAGCACAAGAACGACGAAGAAGTCCTCTGGGAACTTCCCGAGCACAATCGGCCCAAAAATTTCCCGGTCATCCCATTCAACCGCCGAGCCCACGAACGCCGAAGAGAGAGCCTCCCCTCATCCATCAGCGGAACCGTCATCCCACTACAGCATCACGAACGACACCGGGATAACGACCGTCGCAAAGTTGTCGCCATGCCACCGACAACGCGCCGTTTCGTGCTCGCTGATGAAAGGAAATACTTATCGAATGCCGCACCCATCAAACCGCAGAGGTTGATGTACGATCTCTCGCGGTTATTACCGCCTACCACCCGCTTTCTCGCCGATATTGGCAACAGCTTTCTTTGGGTGATCCATTATCTCCATCCGTTTGATCGCCGCATATTGGGATCCCGCACGCCCATCGCCGGCACCATAAGACTCGGGATGGGCTTCGCCTCCATGGGTTGGGCGATAGGCGGGGCTGTGGGCACGGCTCTGGCCGCACCCGGTAATCCGGTAGTGTGCATTACCGGAGATGGCGCACTGCTCATGAGTGGACAGGAATTGAATACGGCTGTGCAGGAGAGACTACCCATCATTTTCGTAATTCTCAATGACGCCGCCTACGGCACCGTCAAACACGGACAACAAATGGCGGAGGCAGAGCCGATAGGCTTCGAATTGGCACCCGTGGATTTTGGCGCCTATGCCCGCTCGATGGGCGCACAGGCCTTCCTAATCAAATCACCCGATGATATGGCGGAGCTCAATTTTGCAGCGCTATGCAAACATGCCGGGCCCACGGTACTGGATGTGCATATCGATCCCAACGAACTACCTCCGCTTCATGAGCGAATAAGCATGTTGAAGACTGAAATAGTCGATTAACAGTTATGTCTATGATCGTTGTGCGAAAACAGGGTGG
>CALZJG010000098.1 GCA_945787555.1 uncultured Chromatiaceae bacterium | reverse complement strand
TGGCTGATGATCACAAGGCCTTCGATTTAGGCCCAAAATCGACCCAGGCTGTGTAGAAACGCCGAAGCTGATATGATTCTCCCGTCCGTTGGCGGGAGGGTCTATCTGATTCAACGACTTCCGTTGTTGGCAGATTGTGTTGATAAAGTCAGGAACACGGCCGCTGATCGCGTTCTCATAGAATGACGTTTCAGCAGGGGCGATATCAGGCAAATCTGTTTCGGCAAGAAGCCGCGAGGAGAATGATATTCTGCAAATTATCTACTGCTGCACCTGACCGGGACTTTATCAACACAATCTGCCATAGGCGGACATTATCAAACCATTCAATCTACGCTCACCGCCCGGTATTTTTGCATAGATACCTGAAGCGCTACTTACTCACCCGCTTGAAAATTATGATTATTTCTCTCGTCGCTTCTGCTCCGCGTCGTCCCAGGCGGTCAGCGCCTGAAAGTCCGGAACGAAACCCAGCCCTTTCTGCGCGTCCGACGAAATCACCGTCTGCGATGTGACGACGTCGACCAATGCCGGCGCGTTCTTCAGAGCTCTTTGCAGCGCGGCTGGCAAATCAGTGGCTTTCTCCACACGTTCGCCGTTCGCGCCGAGGGCGCGTGCCAGCGCCGCATAGTCGGAATGGCGCAAGGTGGTACCGACGACGCGTCCGCCATAGTTCATTTCCTGATCCAGGCGCTCGATGTTCCAGGCGGCATTGTTGGATACGATGAACACGACCTTGGCGCCGTGGCGCACGGCGGTGTCGATCTCCATGGCATTGATGCCGAAGGCACCGTCTCCAGTCACCGAGATAACCTGCCGGCCCGGCAAAGCCAGCGCCGCCGCGATGGCAAACGGCACGCCAACGCCAAGGCACCCAAAGGCGCCAGCGTCCATGTAGGTTTTTGCCTGCAGGCCGGTGCGCGCAAAACTGAGCAAATCGCCGCCATCGGCAATCGCCACATATTCCGGATCGGCCACATCCGCGATGACGTCGAAGATCGCGCGCGGATGGATCTTGCCGTCGGTGCCGGTCATCGGCTTGTCCGTGGTCGTGGCGGCCACGACGCGTTCGTGATGGCGGCGGCGCAGGCCGTCGGCCCAGGCCTTGTCGAGGCCCGGTTCGCGGTTTCCGGCGGCCGTAATCATGGCCTCAAGCGCTAACGGCGGTGATGCCAGCAGCTCAGGCTGGCCGCGGCGGTTGTCGATCAGTTCACCAGGCACGTCTGCGATGCGGATGAAGCGAGCATGGGGAAATACCGCCGGTGAGCCGTAGCCGACCTGATAATCGAGCTTGCGGCCGATCAGCAGCACCACGTCGGCATCTGTCATGGCGGCGGCGCGTACCGCCGCTGCGGTCGAAGGATGATCCGCTGGCACCAAGCCGCGGCTTTCCTGGGTATCAAGATATAGCGCGCCGGTGGCATCGAGCAGGCGCACCAGCGCGTTGTCCGCCCCGCGCGCGCCCCGCCCGGTAATAACCAACGGGCGCTTGGCCGACCAGAACACATCGACCGCTTCTGCTACGGCGTCCGGCGCGGGCGCGATCACCCGCACGGGCTTGGCCTGCATCCATTCGTCCAGCACTAATTGCGGCGGCACGCGGGTGCGCAGCACATCGGTGGGAATTTCGAGATAGACCGAACCAGGCTCGCCCGCGTCTCCCATGGCGCGTGCGGCGGCTTCATCGAATTCACGCACCACCTGGTCGGGCACGCGCAAAGTGCGTGATACGCGGGTGACAGGGCGCAGGATATCGACATGCGGAATATCCTGCAGCGGCCCCATATTGGCCTGCGGGCGCGACGTGCAGCCGCCGATCAGCAACACCGGAACGCGCGCCAGCGAGGCGTTACACATGGCCGTGACGGTGTTGGTCACGCCGGGCCCGGCCGTGACCATAGCCACTCCGAACTCGCCGGTCAGCTCAGCATGGGCATGCGCCATGTGCACAGCGGCGCCCTCGTCGCGCACATCGATGATACGGATGCCCTGCCGCGCGACATGATCCCAGATCGGCTGAATGTGGCCGCCCTGCAATCCGAAAATGCGGTCTATGCCGCGCGCCTTCAGGAAACGGGCGATCCAGGCCGCGCAGGAATATTCGTCGGAGTTCAGATCCTGCTTCTTGGCGGTAGCCTCGTTCATAGCGCTTCTCCCGTCCGCGCGCCGCCGGCGTCATGTTGTGCACGCAGCACGCGATGCAGAATTTTGCCGGTGGCGGTACGCGGCATCGCCTGCTCCTCGATGAATGACACCGAACGCGGCCGCTTGTAGCCGGCCATGCGGCTCTTGCACCAATCGAGAACCTCGTCTGGTATCGGCGCCGTGCCGTCGTGCAGAATAATCACCGCGTGCACCCGTTCGCCCCATTTCGGGTCGGGCACCCCGATCACTGCCACGTCCTTGATCTTCGGATGCGTGCCCAGCAACGCCTCCACTTCGGACGGGTAGATGTTCTCGCCGCCCGAGATGATCATGTTGCTCTTGCGGTCCACCAGATAGATGTAACCATCCTCGTCGCGGCGCCCGAGATCGCCGACAGTACAATAGTCGCCACGGAATGCTTCGCTTGTCTTCTCGGGCAGCTTCCAATAGCCGTCAAAGGTCTGTGCATTGCACGAATAGATCTCGCCGGTCTCGCCTTCGGCCACCTTGTTGCCCTGTGCATCGAGCAGCAAGATCGGCCGTGAACCGACCGTTTCGCGTCCGACCGAGCCGAGCTTGGCGAACTGTTCTTCCGGTTGCAGCATGGTGACCCAGCCGCATTCCGTCGAGCCGTAAAGCTCGTACAGGCCGGAATTCTTGAAATACTCCATAACCGCCAGCTTAGTTTCGCGCCGTGCAGGCGCCGAGGAAATCATCAGCTTTGTGACGGCGTCGACGTCGTAGCGCGCGCGCACGGCGGCCGACAGCGCGAGCATCATGATGTAATGAGTCGGCACCAGTGAGGTGAAGGTGGCGCCACCTTCGGACATCGTGCGCACCAGATGCTCGGGATCAAAGCTCTTGCGGCTGTAAACCGTGCAGGCGGCGCCGCAGTAGGTGAACGCGCCGAAGAAGAACAGCGAATTGGCGTGGCACATTGGCATGACCAGGAGCGCGGAGTCGCGCCGGCCCAACCGCATTTCCACCTCGGTGACCAGCGACACCATGGCGCTGCCTCTGTGGCTGCGGATGGCACCTTTTGGTTTTCCAGTGGTGCCCGAGGTATACATCAGGGTCCAGGGATCGTCGGCGTCCACATGCACGTCCGGCCGCGTGTCGCGCGCCCGCGCGATTAGGTCTTCGTACGAGCGGTAACCTGTCGGGCAGCGTCTGTCGCCGAAAACGATAAAATTGCCGGCCGGCACCGGTAAATCACCACGCACGCCCTCGATCGCCTCCAGCAATTCGTCTTGCACGATAAGCGCCCGCGCCTCGCAATTGGCGACGATGTAGGCAATTTCCGGACCGACCAGTCGGAAGTTGACCGGCACAGCCACCAGTCCCGCCAATGCCGCGGCGG
>CALZJG010000097.1 GCA_945787555.1 uncultured Chromatiaceae bacterium | reverse complement strand
GGGGCGATGACGCGCACTTCGCTCACCCCCAGGGTGGTCAAGGCGTGGATCTGCGAGCGGGCGACGCGCGAGTGCAGCAAGTCGCCGACGATGGCCACAGCGAGCGGCGCGAACTCGCCCTTGACGCGGCGGATGGTGAACATATCCAGCATCGCCTGGGTGGGGTGGGCATGGCTGCCGTCGCCGGCGTTGATGACATGCACATGCGGTGCGACATGGGCGGCAATAAAATGCGCCGCGCCCGAATCGGCGTGCCGCACCACGAACATGTCGGTGTGCATGGCTTCGAGATTATGTAGGGTGTCGAGCAGCGTTTCGCCCTTGGTGGTGGCAGAGACGTTGATGTTGAGATTGAGCACGTCGGCCGAGAGGCGTTTGGCCGCCAATTCGAAGGTGGTGCGGGTACGGGTGCTCGATTCGAAGAACAGATTGACGATGGTCTTGCCGCGTAACAGCGGCACTTTCTTCACTGTCTGCTCCGTCACCCCGGCGAAGGATTCGGCGAGATCGAGGATTTCCACCAACACGGCGCGCTTGAGTCCCTCGATGCTGAGAAAGTGGCGCAAGCGGCCTTGCGCGTCCAGTTGGATGTTCCTTGTCAGCATGGCGACGGTCCTTAGGTGCGGTGCATTAAGGCGTTTGTTTGACGATCAGCTCGAGTGGATCCGGGCCCACCAACTTGACGTGTTCGCCGCGCACGAGTTTCATGCGTGTGCCCACAATATCGGCCTGTATGGGCAGCTCGCGGCCGCCTCTGTCCACCAATGCCGCCAGCAGTATTTGGCTGGGTCGGCCGTAGTCGAAGATTTCGTTGAGGGCGGCGCGGATGGTGCGGCCGGTGTAGAGCACGTCATCGACCAGCACCACGGCACGGTCGTCGACATTGAAAGGCAGATGTGAAGGACGCACCGAGGGATTGAGACCGATGCGGGTGAAGTCGTCGCGATAAAAGGAAATGTCCAGCATGCCCAGTTGATCACGCAGCCCCATCAGTGCGTGTAAGCGCTCCGCCACCCACACGCCACCGGTGTGAATGCCTATCATCAGTGGGTCACTCACGCCGCGTGCGTCCAATTCGGCGCCTAAGGCCTCGGTCATGTTGTGCAGCAGCTTGTCCACGTCGCGATGTCGTTGGTTCATAGTGAGTTTCCCTGTTGCGCGAGCCAACTTTGCAGGATGAGTTGGGCTGCGATCTTATCGATGTCCGTTCTTCCGCCGCGTCCGCGTTTGCCTTGCGCGGCGAGGATACGTTCCGCCTCTAGCGACGAGAGTCTTTCATCCACCAGGTGCACCGGCTTGTGATAGCGCGAATGCAACTGTGCGGCGAAGTCTCGCGCCGCATGAGTCATCTCATGTTCTGTTCCATCCATGTTCAGCGGTAGGCCGACCACCAGCGCCTTAGGCGACCATTCGGCCAGCAACCGTTCGATGGCTTCCCATGCGGGTCGCCCGTCTTGCGCATGGACCGTGGTCAACGGTGTCGCGGTGGCGGTGAGGGTTTGGCCCACCGCCACGCCGATGCGTCTCAATCCGTAGTCGAAACCCAGCACCGTGGTCGGCGCGTCGTTCATGCGTGGCCGATCTGGTCGGAAATCTGTGCCAGATCGATGCCCATCAGTTTTGCCGCCGCTGTCCAGCGTTGTTGCCACGGTGTATCGAATAGAATGTGTTGATCCGCCGGCGCACTGAGCCAAACATTGTCCGCCAACTCTTGCTCCAATTGCCCCGCGCCCCAGCCGGCGTAGCCCAGCGCCACCAGGGCGTCGTTGGGGCCGTCACCCTCGGCCATGTGCTCGAGGATGTCGCGCGAGGTGGTCACGGCCAGCTCCTCGGTGATGCGCAAGGTGCTGTCCCAACGTCGTGCCGGATGATGCAGCACGAAACCGCGATCGGGCTGCACCGGACCGCCCATGAACACCCGGGTAGCCCCGATGCCGCCTTCCGTTGGGATTTTCATATGTTGCAGTACGTCGCCCAGGGTGATGTCCAGCGGTCGATTGATGACGATGCCCATCGCTCCTTCGGGGCTGTGTTCACAAATATAAGTGACACTGCGCTGGAAATTAGGGTCAGCCAGCGCCGGCATGGCGATGAGGAACTGGTTGGTGAGGGTCGCGCTTTCGATCATAGGGCATAGTATCCGTCAGTGGTGACGGCACTGACAAGCGGTGCTGCACCGCCCGCGCTTATTGCGCGGCGAAGCGATCGCCGCTCTGGAATTGCCAGGTGCGGGTGATATGCAGAATGTCGAATTCCGCGCGCATTTCGTCCGTGAAAGCCGCATAGGGCGCGGCGAGTTGCACGATACGGATGGCGGCGTCATCGAGGACTTTGTGACCGCTGGAGCGGCGCAATTCGATGCTGTGCATCGTCCCATCGGCGTTCAGCGCCACGTCCAGCACCAGGTTGCCCGATAAGTGCTGGTGTTTGGCTTCCTCCGGGTAGTTGATATTGCCGATGCGTTCGACCTTGCTCACCCAGGCGGCGAGATAGGCGGCGTCACGCAATGACTTGCTGTTGGAGGTGACGTAGTGCGCTCGGGGTCGTTTGGTGTACGCTTGCAGCGATTGGCTGAGTTCGGCGCTGAGGCGGGCGAATTCGCGGCTGCGTGAGACCAGTTCGGCGGCGGAAGGTTGCTCCGCTTCCGGCAAGGGCTGGTCTTCCTGCACCGTCACGACGCGCTCGGCCGGCGTCTCGACGGCCAGCACCTGTTGTTCCACGCTGGCCTGTAGCGGTTGGCTTTGCTGCGGCGGTGAGACGCGCTCATGCACCCCGCGCAGTTCCGGCGCCACGGGCGCGGGTGGGGGATTGGCGGGACGCACCCGCTCTTGGGTGTTGCCGCTACCTTCTTGATTGGCCTGGGCGAGATAGTCGGCATCCTCGGGCGCTAGCTCGCTGGTCTCATGGGTGAGGATGATTTCCAGCGGCGGGGTGTCTTTGGGCTTGGTGGTGTCGTTTTGTACGAATACCACGCCGAGGATGATGACCGCGTGCAACACCACCGAGAAGAACAAGGTCATTCCTAGCCGGTCGGCGGCGGTGACCTGGGGTGTGGTAGGTATGGCGGCGGACATGGTTCTATTCCTGATGCAGCTGTTTTTGCGCGGCCAAGGCGATGATACCACCGACAATTCCGAACACTAGAGCGGCGCTCATCAGTACCGGGAACAAGTGCCACAGCGCCGGATGGGGTATGAACAACACGTAGGCGGCGCAGAACTGGCCGACCATGTGCGCCAAGGCCGCCAGGACACTATAACCCAGCGGGCCGAAGCCGCGGCCGGGCACCAGCAACGCGAGCCGCAGCACCAGCAGACTGGCTAGGGCGCCGGTCAGGCTCAGCACGAAGGTCGGTGAGAGAAAAGTGCCGATCAGCAGACTGCCCACGAAGACGCGTAACAGCGCCACCCACGCCGCTGCACCCCAGCCGTAGTGCACCAACACCAACACCGTGACCACATTGGCCAGGCCCGGTTTGACGCCCGGTAGGGGCATGGGAAGCGCGCTTTCGGCCATATGGATGACGATGGCCAAGGCCGCTAGGGCGGCGATACGGTGGTCGTCACGCGTGGTTTGTAGGGTCAGCGTCATGGTCTGTTACGAGGTTGGTCCATGGCCGGGGGCCTGATCCTGTGGTCGGGTGCCGGCCGGGATACTTGAGCCACGTCAGAAGTTGATGGCATCGTAGCGCGGCTGACGGCCTGTGACCGCCACCGTTACGCCGTTGGGTAGGCAGGCGGCCACGTCACCGGCTCGGCTTAGCCAACCGCTGTGCACGCATTGCTGGCCCCGGCAGGGTGAGGCCACGAAGCGCACCCGACCCTCACTGACTTCCAGCACGCTCGCCCCCAGCGGACCCTGCACATGCAGGCGGCGGTGCGCCGTGAGCGGCAGCGTGATGATGCCCTCGACACTGTGCACGCGGATGGTGTCGGCCACCCCTTCGTTACCCCAAAAACTGACATAAAGGAACGGCAGCATGACCACCGCCAACACCACAGCGATGACATCGGCGCGCGTCATGGCAGCGTCACCACTTCCATCTCGGGCGGCTGCGCGCTTTCGAAAGTGAGGCGTGCCGCGAGTCCGGGTGTGGCCCACACCTTGCCCGCCGCGTCTACTAACATGACGTGCTCGATACCCATCGCCCGAGCCGTCTCGCGCCAGCGCTCGGGGCCGGCGATGAACAAGGCGGTGGCGGCGGCGTCGGCTGCCGCGCCACTACCGTGTACCACCGTCACCGAGGTGGTGCCGCGCGCCGGATAGCCAGTGCGCGGGTCGAGGATGTGATGGTAGCGCACGCCTTCATGGTCGAAATAACGTTCGTAATCGCCCGAGGTGAACACGCATTCGTCGCCCTCGATTTGCAGACTGGCGAGTACGCCAGGGCCGCGTGGATCACGGATGCCGACCCGCCAGGGGCGCTCTCCGCGCCGTCCGATGGCGCGCAAATCGCCGCCGGCGTTGACGATAGCGTGCGCTATGCCCAACTGCTGTAGCGCCTCGATAGCCAGGTCCACGCCATAGCCCTTGAGATAGGCGCCGAAATCCAATTGCACAGCCGGATTAGCGCTGCGTAGCTGGCCGTTCTCGACGTGCAAATCCTCCATGCTGGGATGCTGTGCCAGTAGTTCGCGCACGGCATCGGGGTGCGGTGGTGGCACCTCCTCAGGGCGTTGCTCGAGTTGAAAGCCCCAGTGACTGAGCAAGCGTCCGAGGGCGGGATTGAACAGTCCGTCGCTGGCGCGCGATAACTGCTGCGCAGCGAGGATGACCGGCAGCATGTCGGCCTCCACATCGGTTGCCGCGCCGCGCGCGAGCTGCTCGTTGAGGGTGGTGAGCGGGCTGGGTTCCCAGGCATGCCAGCGGCGGTGCAGCTCGTTGAGCGTGCGAATCACCGCCGTGCTGCCGCGCTGCGCCGTGGCTTCGTCGGTACCGGCGATGGTGATTTCCACCAGTGTGCCGAAGGCGAAGATTTGTTCGTGGTGAACTTTTTCCGCGGGGCGTTCGCATGCCGTCAGCAGTGTCGCGACGCTCAGCAAGAACCACAGACACCATGACCCGGGGCGTCTCACAGTCGCGCCTCCGGGTTGGTTTGGGCGCTGAGTCGGGCCTCGATCACATCCATCAGTCGGTCGGCGATGTCCAACCCGTACAGCGCGTCCAATTCACGGATGCAGGTCGGACTGGTGACGTTGATTTCGGTGAGGTAAGCGCCGATCACGTCGATGCCCACGAACAGCAATCCCTTGGCACGCAGCGTCGGGCCGACTTGGGCGGCGATCCAGCGATCGCGCTCGCTCAAGGGCAGGCCCTCGCCGCGGCCGCCGGCGGCGAGATTGCCGCGCGTCTCGCCCGCTGCCGGGATGCGCGCCAAGGCGTAGGGCACGGGCTCGCCGTCGATGAGTAGGATGCGCTTGTCGCCGGCGCTGATTTCGGGAAGGTAGCGTTGCGCCATGATGTAGCGCGAGCCCACCCGGCTCAAGGTTTCGATCACCACGCTGATGTTGTGATCGCTGCTGTGCAGGCGAAACACACCGCTGCCGCCCATGCCCTCCAGCGGCTTCAATATGATGTCGCCGTGCTCGCGCAGAAAGGCCCGTAATTCCTCTGGGCTGCGCGTGACCAGCGTAGGCGGTGTGCACTGCGCAAACCACGCGGTGTAGAGCTTTTCATTGGCATCACGCAGGCTTTGCGGTTTGTTCACCACCAGTACCCCCGCCGCTTCGGCGCGTTCGAGGAGATAGGTGGCGTACACGTATTCCATATCGAAGGGCGGATCTTTGCGCATCAGGATGACATCCAGCGTATCGAGTGGCTGCGTGTCGTGCGCGCCGAAGCGATACCAGCTGTGTGCATCGTCCTGCACCGTCACGCGGCGCATCCAGGCGTGGCTGCGACCATCGCGCAACGACAAGTCGCCCAGTTCCATGTAATGCAGTTCCCAACCGCGTTGTTGCGCCGCCAGTAACATGGCCAGGGTGCTGTCTTTTTTGGGATTGATGGAGCCGATGGGGTCCATCACCACGCCGAGCTTGATGGTCATGGGTGATTACGCTGCGGGAACGTCGGCGATCTCCCGCGCCGCCGCTAACAGGGCGAGGCGCGCGATGACGCCGTAGGCATAAAAACGATTGGGGTGGGCATCGGGGGCGCGTTTGATGTCCGGCGTATTGCAGTATTCGGCGAAGGCCAGCGGCTCGAAGGCCATGCCCGGCGCGTTGAGATTTTCGTCGGGACCGCGGCCGGTGTGAATGCGATAAAAACCGCCCACCACGAAATGATCCATCATGTACACCACCGGCTCGGCCACGGCCTGTTCCGTACCCCAGGTCTCGAAGGTGTAGACGCCTTCTTGCAGGATTACTTGCGAGACTTGCTGCCCACCCTTGCTGGCGCCCATTTTGGTGCGTTGCTTGCGATTGAGTTCGCGCACTTCCAGCGCCGAGTGCACTGTCATCACGCCCATGCCGTAAGTGCCGCTGTCGGCTTTCAGGACCACGAAGGGACGTTTGTCGATGGCGTATTGGTCATATTTGCGCTGAATATTGGTAAGCAGCGTATCGACGTTTTTCGCCAGGCAGTCCTCGCCCTCGCGCTTGCTGAAGTTGATTTCACCGCATTGCAGAAACAGCGGATCGATCAGCCAGGGGTCGATGTCGACGAGTTCGGCGAAGGCGCGTGTTACGTCGCGGTAGTGAGTGAAGTGATCGGACTTGAGGCGGTTGGACCAGCCCAGCTCCAAAGGCGGGATGACGGGTTGATCCAAGCCTTCCAATATTTCGGGGCGGCCGCTGGAAAGATCGTTGTTGAGCAATACCATGCATGGCTTGAAATCTGCCACGCCGACCTGGTCACCGCGCCGCACTAGCGGCTCCAAACGCACCTGCCGCCCCGAAGGGAGCGAGATCTCGGTCGGTTCGCGGACGTCTGCCAGCAGCGAGCCCACGCGCACCTCGAAGCCCCCTTTGAACATGATCTCGCAGAGGGTGGCGATACTTTCCAAGTAGTACAGATTGCGGGTGTGACTCTCGGGAATGAGTAATACCCGCGCGGCCGTGGGGCAGATGCGCTCGACTGCCGATTGCACCGCTTGGATGCACAGTGGCATGAAAGCGGCATTGAGGTTGTTGAAGCCGGCGGGAAACAGGTTGGTGTCCACCGGCGCCAGTTTGAAACCGGCATTGCGCAGATCCACCGAGCAATAAAACGGGGCCGGGGTTTCCAGCCATTCATTGCGGAACCAGGCTTCGATGGCCGCTTGCCGGGCGAGCAAGTGCTTTTCGATGGTAAGCAGCGGACCGGTGAGGGCCGTGGTCAGATGGGGGACTGCGTGCAAGTGTTCGATGCTCATGGCTACAGGATTATTCGCTGCCGGCGGCGGGAGTCAGGATCATAGCATAAGCCTGCCGGGTAGCCGGTGTGTGCGACGCTGGATTGAAGTGCGTGGGGTGGGGGGGCAGGGAGTTGGTTTTGGGCTGAGTGGGCTTGAAAATCCCCGCGACCGGCACGACTTCACCGACCGCGGGGTGGATCGATGTGCCTACTATATGGTCAAGGTGGAAGCAATGAAGTACAAGACGCAGAATATCACTGTAAGACCCAACACGACAGCGGCGTCATTCTTGCTGACATCGACCCACGCCCGGGTATTCTCATTCGGATTGGCCATATCTCACCCCATATTTGCAAAGTTGGTTGATTAGGTATTCCCGCATATAACTTAGTGATATTGTCAACAATTGTTGACGGAGTCTTATCGCACACATGTCACGCCGGGGTCAAGGCGGCATCGCAGTAGAGAGCTGAAGCAAGGCGGGGCATGAGTCGACTAGCGAGCGTAGTCACCCCACAAGGTTTGCAGCGCCGCCAACGCCGCGACGGCGGCGGTTTCGGTGCGCAGGATGCGTGGTCCCAGCCGCAGGCCGAGGAAGCCGGCGGCGCGGGCGGCGGCGATTTCCGTATTGCTCAAGCCGCCTTCGGGACCGATGAGCAGCAGCGCCGGACCAGAGGGGGCGGGGAGGTCGCGAAGCGTGGTGTTCGCCTGGGGGTCGAGCACCAGGCGGACCGGTGAGGTCTCGTCCCGCAACAGCTCCGTGAGCGTGCGCGGTGCGGTGATTTCCGGCAGGCGATTGCGGCCGCATTGCTCGCACGCGCTGACGGCGACGGCTTGCCAATGTTGCAGACGTTTTTCCAAACGCTCGCCGCTGAGCTGCACGCCACAGCGGTCGGTGAATAACGGAAGAATGCGCTTGATGCCGAGCTCGACGGCTTTTTGCACCGTGTAATCCATGCGTTCGCCGCGCGAGATGCCTTGCGCCAGCCACAGCGGCAGCGGTGATTCGCATTCATGCGCGTGGAAGTTTGTCAGGTGAGCGACAGCATGGCGTTTGCTCACCTCGTCCAAGATGGCTGCGTATTCACCCCCCGTGCCGTTGAACAGTACCAAGGGCGCGCCGGGCTTGAGGCGCAGCACGCGCGCGATATGGGTGTGGGCCGCCGCATCCAAAGACAGGCGTGTACCCACACTCAGTGGGGTGTCGGTGTAGATGCGGGGAATGCGCATGATGACTGCGGACGCTAGCGGTTGGATGTTGGAGAGGCATTGTGCCACGAAAATGTGCTGGGAATTGCCTCCTGCTTCAATGCGTAGCGTTGATGCTGGGATGCGTGTCGCCGTGATGCCAGCTGGCCAGGCGTTGGCTGTCGAGCGGCTCGCTATAGAGCCAGCCTTGCCCCAGGTCGCAGTGATGGCGGCGTAAAAACTCGAGTTGTTCTTGGGTCTCGATGCCTTCAGCGACGGTTTCCATCTGTAGTGTTTCGGCCAGAGCGATGATGGCGCGGCTGATGGCGCAATCGTTGCCGTCACGCGGGATGTCGCGCACGAAGGATTGGTCGATTTTTACGCGCTGGATAGGCAGGCGCTTGAGGTAGGCGAGCGAGGAATGACCGGTGCCGAAGTCGTCGAGCGCGAGGGTGACATCCAGGCCACGCAGGGCCTCTAGAGTGACGAGTGTCTGGTCGATGTCCGCCATCATGACGCTTTCAGTAATCTCCAGTTCCAAGCTGCCGGGCTTGAGCCGATGCGTGCGTAAAGCCTGTTCCACTTCCGGCAACAAGGCACCTCGCTCCAGTTGCAGGCTGGAGATATTGACCGCCACCTGTTGTGGCCCGATGCCGTCATGTTGCCAGCGTGAGAGTTGTGCGCAGGCTTGCTGCAATACCCAGGCGCCGATGGGTACGATGAGGCCGGTTTCCTCCGCCAAGCCGATGAAGTGGCGCGGGCAGATGAGCCCTTTGTGCGGATGCTGCCAGCGCAGCAGCGCTTCGGCGCCCACCGTGACGCCATCGCTGAGTCGCACCACGGGCTGGAACTGCAAGATGAACTCCTCACATTCCAGCGCTTTTCGCAGTTGCGTGGCGAGCGTGAGGCGTTCCACGGCTTTGCGAGTGAGCCGTTCTGTATAGAATTGATAGGTGTTCCGCCCTTTAGCCTTGGCGCGGTACATGGCCGCGTCGGCATTGCGTATCAGTGATTCCACATCGCTGCCATCGTTGGGATAGAGGCTGATGCCGATACTGAGAGTGATGTAGAGATCGTGTTCGTTGATCAGGCAGGGCTCTTGCGCGGCGCGCAACAGTTTCTCCGCGACGGTGACCACTTCGCCGTGTTCGCGTACTTCCTCCAACAGAATGACGAACTCGTCGCCGCCGAGGCGGGCCAGCGTATCCATTTCGCGCAGCTGCAGTTGCAGGCGCGCAGCCACCTCTTGCAAGAGTTGATCGCCGACAGCATGGCCGAGACTGTCGTTGATATGCTTGAACTCATCAAGATCGATGAATAGCAGACCTAATTGTTGCTGGTCGCGCCGTGCACGCTGCATGGCATGGTTTAATCGTTCATTGAACATCAGCCGATTCGGCAGTGCGGTGAGCGGATCGTGATGGGCGAGAAATTCGATGCGCTGCTCCGCCGCTTTTTTCTCGGTAATATCGTTGAATGTGGCGATGTAGTGAGTGAGCGCGGCGTGTTCGTCGTGTACGGCGGTGATGCTCATCCAGGCTGGGAAGATGCGGCCGTCGCGCCGTCGTAGCCAGGTTTCGCCCTGCCAATGAGCTTCTTGTGCGCCGTGCAGCGCCGCCCAAGGCGAGGGCAAGGGTGTTTGGTCGGTGGACTCCGCCAAGAGTAAAGCCGGTTCACGTCCGACGACCTCAGCGGTCGTATAACCGCTGAGATTGACGAAGGCGTGATTGACGGCTTGAATGCGGCAGTGTTCATCGGTGATGATGACGCCCTCGCCGCTTTGCTCGAAGACGATAGCGGCCTGCCGCAGCCTGTCATCGACGCGCTTGCGGGTGGTGATGTCCTCCGCGCTCGACCAGATATATTGTTCTCCCCCCCGGGTGACGAGGCGTCCGGCGAGGCGCACGGGCACGAGATGGCCGTCCTTGTGGATATAGTCTTTTTCGTAGGGTCCGTAGCGGCCGGTGGTCTGAAGACTGTGCAGTTGCAGTTGTTCCTGGTCAGCGTATTTTTCAGGGGTGATATCCCAATAACTGAGAGCCAGCGCGTCTTCCACGCTGCGACCGAGGATGGCGGCAAAGGCGGGATTAACGTCGATTAGCCGACCATCCAGCGCGCAGAGCACCAATCCCATGGGCAGGCTGTCGAACAGGAGTCGATTGAAATGTTCGCTCTCTTGTAAGGCTTGTTCGATAAGTCTGTTTTCAGTGATGTCCTGAACCGTGCCGAGGGAGCGTATCGGCTTGCCCTGCGCATCGTAATGAGTTTGACAACGCTCGTTGACATACTTGATCCGGTCATTAGCCAATAACAAGCGATGTACGATGTTGTAGGGAGTACGTGCCTGCACCGAGTGGGTGTACGCTTGGTTGACGAGATCGCGGTCCTCGGGGTGCACATAGGATAAGAATGCTTCATAGGTGGCGCCGAAGGAGCGCGGTTCGCGCTCGAAGATGCGGAAGATCTCATCCGACCAAGTCAAATGGTTAGTGCGCAAATCCAGTTCCCAGTGCCCCAGCTTGGCCAGGCATTGGGCTTCGTCGGCGAGTTTATATGCATTGATCTGCTCGGTAATGTCACGGGCGTGCATGATAGCGCCGCTGCGGACACCGTCTTGAGTCCAAGGGCTGATGAGGCAGTGGTAGTGGCGTAATGGGCCGGCCGGTGCTTGCAGGTCGAGGTGAAATTCACAAGTCGAGCCATCGCGCGTGACTTGTGCCAGACAGGAGCGGAGGTTTTCGTGTGTCTCCAGCGGCAAGTGATCGTAGAGCGTCGTGCCCAGCATCTGAGTCTTTGCTAACTCAGGCGGAGTGTGGTTGAGGTCGACGATGGTTGCGTCGTTCGTGACGAACAATAGATGGTCGGTGATGGCCGCCATCAAGTAACGCAGTTTTTCTGCGTCACGGCTGGCCGGCGCAGCCCCCTGCACGGTGCCTGCGGTGCTGGATGTCGTGGGCGCGGCAGGTGCAGCTGGCCCTGCGCCGGGAGGTTGTTTGGAAGTGGGCATGAGTTTGATTCTGGATTGAAGGCAAGCGCCACCGCTCCGTAAACGTCAGTGACAGACAAAAGTAATGATTGCTAGTCAATACGGCAAGCGGTCAATTGTGACAATTTGTGACAATCTGCCGTGATTAGTTCAGCGTGGCGTGGTCAATGCTCGTTGCCGCGGCCTGGACCATCAGATCTATTTCATCCGCTGTGATGACATAGGGTGGCATGAAATAAATCACATTGCCCAACGGGCGCAGCAACACGCCTTGTTGCAAGGCCTGTTGATAGACACGCAGTCCACGCCTGTCTTGCCATGGGTAGGGTGTGCGAGTGGCCTTATCCTGCACCATTTCTACGGCAAGTATCATGCCGGTTTGGCGTACCTCGGCCACATGGGGATGATCGATGAACTGTTCCGTCGCACGCGCCATCGCCTTGGCCAGAGTCTTATTGCGTTCAAGGATGTTGTCGCTAGCGAATATATCCAAGGTGGCCAAGGCCGCGCGACAACCCAGCGGATTGCCGGTATAGCTGTGCGAATGCAAGAAGGCGCGTTGGCTGGCGTACTCATCGTAAAAGGCTTGGTAAATATTCTCGCGCGTGAGCACCACTGACAGCGGCAGATAGCCGCCGGTGAGGCCCTTCGCGAGGCACAGGTAATCGGGCGTGACATGCGCTTGCTCGCAGGCGAACAGGGTGCCGGTGCGGCCGAAGCCGACGGCGATTTCATCGGCGATGAGATGCACGCCGTAATCATCGCAGGCGGCGCGGAGTAATTGCAGGTAGACAGGGTCGTACATACGCATGCCACCGGCACATTGCACCAAAGGCTCGACGATGACGGCGCAGACTTCGTGGGCGTGGCGTGCCAATGTAGTTTTCATGGGCTCGAACAAACGTGCGCTGTGTTCGGCCCATGAGCTGCCCGGCTCGCGCTGATAACAATCGGGCGAGGGCACGGTGATGGCTTGCATCAACAAGGGTTGGTAGGTTTCCTTATACAACGCGACATCGCCGACGGCGAGCGCGCCCAGGGTTTCACCGTGATAGCTGTTGCTCAAAGTGATGAATTTGGTCTTATCCGCTGCCCCTTGATTGTGCCAGGCGTGATAACTCATCTTGAGCGCCACCTCGACGGCCGAGGAGCCGTTATCGGCGTAAAAGCAGCGGGCGAGTCCGGGTGGGGCGAGTCGCAGCAGGCGTTCGGACAACTCGATGACCGGTTCATGGGTGAAGCCGGCGAGAAACACCTGTTCGAGTTGGTCCAATTGTGTGCGTAGCGCGGCGTTGATGCGTGGATTGCCGTGACCGAAGAGGTTGACCCACCACGAACTGATGGCATCGAGATAGCGTTTGCCGTCGAAATCCTCCAGCCATACCCCCTCGCCGCGGCGGATGGGAATCAGCGGCAACCACTCATGATCCTTCATTTGTGTACAGGGATGCCAGACGGCGGCGAGATCGCGTTGTATCAGGGTGGCGTTGTCCATAACCGCAATCAGGGAGTGGGTAGCGCGCCCAGGGTAGCACAGGCCGGCTATCCCGGGATTGTCGGAAACTTTGACGGTCGGCGTAGGGTGCGGGGCACGGTGGAATTGTTAATAACTTAAAAAACAGCCTATTAAGGGCTTGGCAAAATTATTGCATTGTCTATTATTGGATCAGCGGTTGCCGCGCCGATGTTCAATCAGGGACATCGCGAACATGTGAATCTTAAGGAGTATCCCCCAAGGAAGCGTAGCGAGGACGAGATTCTCGGTGGTGGCGCGCGAAAGTCGCATTCGATTGATGTTAGTCCTGGGCTGCCGTGAGGCGGGCCGGGTCGACCTAGGGCACCAATGGAGTTGAGGGCGCCCGATGGGTGTGGAATCGGGTTTCCGATGGAGTTATTTGTAAGGGGTGTGGTCATGAAAAAAGTAATGCTGATCTGTAGTTTAGCGCTGTGTTGGGCGCAGGCGGCACAGGCCGGTTTTTTGGGTAACAATCTGGAAGCCCAATTGCTGCAGTCACTCGTCGGTCAGTTCAGCGTGCCCGTGTCTCCCGGCGAGAAAATCGACATCGGCGCCACGGGGGTGACGGTGGACGTGGGCGATACGACGATAGACATCATCGTTCCTGCGGATGTTGGTGCCGTCGACCTGACTTTCAGCGACGTCGATGCCGTGATCGACGACATCGTCGGTGTGACCTATACCGGTCCCGCTGACATCAGCTTCGGACCCGATTTTCTCACCATCGAAGATTTGCCCGGTGGGTCGGAGGCGCATCTCGATGTGAGTTTCGCGCCCGCTGCACGAGCGCGCGTCGCAACGCAATCCGTGCCTGAGCCGGCCGTAGTGGCGTTGATGGCCTTAGGCCTCTTGGGCATGGCCTGGGTGCGCCGCCGCGGCGCGCGATAAGGTAGCTGTTTGCTATAGGATCTTGATGACACAGCTCCGTTCGGGGCTGTTTCGCTATCGCCAGCCGAATTCCACGCCCAGAGAAAACAAATCCACGTCCGCTTCGTCGGTGGTGGATTGCTCTCCCATCCTGAAATAGCGTTCCCATTCGGCGCGCACGCGCCAGAGACGGTTGATGCGGTAGCTGGCGCCGATACCCAGTTGGAAGTCGATGCCGTTGTCATCGACGCTGCTGGCGCTGGCGCCGGCGCCGGACTGGGAGACGGCAATGTCGTTTTTGGCGCTCCAGCGGAATAAACCGGGTTTGGCGAATGCGGACAATTGCCTGGACAGCGGCAGTGTGCCGACCGCGGAGACGCCGAAGCCATTGAGCTCCAGGGTGCTGTCGGTGCTGAAGTCCACGGCGGGGCCGCCGCTGATGGCGTTGACCCCAGACCCGCTCCCGGTTCGGGTGTATTCACCCAGCGTGGCGAACGACGCTTCCAGTCCGAAGTAACGATTGAACTGATAGCCACCGAACAGCTTCCAGCCCTGATCGGAGGTGTCCTTGTCGGCATTGAAGGCGGTGATGGGGTCGTAGATATCGTCCAGATCCTCGGCGGCGAGGTTGTCCACATCCGTCGAGGAAAAGCCCAAACTCAAGCCGCCATAAAATCGCTCGCCGGCCGCGTACGCCGCTAGGTGGGCGGTCAGTGCGCCAATGGCTAAGGTAGCTGCGATCCAGTGTTTCATCGTTGGCCTTTCGCCGGGCGGAGGTCGATGCGTCGATAAGCCGTAGCTGTCATGCGCGGTGCGATTGAGCATAGCGAAGTTGTTCATGTGCTCGCAAGCGGCGTCATGCCGGCTGGCGGGTCTCTATGCCCAGGCGCTCCCAGATCGTCGTGGTCGGCCCGGCCTGATTCATGGTGTAGAAATGCAGCCCCGGCGCGCCGCCGTCCACCAACGTGCGGCACAGCTCGGTGGTGACATCCAAGCCGAAGGCGCGCAGAGATTTTACGTCGTCCCCATAGCTTTCCAAGCGTTTGCGTATCCAGCGCGGAATTTCCGCGCCGCACGCATCGGAGAATCGCGCCAATTGCGTGTGATTGGTGATGGGCATGATGCCCGGCACGATGGGCAGGTCCACGCCCAGGCGTTCGCAATCGTCCAAAAAATGAAAATAGGCGTCGGCGTTGTAGAAGTATTGGGTGATGGCGGCGTCGGCGCCGGCCTCTACTTTGCGTTTGAAATTGAGCAAGTCGGCGCGTGCGTTGGGCGCCTGGGGATGGAATTCGGGATAAGCCGCCACTTCGATGAAAAAGTGGTCGCCGCTCTCTGCGCGGATGAATGCCACCAATTCATTGGCGTAACGGAATTCGCCCGCTTCGCGCATGCCGGAAGGCATGTCGCCGCGCAGAGCGACGATATGGCGGATGCCTTGCGCTTTGTAGGTTTGCAAGATCTCGCGGATGCTCTGTTTGGTGGAGCCGATGCACGACAAGTGCGGCGCCACATCGATGCCGGTCTGTTGATTGATCTCGCGCACGGTGTCGAAAGTGCGCTCTTGTGTGGAACCGCCGGCGCCGAAGGTGACCGAGGCGAAGCAAGGGTTGAGCGGTGCCAGTTTTGTATATGTCTCGCGCAGCCTGGCCGCGCTGTCCTCCGACTTCGCGGGAAAAAATTCGACACTGTAGGCCTTGGGGAAATGTTTTTGCGATTTCATGGGGCGCCATTAATGTAGGGTGAATGTTGGGTGGGTTGCCGCGCAATCCCTCACGCCCCTCTCTCCCGGAAGCGGGAGAGAGGGGCGGTCAGGCGTGGATTGAGCTCGCGCTTAATCCACCTAATCATAAGAGGTGCGCCTTGCGGCGTGCCATGGTGGGTTACGCCGTTGCACGGCTGACCCACCCTACATCAAAACATCAATACCGGTAATGATCCGGCTTGTACGGTCCTTGCACCGGCACACCGATGTACTTGGCTTGCTCCGGGCTGAGTTCGGTCAGGTGCGCGCCGATCTTTTTCAGATGCAAGCGTGCCACCTTTTCGTCCAGGTGTTTGGGTAGCACGTAGACCTGCTTCTGGTATTTCTCGCCGTGTTTGAACAGCTCGATCTGCGCCAAGACTTGGTTGGTGAAGGAGGCGGACATCACGAAGCTGGGGTGGCCCGTGGCGCAGCCCAGATTCACCAAGCGGCCTTCGGCGAGCAGTAGAATTCGGCGGCCGTCCGGCAGGATGATGTGATCCACTTGCGGCTTGATGTTTTCCCATTGGTATTGGCGCATGCTGGCGACGTCGATCTCCGAATCGAAGTGGCCGATATTGCACACGATTGTGTTGTTGCGCATGCGGATCATGTGTTCGTGAGTGATCACGTCCACATTGCCGGTGGTGGTGACGAAGATATCGCCTTGGTCGGCGGCCTCATCCATGGTGACCACGCGGTAACCTTCCATTGAGGCTTGCAGCGCGCAGATGGGGTCAATCTCGGTGACCCAGACCGTGGCGCCCAGGCCGCGGAAAGCTTGCGCACAACCTTTGCCTACGTCGCCGTAACCCAAGACCACGGCGACCTTGCCCGCGACCATGACGTCGGTGGCCCGCTTGATACCGTCCATCAGTGACTCGCGACAGCCGTACAGGTTGTCGAATTTGGATTTGGTTACCGCATCGTTGACGTTGAAGGCGGGGAAGGGGAGGCGACCTTCTTTGTGCATTTGATAAAGACGGTGCACGCCGGTGGTGGTTTCCTCGGTGACGCCTTGGATGTTGGCCAGTGTATTGGAATACCAGCCCGGATGCGTCTCCAGGCGCTTTTTGATCGCGGCATACAAGGCGCGCTCTTCGTCGTTGTTGGGCTGGGCGATGACGGAAGCATCTTGCTCGGCTTGTGCGCCCAGAATCAGTAACAGCGTGGCGTCGCCGCCGTCATCCAAAATCATATTGGGCGTGCCGCCGTCGTGCCATTCGAAGATGCGGTGGCTGTAGTCCCAGTATTCTTCCAGGCTTTCACCCTTGTGAGCGAACACCGGCACACCGGTGGCGGCGATGGCGGCGGCGGCGTGATCTTGGGTGGAGAAGATATTGCACGAGGCCCAGCGTACTTCGGCGCCCAGCGCGGTGAGGGTTTCAATCAGCACCGCGGTTTGCACGGTCATGTGCAGCGAGCCGGCGATACGCGCGCCCTTGAGCGGCTTGCTGGCGCCATATTCCTCGCGCAGGGCCATTAGGCCCGGCATCTCGGTTTCGGCGATATTGAATTCTTTGCGGCCCCAATCGGCCAGGTTCATGTCGGCGACTTTGTAATCACCGGCGGGTTTCACGACAGCGTTCATCGCGTGTCTCCTATTTCTAAGAGCGCCGTTGACGAGAAGCCGCTTTCCTTGAGCCTGGCGGGGATTCCGCTGCAGCGCCCCTCAAGGATGCGGCGGGTTGAACTACAGGCCGGCGGCCGTGCGCAGCGTCTCCGCCTTGTCGATGCGCTCCCAGGGCGCGTCGATGTCGTCGCGGCCGAAGTGACCGTAGGCGGCGGTGTGCTTGTAAATGGGGCGGCGCAAATCAAGCATCGTGATGATGCCGCGCGGCCGCAAGTCGAAATGTTCGCGCACCAATTCGATAATGCGGGCCTCGCTGATTTTTCCGGTGCCGAAGGTGTCCACCATCACGGAAGTGGGCTCGGCCACGCCGATGGCGTAGGACACTTGAATTTCGCAGCGCTCGGCAATGCCCGCGGCGACGAGGTTCTTGGCGACGTAGCGGCCGGCGTAGGCGGCGGAACGGTCCACCTTGGTCGGATCCTTGCCCGAGAAGCAGCCGCCACCATGGCGGGCCATGCCGCCGTAGGTGTCGACGATGATCTTGCGGCCGGTCAAGCCGCAGTCACCCACTGGGCCACCGATAACGAAGCGACCGGTGGGGTTGACGTAATACTTGGTGTTCTTAGACAGCCATTGCTCGGGCAGCACTGGCTTGATGATCTCCTCGATCACCGCTTCGGTGAGGCTCTTGTGACTGATCTCCGGACTGTGCTGCGTGGACAGTACCACGGCGTCCACCGCCACCGGTTTGTCATCTTCGTAGCGTAGCGTGACTTGGCTTTTGGCATCGGGACGCAGCCAGGGCATGACGCCGTTCTTGCGCATTTCCGATTGGCGACGCACCAAGCGATGCGCATAGGTAATGGCGGCAGGCATCAGCACGTCGGTCTCGTCAGTGGCGTAGCCAAACATCATGCCTTGGTCGCCGGCGCCTTGTTGATGGTTCTCCGATTCGTCGACACCGGCGGCGATGTCTACGGATTGCTTACCGATGGCGCTCAGCACGGCGCAGGACTCCCAGTCGAAACCCATGTCCGAGCTGTTATAGCCGATCTCTTTGATGGTTTGGCGCACCACGGCCTCGGCATCCACCCAGGCTTCGGTGGTCACTTCGCCGGCGAGCATCACCATGCCGGTCTTCACCAGAGTTTCGCAGGCGACCCGTGCCATTTTGTCTTGTTCCAGCATGGCGTCCAGGATGGCGTCGGAGATTTGGTCGGCGATTTTGTCCGGATGGCCTTCGGAAACTGATTCCGAGGTGAAGAAATGCATGTTTGACATAGCCTTGTTTGATCCTCTGATGGATATGAAGAACGTCGCGCGAGCGAGCGCGTCATGTTGTCATGTTTAAGTCTCGCAAATTCCAGTCCAGGACTAATCCGCAGTCCTGCGCGTGGTCCGGGCGCCTGGCGGGGGGCTGCCCACCACTGAAAACCCCGCATTGTACCCCGTTTGATGGGCTGTCTACCAGCCACTGAGCTTCGTTGTGAATCTCAAAAATCCTCGGGTATTGACGGCATCGACCGAGTGGGCTTAAGTGAGTAAAGTAGTGCTCTACTTGCCCAAAATGCCATAGTAGGGGAAAATCTCCGGTCCTTGTCGCCCGGGGTGGCTCATGGCACAGTGACGAACATATGTCCATCCATGAGCGTCGCTAGGCGCGGCGGTACTGAGAGAATTGAGGGGGGAGTTACCGGCAGCTATCGATGCCGGGCGGTGGTCGCCGGGGTCGTCCTTGGGGCCAGCCTCCACATGCTACGAATCCTTATACCATCATGACTTCCAAGCAGGAAGATCATCATGACGATTATTTCTGGTTACGCTTAAGTTTCTGATTATTGGTGATTTAATACTTGAGGAGAGACGCATGCCTTCGCGCAGAGAACTAGCCAATGCCATTCGTGCCCTGAGCATGGATGCGGTGCAAAAGGCCAACTCCGGTCATCCCGGAGCGCCCATGGGAATGGCGGACATCGCCGAAGTGTTGTGGAACGATTATATGCACCACAACCCGGCCAATCCGAAGTGGCCCAACCGGGACCGCTTCGTGCTGTCCAACGGTCACGGCTCGATGTTGACCTATTCTCTGCTGCATCTGACCGGCTACGACGTATTGATCGACGATCTGAAGAACTTTCGCCAACTCCACTCCAGGACCCCGGGCCACCCCGAGTATGGCTACACCCCCGGCGTCGAGACCACTACCGGTCCGCTCGGTCAGGGCATCACCAACGGCGTGGGTATGGCCATCGCCGAGAAAATGCTGGCCGGTCAGTTCAATCGTGACGGCCACAAGATCGTCGATCACTACACCTATGTGTTCATGGGTGACGGCTGCATGATGGAAGGCATCTCCCACGAGGCTTGCTCACTGGCCGGCACATTGGGTTTGGGCAAGTTGATTGCGTTCTGGGACGACAACGGAATTTCCATCGACGGCCATGTGGAAGGCTGGTTCACCGACGACACCCCCAAGCGTTTCGAGGCCTATGGTTGGCACGTGGTGCGCGATGTGGACGGTCATGATGCGGAGGCGGTGAAAAAGGCTATCCAGGAGGCCCGCTCGGTCAACGACAAGCCCAGCATGATTTGCACCAAGACGGTGATCGGTTGGGGTGCGCCCAATTTGTGCGGCAGCCACGACTGCCACGGTGCGGCGCTAGGGCTGGAAGAAGTGGCCGCCACCCGCGAAAACCTGGGTTGGAAGTATCCTCCCTTCGAAGTGCCCGACGAAATCTACGCGGGCTGGAGCGCACGCGAAAAAGGGGCCCAGGCCGAAGCGGCGTGGGCCGAGAAGTTCGCCCAGTACCGGGCTGCTCAGCCCGAGCTGGCGGCGGAATTCGAACGTCGCGTGATCAAGGGCGAACTGCCCCAGGATTGGGCTGCCAAGGCTAAGGAGTTCGTCAGCGCCGTCAATGCCAAGGCCGAGAAGATCGCTACCCGCAAGGCCTCGCAGAACGCCATCGGCGCCTATGCGCCGCTGCTGCCGGAAATGGTGGGTGGTTCCGCCGACCTGGCCGGTTCCAACTTGACCTTGTGGAAGGACGCCAAAGGCATTAGCAATACCGTCTCCGACGGCAACTACATCTATTACGGCGTGCGTGAATTCGCCATGTCCGCCATCATGAACGGCATCGCCCTGCACGGCGGCTTCATCCCCTACGGTGGCACCTTCCTGGTGTTCTCCGATTACGCCCGCAACGCGGTGCGCATGTCGGCGCTGATGAAGCAACGCGTCATCTACGTCTACACCCACGACTCCATCGGTCTGGGCGAGGACGGTCCTACCCACCAGCCCATCGAGCATGTCGCCAGCCTGCGCATCATTCCCAATATGCAGCTTTGGCGCCCCTGTGACACGGTGGAGTCGTCGGTGGCCTGGCAAGCGGCCGTTGAGCGGACCGACGGACCAAGCTGCCTGATATTCTCACGTCAGGGGTTGGCCCATATGCCGCGCAATGAGCAGCAAATCGCCGCTATTCGTCGCGGCGGTTACACCTTGCTGGATTGCCAGGGCGCGCCCCAGGCCATCATCATTTCCACCGGTTCCGAGGTGGAGATCGCCGTGGCTGCGGCCAAGACCCTCACCGACAACGGGGTCAAGGTGCGCGTAGTGTCCATGCCCTCCGCCAATGTGTACGACAAGCAGGACGCCGCCTATAAGGAATCCGTGCTGCCTAAGGGAGTTAAGGCCCGGGTTGCCATCGAGGCGGGCGTTAGCGAATACTGGGCACGTTTTGTGGGGGATCAAGGCAAGGTGATCGGTATCGATCGCTTCGGCGAGTCCGCCCCCGCCGGGTTGCTGTACAAGGAATTTGGCTTCACCGCGGAGAACGTGGTCAAGGCGGTCCAAGAACAGCTTTAAGAATTGCTTGGCCACGGGGGACACAGAGCACACAGAGATCATTTTTAGTTCTTACATCAGTGCACTCGGTGAACTCCGTGGTTGATGTTGTGATTTTCTAGTAACTATCGGGAGAGTAGACATGGCTATCAAAGTCGGAATCAACGGGTTTGGCCGTATCGGACGTATGGTGTTCCGCGCGGTCACGCAGGAATTCAAGGATATCGAGATCGTCGGCATCAATGACCTGCTGGAGCCTGATTACCTGGCCTATATGCTGCAATATGACTCCGTTCACGGCCGCTTCAAGGGTGACATCGCGGTCGACAACAATACCCTGATCGTCAACGGCAAGAAGATTCGTCTGACCGCCGAGCGCGACCCCGCCAATTTGAAATGGAACGAAGTGGGCGCGGACATTGTGATCGAGTGTACGGGCTTGTTCCTGACCAAGGAAACCTGCCACAAGCATATCGAGGCGGGCGCCAAGAAGGTGGTGCAGAGCGCTCCTTCCAAAGACGACACCCCGATGTTTGTCTATGGCGTCAACCATAATACCTATAAGGGCGAGGCCATCGTCTCCGCCGCCTCTTGCACGACTAATTGCCTGGCGCCGGTGGCGAAAGTGTTGAACGACAAGTTCGGTATCAAGCGCGGTCTGATGACCACCGTGCATGCCGCCACAGCCACTCAAAAGACGGTGGACGGCCCCTCCATGAAGGATTGGCGCGGCGGCCGCGGCATTTTGGAAAACATCATCCCGTCCTCGACCGGCGCCGCCAAAGCGGTAGGCAAGGTATTGCCCGAACTGAACGGCAAGCTGACCGGCATGGCGTTCCGCGTGCCGACCTCTGATGTGTCCGTGGTGGACCTGACCGTGGAACTGAACAAAGAGACGACCTATAAGGAGATTTGCGCCGCCATGAAGGCCGCTTCCGACGGTGACTTAAAGGGTGTGTTGGGCTATACCGACGAGAAGGTGGTGTCCACCGACTTTCGCGGCGTCAGCAATCCCTCCATCTTCGATGCCGGCGCCGGTATCGCCCTGGACGCTACTTTCGTCAAGGTGGTGTCCTGGTACGACAACGAGTACGGCTATACCTGCAACATGATGCGCATGGTGGAGCACGTCGCCCAATAAGGTAACGGGTGAGGAGTGAGGAGACAGGTGTGAGTGAGCGGTCTTAGGGTCGAACGCCTCACCCCTGCCTCCTCGCTCCTCACCGCTCTATTAAATTTAGAGCAATTAGCCCAGGCGTAGGCCTTGGCTAATTACTTTTTTAATACATCTCTTAAGGAGCCATCCATGTCCATCATTAAAATGAGCGACCTCAATCTGGCCGGTAAGCGCGTGTTGATCCGCGCCGATCTCAACGTCCCCGTCACGGACGGCAAGGTGACCTCCGATGTGCGTATCCGCGCCACCCTGCCCACCATCGAGGCCGCCGCCAAGGCCGGCGCCAAGGTGATGGTGATGTCCCACCTCGGCCGCCCCGAGGAAGGGGTGTATAGCGACGAGAATTCGATGCAGTCGGTGGCGAAGCATATTGCGCAATTGCGCGGCGAGCCGGTGCGTTTGGTGAAGGATTATCTCGGCGGCGGCGTGACTGTCGAGGCCGGTGAAGTGGTGGTGTTCGAGAACGTACGCTTTAACAAGGGCGAGAACAACAACAGCGACGAGCTGGCCAAACAATACGCCGCGTTGTGCGATGTATTCGTGATGGATGCCTTCGGCACCGCACACCGCGCCCAGGCCTCCACCCACGGTGTCGCCAAGTTCGCGCCGGTGGCTTGCGCCGGTCCGCTGCTGGCCGGTGAGTTGGATGCGTTGGGCAAGGCCCTGCAAAGTCCCAAGCGCCCATTGGCCGCCATCGTGGCCGGGTCCAAAGTCTCTACCAAACTCACCATCCTCGATTCCATGGCAGACAAGGTGGACAACATGATCGTCGGTGGCGGTATCGCCAACACCTTCATGCTCGCGGCCGGATTGAAAGTAGGCAAGTCGCTGGCCGAGGCGGATTTGGTGGACGAGGCCAAGAAGATCATGGCCAAGATGAAGGCGCGCGGCGCCGAGGTGCCGATCCCGGTGGACGTGGTGTGCGGTAAGGAATTCTCGCCCACGGCGGCGGCCACCATCAAAGACGTGGCGGACGTGGTGGATGATGACATGATCTTCGACATCGGCCCCAAAACCGCCCAGCTGCTCGCCGACAAGCTCAAGAGCGCCGGCACCATCGTGTGGAACGGCCCGGTGGGCGTGTTCGAGTTCGATCAGTTCGGTGCAGGCACTAAGACCTTGGCGCTGGCCATTGCCGACAGCCCGGCGTTTTCTATCGCCGGCGGTGGCGATACGTTGGCCGCGGTGGATAAATACGGCATCGTCGACAAGGTGTCTTATATTTCCACCGGCGGCGGGGCGTTTTTGGAATTTTTGGAAGGTAAGGAACTACCCGCGGTGGCCATTCTCAAAGAACGGGCCCAGGGCTGAGTATTTTTATAGTTTGAACTTAAGGAGATAACAGCCGTGACGCGCCGGGCGATGGCAACATCGTGATGGCGCGGCGGCGTAGCTACTATGCAGAGAAGAACTAAAATCGTCGCCACGATAGGACCCGCCACCGATGATCCCAAGGTTTTGGACGAAATCATCGAGGCCGGCGTAGACGTGGTGCGCGTGAATTTTTCCCACGGCGAGCCCGAGGAACACCAACGACGCGTCGAATCAGTGCGCAATCGCGCCCGTGCTCACGGCCGCCAAGTGGGCGTGTTATGCGATTTGCAGGGTCCCAAGATACGCATCGAGCGCTTTCGTGATCAGCGCGTCACTTTGATCGAGGGTGAGCGCTTCGTCCTCGATGCCGCGCTGCCGTCCACTGAAGGTACGCAAGAGCGGGTCGGATTGACCTATAAAACCCTGCCTGACGACGTCAATCGTGGCGACACCTTATTGCTCGACGATGGACGTATCGTGCTGTGGGTGGAAGACGTGCACAGCGCGGAGATTATCACCAAAGTCTTGGTGGGCGGTGGCTTGTCCAATAACAAGGGCATCAATCGTCAAGGCGGCGGTTTATCCGCCGCGGCGCTGACCGAGAAGGATAAGGTCGACATCAAAACCGCGGCGGCCCTGCAGGCCGATTACATGGCGATTTCCTTTCCACGCTCGGCCGCCGATGTGCAATTGGCGCGCGATCTGTTGCGCGCCGCCGGTGGTCATGGCGGCATCGTTTCCAAGATCGAGCGTGCCGAGGCCTTGGATGACCTGGAAGAGATCGTCGCCGCTTCCGATGCGGTGATGATCGCGCGTGGCGACCTGGGCGTGGAAATCGGCGACGCGGAATTGCCGGCGGTGCAAAAGCACATCATCAAAGTGGCGCGGGCCATGAATCGGGTGGTCATCACCGCCACGCAGATGATGGAGTCGATGATCGAGAACCCCATCCCCACCCGTGCCGAAGTGTTCGATGTCGCCAATGCGGTGCTAGACGGCACTGATGCCGTAATGCTGTCGGCGGAAACCGCCGCCGGCAAGCACCCCGCCAAGGCTGTGGCGGCCATGGACCGCGTGTGCCGCGAGGCGGAGAAACAGCACATTGCCAAGACCTCGGACCATCGCTTAAACACGCGTTTCGGGCGCATCGACGAGGCCATTGCCATGGCCTCGATGTATACCGCCAACCATTTGGGTGTGAAGGCCATCGCGGCGCTGACCGAGTCGGGTGACACACCCTTGTGGATGTCGCGGATCAGCTCCAGCATCCCCATCTACGCCTTGACGCCCCATGTGGAGACGCGTAGAAAAGTAACTTTATACCGCGGCGTTTATCCCGTGAGCTTCACTGTGGACAGCACTGATCATGCCTACGTCAACAAAGAGGCCGTCGACGAATTAGTGCGGCGCGGCGCGGCACGCGACGGTGATTTGGTGATTATTTCCAAGGGCGATTTGATCGGCATGCATGGCGGAACCAACGCCATGAAGATCGTCCGCGTGGGTGACTTGCCCTCCACGCAAGCGTGAGCGGCCTATCCCCGCGTTAATGTCGAGTAGAATGCGATAGTTTTTCGATTGTTGATTCATTTAGATACTACGAGGAGAGTGTTATGGCATTAATTACCTTGCGTCAGCTGCTGGACCACGCCGCCGAGCATGGCTACGGCGTGCCGGCCTTCAACGCCAACAACCTGGAACAGGTGCGTGCGATCATGGACGCCGCTAAGGAGTGCGATGCCCCGGTGATCATCCAGGCTTCGGCGGGCGCCCGTTCCTACGCCGGCGAGCCGTTCCTGCGTCATTTGATCCTGGCCGCCCAGGAAGAGTATCCCAATGTGCATCTGGTCATGCATCAGGATCACGGCGCCTCCCCGGCGGTGTGCATGCGCTCCATGCAAAGCGGCTTCAGCTCCGTGATGATGGACGGCTCATTGAAGGAAGATGCGAAAACACCTGCCAGCTATGAATACAACGTGGACGTGACGCGTCGCGTGGTGGATATGGCTCATGCCTGCGGCGTGTCCGTCGAGGGCGAGCTGGGTTGCCTGGGTTCGCTGGAAACCGGCATGGCCGGTGAGGAAGACGGTTCCGGCGCCGAGGGCGTCTTGTCCCACGATCAGCTGCTCACCGATCCCAATGAAGCCGCTGATTTCGTCAAAGCCACCCAAGTGGACGCCCTGGCCATCGCCATCGGTACCAGCCACGGCGCCTACAAATTCACCCGTCCGCCCACCGGTGACATCCTGGCCATCGGTCGCATCAAGGAAATCCATGCCCGCATTCCCAACACCCATTTGGTGATGCACGGCTCCTCCTCAGTGCCGCAGGAGTGGTTGAAGATCATCGACCAGTACGGTGGCGACATCGGCGAGACCTATGGTGTGCCGGTAGAGGAGATCGTCGAGGGCATCAAGCACGGTGTGCGCAAGGTCAATATCGACACCGACTTGCGTCTGGCCTGGACCGGTGCCGTGCGCCAAGCCGTCGCCAAGAGCCCCAAGGAATTCGATCCGCGTAAATTCCTCAAGGCCGGCACCGCCGCCATGAAGGACATCTGCAAGGCGCGTTACGAAGCCTTCGGTTGTGCCGGCATGGCCTCTAAGATCAAGCCCATCGGCTTGGAAGAAATGTACAAGCGCTATAGCAAGGGCGAGTTGGCTCCCAAGGTCAACTAAAGACTCGTGCCTACGGGCCGATCAAAAAGGCGGGCTATGCCCGCCTTTTTTTATGGAAATGCGGCGTAGGTCGATAACCTAAGTTATGGGGCTGTCGTGCACGTTCGCTCTGTGCCGTGGGGGGAGACCAACACTGTAAAAGGTGTCAACTTCTCTATGAGGATGAACGGCCGCTAACTTAAATATAGGCGCGCAACAGGTACGTGGTGTGTTCCACCTGAGAGACTGACAACACGGCTATGAAAACCCCCGATATCGACACGTTGTTGAAAACTACCAAGGAGGCACCGGACCACTACGCCGAGCATCTGGCGGAAGTGAATAAGGAAACCGACGTCGTCGCCACGGAAGATATCTACAATAGTAAAGGCGTGCTGGTCGCGCGCAGAGGCGCGCGCATAGACCATTCCACCGCGCAACGCATGGTTCAGCACAAGCTGTTCAAGCCTTTGGATCATCAGGTACAAATTAATGATAGCCACGAGAAAGAGGGCTTGGTGGAGGCGATGTTGGCTTTGGTCCAGCGCTATCCCGATTTGGCGCAGACCCACACCGCCCTGAAATTCGACGCCGACTGCCGCGCGCTCTGGGAGGCGCTCGCGCTGCATCCGTTTATTTTGCAGAAACTCACCGTATTGCAGCGTCGGTTACCGCAGCACTATGAGAACGCCTTGTTCTGCGCCTGGTTGTCCGGATTGGTGACGCGCGAAATGGGCGTCGGCGTGCCGACCGCATGTTCGGCCCTAATCGCGAGCTTGACTCACGACATCGGCTTTCTACATATCCCGCCCGCAGTCTTGGACAAGAAAGGGGCCCTCACGCCGGAGGAATGGCGTGCGATTCAATCGCATGTCATCGTCGGGCACATGTTCCTGGAATCGGTTCCCGGCCTCAATCCACGCATTGCCAAGGCGGTACTGGAACACCATGAACGTTGCGATGGCACGGGTTATCCGCTGGGACACAGCGATGCGGAATTGGAACCTTTGGGCAAGGTGGTAGGCATGGTGGATAGTGTGCAGGCCATACGCTTCAATCGTTTTCAGTCGGCGGGGCGCACCCTGCGTGATCTAGTGCCTTATCTGCAGATGAACGATACCACCCACTCCCCCGATGTCTATCGCGCCATGTTGGCGATCGTGAAAAGATCGGGGCTGCAACCCGCGGTGGTCAATACCCATGGCAGTGTGCGTGCTATGGCGCAATACCTGCACGCGCGCGCCGTGATACTGATCAAAATCCGCGATCTATTAACCCTATTCCAGTCCACCCTGGAGGAGCGAACCCGAGAGCAGAAAAACCCCTCCGCGGTTTGCGCCACGCTCAAGGCGGTGGTGAATAATCTGTTAGTGAAGATGAACAGTGCCGGGCTGGGCTGGGACGATGTGCTGAGCTGGCTGGCCAGTTGCAGCGACGCTGATCCCAGCATATTGCACGAACTCAATGAGCTGGAGCTAGTGCAGGGCGAATTATTCTGGCATGTGAACAATATGCAGCGCACCGCCAGCGCGTACTTTGCGCGCGAATGTCCCGAGGAGAAAGAGATCTGTCGCGCCTTGCGTGCCACCGTGAACGAGGTCATGGTGCAGGCGGATGCCGCCGGCAAGCGGTGAAGCCAGTCCGCGAGCCGCTAAACCTGATAATACTCCCGATACCACGCTACGAAGCGCTCGATGCCGGTCTCGATGGGTGTGGCGGGTCGGAAGCCGACATCGCGGGTTAAGTCGTCCACATCGGCGTATGTGGCGGGCACGTCACCTTGCTGCAGTGGCAGCATGTTCTTCTCGGCTTGCTTGCCCAGGCATTTCTCCAGCGTTTCGATATAGTGCATCAACTCCACCGGTTGATTGTTGCCGATGTTGTAGAGTCGATAGGGGGCGTAGCTGGTGGCTGAGTCCGGTGCTTCGCCCGACCATTGCGCAGCGGGGGTGGGCAGGCGATCCAAGGTGCGTATGACGCCTTCAACGATGTCGTCGATATAGGTGAAGTCGCGCTTGTGATTGCCATAGTTGTAAACGTCGATAGGTACACCCGCGAGGATGTTCTTGGTAAATTTGAACAGCGCCATGTCCGGCCGGCCCCAGGGACCGTACACGGTGAAGAAGCGCAGCCCGGTGGTGGGCAGCTGGTACAAGCTGCTGTAGGTATGCGCCATAAGCTCGTTGGCCTTCTTGGTGGCGGCGTACAAGCTCATGGGATGATCAACGTTGTGATGCACCGAGAAGGGCATCTTGGTGTTGGCGCCGTACACCGAGCTGGTGGAGGCGTAGACGAGATGCTCGACACCGTGATGGCGGCAACCTTCGAGAATGTGCAGAAAGCCCACCACATTACTGTCCACGTACACATGCGGATTGTCGATGGAATAGCGCACACCGGCTTGCGCGGCGAGATTGACCACGCGTTGGGGGCGGTGCTTACGGAACACGTCCTCGATGGCGGCGCGGTCTTCCAAGCTCACGCGCGCTTCGGTGAAATTTCGATGTCCGCTGACCCGCGCCAGACGTGCCTGCTTTAGGGTGACGTCGTAATAATCATTGAGATTATCGATGCCGATGACTTCATCGCCGCGCGCTAGCAGTTTGAGCGCCAGTGTGTTGCCGATGAAGCCGGCGGTGCCGGTGATGAGTACGCGCACGATTCTTAGCCCTCTTACTTACAGTCGTTCGTCCACATCGGCGACCGGCAGAGTGGCCTTGACGTCGAAGAGTACGGCTTCGGGTTTACCTAGGGCGCGGATTTCTTGTACGCCCATTGCTTTGAACTGCCGATGCCCCACGGCGAGGATGATGGCATCGTAACTGTCATTGTTGAGCGTAGGGATGGGGGTGATGCCGTATTCGTGGCGGGCTTCGTCCGCATTGGCCCACGGATCGTAGACGTCGACGTGGGCGTGATAGCCCTCGAGTTCGCGGATGATGTCGATGACGCGCGTATTGCGCAGATCGGGGCAGTTTTCCTTGAAGGTCAGCCCCAGCACCAACACGCGTGCGTTGGCGACATGCACGCGGCGACGCGTCATCATTTTCACCACGCGTTCGGCTACGTAGGCGCCCATGTAATCGTTGATGCGGCGCCCGGCCAGAATGATCTCGGGGTGATAACCGAGCTCCTGCGCCTTGTGCGTCAGATAATAAGGATCCACCCCGATGCAATGGCCACCCACCAGGCCGGGGCGAAAGGGCAGGAAGTTCCATTTGGTCCCCGCCGCTTCCAGTACCTCCAGGGTGTCGATGCCCAGTTTGTGGAACAGCACCGCCAGCTCGTTGATGAGCGCGATATTGACGTCGCGCTGCGTGTTCTCGATGACCTTGGCGGCTTCCGCCACGCGGATGCTGGAGGCTAGGTGGGTGCCGGCGGTGATGATGGCGCGATAGATCGCGTCGACATATTGTGCCACCTCGGGCGTGGAGCCGGCGGTGACTTTCTTGATGGTATTGACGCGATGTTCTTTGTCGCCGGGATTGATGCGCTCGGGGCTGTAGCCGCAGTAAAAATCGACGTTGTATTTAAGGCCGGACTCGCGTTCCAGGATCGGCACGCAGTCTTCTTCGGTGCAACCGGGGTAGACGGTGGATTCATACACCACCACGTCATCCTTTTTCAGCACCTTACCCACGGTGCGACTGGCGCTGAGCAGCGGGCGCAGGTCGGGTCGTTTGTGATTGTCGATGGGCGTGGGCACGGTGACGATGTAAACATTGCATTGGGCGAGGTCGTCGAGTCGGTTGCTGACCTTGAGATTGGTCGCGGCGGCCAGTTCTTCGGGCTCGACTTCCAGCGAACTGTCCTTCCCGGCCTGGAGCTCGGTAATGCGTGCCTGGTTGATGTCGTAGCCCATCACCGGGAAGCGTTTGGCGAACTCCACCGCCAAGGGCAGGCCCACATAGCCCAGCCCGATGACGGCGATCTTGCTGTTATTCAACTCGAACATGACGACTCCTCGAGACCAGTACGTTTACGGGCGACCGATGGCGTAATAAACGAAACCCTGCTGGCGCACTAAGCTGGGGTTGTAGATGTTGCGCCCGTCAAAGATGATCGGCTGGGCGAGACTGGACTTCAGCTCGGTGAAATCGGGGCTGCGGAACACGTTCCATTCGGTGACCACGGCCAGCGCGTCGGCGCCTTGCGCCGCCTCTTCGGGCGTTTCGCACAAAGTCAGATCGGCGCGCTCGGCGTAGATTCGGCGTGTCTCATCCATGGCCACCGGGTCGTGCGCACGCACCTGGGCGCCCGCCGCCCACAGCGCCTCCATCAACACGCGACTGGGCGCCGCGCGCATATCGTCAGTGTTGGGCTTGAAGGCCAAGCCCCACAGGGCGATGGTGCGGCCTTGGAGCTCGCCCTTGAAGTGGTCGTGGATCTTGCGGAACAGCAACTCCTTCTGACGGTTGTTGACCGCTTCCACCGCGCTCAGCAATTCGGCTTGATAACCCACGCCGCGTGCGGTGCGTTCCAGCGCCTGCACGTCCTTGGGAAAACACGAGCCGCCGTAACCCGCGCCGGGGTATATGAAGTGATAGCCGATGCGCGGATCGGCGCCGATGCCGATGCGCACGTTCTCGATATCGGCGCCCAGGCGCTCGGCCAGATTGGCCAGCTCGTTCATGAAGCTGATCTTGGTGGCCAGCATGGCGTTGGCAGCGTACTTGGTCAGTTCCGCGGAACGGATATCCATAGCGATGACGCGATCGTGATTACGGTTGAAGGGCGCATACAGGGCGCGCAGCAGTTCGGTGGTGCGCGGATTGTCGGTGCCGATGATGATGCGGTCGGGGCGCATGAAATCATCGACCGCCGCGCCTTCTTTCAGGAATTCAGGGTTCGAGACGACGTCGTATTCGATATCAACCCCGCGTTGTTTGAGTGCTTCGCGGGTCGTGGCCCGCACCTTGTCGGCGGTGCCCACCGGCACCGTGGATTTATTGACAATGATGCGGTACTCGCCCATGTGTTCGCCGATCGAACGCGCCACCGCCAACACATACTGCAGGTCGGCGGAGCCATCCTCGTCGGGCGGTGTCCCCACGGCGATAAACTGAAACAGTCCGTGCGCCACGCCGGCGGCCACGTCGGTGGTGAAATTCAAACGTCCCGAGGCGGTGTTGTGATGGACGATTTTTTCCAGGCCGGGCTCGTAGATAGGAATGCCACCCTCGTTGAGCATGGCGATCTTGGCTGGGTCGATGTCGACGCACAGCACATCATTGCCGACCTCAGCGAGGCAGGCGCCGGTCACCAGACCGACATAACCGGAGCCGAATATTGTGACTTTCATAAGCAGGGTTGCCGATGGTTGCAATAAGAATTAGGGTTTAGGCGCGGCGATGATGGGTATCGGTCGCGCGCGGAAGGATAACAAGAACCAGGGGGGGACGTCATCCAAGAGAATGATTTGCGCCAAATTTAACAGCTTCAAGATGCCGGAGCCGCTATACTCGCCCCCACGCGACTCGGCACACGAGACTAGGCTCATACGAGTGGGCCCAAACGACTTGGGCTCAACCGACTGGGCTCAACCGACTGGGCTCAACCGACTGGGCTCAATCGGCTGGGCTCAATCGGCTGGGCTCAAACGAGTGGGCCGGGCGACTAGGGAGGATGAGGCGACGTGACCAGCGCACTCGAACGATTGCTCACGCACCCCGATTATGAGGAAGGCCGTATGTGGCGGCGGCAGCGCCTGCCGGCCAATGCCACCATTTTTGCAGAGGGTGATACCGGGCGTGATGTGTATTTGATCCTCGCCGGCACGGTGCGGGTGGTGGGTAACGTCGATCTGGACGATCAGCGCAAAGTGCATCCCGGTTTCAGCGAATTGGAGGCGGGCCAGGTGTTCGGAGAGTTACGGTTGTTCGATGACCAGCCGCGTTCCGCCACCGTGGTCTGCTTGAGCGAGTGCGAGTTGGCGGTAATGGACGGCGATGTCCTGCTGGCCTTTCTCGATAGCCATCCCGAGCTGGGTTATCCCATCTTCAAGGAGTTGATCCTTGCGCTAGTGGGACGCTTGCGGCAGGCGAATAAGAAGATCTTTTCCCTGTTCGCTTGGGGCTTGAAGATGCGCGGTATCGATCAACATCTCTAGCATGGGGCGCGGGCCGGTAAAGGTCGCCGCCGCTCACCCGATACGCTAACCATGATCGCCCCCCAGCCTCGCGGAGGGGGGCTCGGTGCGATTGAAAGTACGGATATTTCTCAGGGAGCGATGAGTGGTTCGCATTTTTCGACATTACATACCACGCTGGTTCTTGGTGCTGGGGGGGGTGGAGTTCCTGGTGCTGTTTCTGGCCGTGTACGCGGGGGCGTGGCTGCGCTTCCTCGATGAGCCGGCCAATATCGCTGACTTGGAACCGCTCTCGTCCAAGGCCTGGCTGTTCGCTTTGGTGATGATCGGCACCATGACCGCCGTGGGCTTGTATCAGCGCAATTTTCGCGAAGGTTTCGGCGGCATGATGCTGCGCATCCTCATGGCGGCGGCGTTGGCCTTGGTGGCCATGGCAGTGGTGTTCTATGCCATTCCGATCCTGTTCCTGGGGCGTGGCGTCTTCGGTATCGCTTTTGGTTTGGGCGTGTTCGGTATCATCGTGGCGCGGGCAGTATTCTTTCACGTCGTCGATCAAGACACCCTCAAGCGGCGCGTGCTGGTGCTCGGCGCCGGCAAGCGGGCCGCCACCATCGCTAACTTGCGCCGTAGATCGGATCGGCGTGGTTTGCAGATCGTCGGCTATGTGCACATGGCCGGCGAGCATGATGTGGTGGATAAGGAGTTGGTGATACGGCGCGACACGACCCTGCTGGAGTTGGCGCAGAACCTCAATGTCGACGAAATCGTGGTGGCGGTGGAGGATAGACGCAAGGGCTTTCCGGTGCACGAAATACTCGACTGTCGCATGGCGGGGATCGAGGTGTTGGACATCCTCAGCTTCCTGGAGCGCCAGCTCGGGCGGGTGATGTTGGATTTGCTGCAACCCAGTTGGCTGATTTTCTCCGACGGGTTTCGCTACGGGCTGGTGCGGGTCGTCAGCAAGCGGATGTTCGATATCACTGCCAGCGGATTACTGGTATTGATCGCCTGGCCGGTGATGGTGCTGGCCGCGCTGGGCATCGTGATCGAAAGCGGTGGGCGCGGGCCCATCTTCTACCGGCAAGTACGGGTGGGGGAGAACTGGCGTTTGTTTCAGCTGTTTAAGTTTCGCAGCATGCGCGTCGACGCTGAGGCCAACGGTCCGCAGTGGGCGACGAAGAACGATGGCCGCGTGACCCGGGTCGGCGCTCTCATGCGCAAGACCCGTATCGACGAGCTCCCGCAGCTGTTCAACGTGCTCAAAGGCGACATGAGTTTCGTGGGGCCGCGGCCCGAACGGCCTATATTCGTGGAGCAGTTGTCGCAGAATATCCCCTTCTATTCCGAGCGCCACCGCGTCAAGCCCGGCGTGACTGGCTGGGCGCAGATTTGCTACCCTTACGGCGCCTCCGAGGAAGATGCCCAGCAAAAACTGCAATACGACCTCTATTACGTGAAGAATTACAGCCTGTTCCTCGATCTGCTGATACTCTTACAGACTGCCGAGGTCATCCTATGGGGGCGCGGGGCGCGCTGACCCGAGGGGGAGTGCTCGCATGCGGCAGTTCTGGCACACTCTGGGCCTTACGCGCTAGGGTCTTTTTCTTATGTTTAATCTTGGTACGGTCAGTTATGGCATTGCGGCGGCAGCCTTCATGGTGCTGGCGCTATTGCTGCTGACCAGTTGGCGCGGACGCTTGCAAGGCGCTCTGTTGGTGGCCGCCGCCGCCGTAACCGCCTTGTGGGGCGGGACGATCGCCGCCATGCAAGCCACCGGCGCGGTGGACTGGGTGCTGGGCGTCGCTCTGTTGGAAGTGTTGCGGGCGCTGGTCTGGTGTCTGTTTTTGGTCAAGCTACTACACCCCGCACCGGGCTGGTCCGGTTTGGTGCGGGGGCGCGCCGGCGCTTGGAGTTGGAGTTTGGGTGCGGTCGCGTTGTTGCTAGTGGGCATCGTGGTCATGCCCTGGTTCACCGGCGCCCCGCTCGCCGACGTGGTGGGTGTGGATGCGCGCATCCTCGGTCAAGTGCTGTTCGCCGTGGCCGGTTTGGTCTTGGTGGAACAGCTGTACCGCAATACTCGCGCTGAAAATCGCTGGGCGATCAAGTACTTGTGCTTCGGTATCGGGGGCCTGTGGGCCTATGATTTCTTTCTCTACTCCGATGCCTTGCTGTTCAAGCGCATCGACCCTGATTTGTGGCAGGCGCGTGGTCTCGTCAACGCGCTCGTGATGCCGTTGGTGGCAGTCTCCGCCGCGCGCAATCCCGACTGGTCCTTGGATGTGTTCGTCTCGCGGCGCATGGTGTTCCACACCGTCGCGGTGCTGGGTGCCGGCATCTATCTGCTGGCGATGGCGGCCGGCGGCACGTACATCCGCGTCTACGGTGGGGATTGGGGCCATGTGGTGCAGGCGGTGTTCCTGTTCGGGGCGCTGCTGGTGCTGGTCATGGTG
>CALZJG010000096.1 GCA_945787555.1 uncultured Chromatiaceae bacterium | reverse complement strand
TCGTCGCGCAGCTCGGTGATGCCCTCGATGCGCTTCTCCTTGACCAGGTCGGCGATCTTTTCCAGCAAATTGGCCTTGTTCACCTGGTAGGGCAGCTCGGTGACGATGATGCTCTGCCGGCCCTTGCTGTCCTCCTCGATCATGGTGCGGGCACGCACATAAATACGACCGCGCCCGGTGTGATAGGCCTCGTGGATGCCGCGCGCGCCGTTGATGATGGCGGCGGTGGGAAAATCCGGACCGGGGATAATCTTCATCAGACCGAGAATGTCGATGTTCGGATCATCGATCACCGCCAGGCAAGCGTCGACCACTTCGGTGAGATTGTGCGGCGGCACGTTAGTGGCCAAACCGACCGCGATCCCCGCCGCGCCGTTGATGAGCAGGTTGGGCACCCGGGTGGGAAAGACGCTGGGCTCGTGCTCCGATTCATCGTAGTTGGGGACGAAGTCGACGGTTTCCTTTTCCAAGTCCGCCATCAAGTCATGGGCGATGCGCGCCATACGCACCTCGGTGTAACGCATCGCCGCCGGGGCGTCGCCATCCACCGAACCGAAATTCCCCTGACCGTCCACCAGCATGTAACGCAAAGAGAACGGCTGGGCCATGCGCACGATGGTGTCGTACACCGCCGTATCGCCGTGGGGGTGATATTTACCGATGACATCACCGACCACGCGCGCCGATTTCTTGTAGGCCTTGTTCCAGTCGTTACCCAGCTCGCTCATGGCATAGAGCACGCGCCGGTGCACGGGCTTGAGGCCGTCGCGCACATCGGGAAGCGCCCGTCCGACGATCACGCTCATGGCGTACTCCATATAGGAGCTCTTCATTTCGTCTTCGATATTGACGGGCAGGACTTCTTTGGCGAAATCGGTCATCCAACACTTCCTTATCCGTGAGCTACCCCGGCCAGCGGCGTAACGGCTTGTGGCGATTGAAACAAACGCGAAATTTTAACACAGCGGGGAGGTCTATCGCACCTTAAATCCCGGCTTGCGGGATAGTCGTAACGTGCGGATCTGGAAGGGAATATCGTTTAGACTTAGGCGTAAGCTTCAGGCGCATCGGGAAGGGTTCGCCACCGACCCCGCCTCTCATTAATAAGGACGTCGCCCGTTATGTGAGAAAGCGGCGCTCACTGGCAGGCTGCCTACCATCAATTTCCCAGCTAACAGATAAGTTTAAGGTCAGGGTGGGATTGGCAGGTAACCGCGACAAATCGGCAACCTGACCTACTTCTATTTCAGAGCCCTCACCCCGACGGCTCCGCCCCCCCTCGCTGCGCTCTCCCCGCCTGCGGGAGAGCGAGTGAGAGATTGTCGTAGGTCAGAGTGCGTGACAACGCTCCCTGACATTCCGGGGTAGAAATGTCAGGTAACCGCAAAAAACGCGGCAACCTGAACTACTTTGCTAATAAGCGTTCTTGTGAAAGAAGCCCTTAACCACGGTGAGAAAGATAATCTTCAAATCCAACCACACGGACCAGTGGGCGATATAGTGCAGGTCGAACTCCACCCGTTTCTGCATCTTCTCCAGGGTGTCCGTCTCTCCGCGCCAGCCGTTGACCTGCGCCCACCCGGTGATGCCCGGCTTGACCTTGTGGCGTTGCATGTAGGCATCGATAAGGTCCCTGTACTGCTCGTTATGCTCCATCGCATGCGGACGCGGCCCCACGATGGACATTCTTCCCTGTAGCACGTTGATGAACTGCGGCAATTCGTCCAGGCTGGTACGGCGCAAGAACGCGCCGAATCGCGTCACACGCACATCGTGCCGACAAGCCGGCGTCACGCAACCGGCGGGCTCGCTGTGCACGACCATTGTGCGGAATTTATAGATGGTAATCGGCTTGCCATCCCAACCGTGACGGCGTTGACGAAACAACACCGGCCCCGGGGAAGAAAGCTTCACACCCAGTGCGATCAGCAACTGCAGCGGGCTGGTCAACACCAGTATCAGCGCGGCCAGGGCGCGGTCCTCCACCGCCTTGGCCAGGCGGCTGGCGCCCACCATCGGAGAAGCGTTGAGATTGAGCACCGGCACACCGGCCACATCGCTCATGGAACTGTTCATCAAAGAGAAGCCGAAAATGTTCGGCACGAAACGCACATTGACGGTGGTATTACGCAAGCGCGCCATGATCTGCTTCATGCGATCCTCCGCGCGCAGCGGCAAGGTCAACCAGACCTCGTCAACCTTCCCCGTCTTAGCGAACTGTATCAGCTCATCAGGGCTACCCAAGACCTCCAAACCCGCGATCTTTTGGCCTTTCAGCGAGGCATCATCATCATAGAAGCCGGTCAGCTCGAAGCCCGTCCAAGGCGACTCGGCGATATGTTGTGCCACGTTATGACCCAATTGCCCCGCACCGATCACCGCGACACGTCGCACGTTGAATCCGCGGCGCCGAAACCAACGCAAACCTGCGCGCAAGAATATATGGGACAGAATCAGGATCGAGCCACCGGTCAAGGCCCAGGTTCCCAACCAGACGCGCGAATACATGGCACTGGTTTTGGTCATGAAGGCGAGCAGGATCACCGCCACCATCACCGCTCCCCACGCCAGCGTGATGCGCCAGACTTCATGCAATAGATTGCCGCCGCGCCAGGATCGATACAGACCAAACAAGGGGAATAGCAGCAGCACCAACAACGCCGCCCTGACGAAGATCACATGATAGTGGTGCTCCATCGGCCACACATTCACGTACAAGGCATAAACAGCTAAACCCGCCGCCATGGGTAAAATGACATCCATGATACGCGCGACCACCGACACCGCGCTGGAATACTGCTTCAGCCATCCTTTGCGAAACATGCAACTTCCCCTTGAGCACAACCAACTTGATTCGATGGCACCCTTACGCGCCACCCCGCAACATAATTATCTGCTAATGCTCAAAACTATTGCCCGGAGCATTCTAGCGAAATCTTGTATCGGCTGGATACCGGGTAGATTTAGGACTAATCAGCTGCGGAATTGGCTCTTCCTTAGAAAAGCCTTGAGTAAGATGGCCCCAGCATTGACTAGGACAGGCTACAGAGGAAGCTTTGAATCAATCTAGGGATATCACACTGCAGTGGGTAATCGACATGGTTGGGGGCCGTGGACCACGCCTCAGATACCATCTGCTCCAGATCCCCGGTCCGTTCACAAAGCCCAATACCGTACATCTCAGCCAAGCGTCTAGCCACTGGCAATTGGTTGTTGGCCGGGTTATCACGACCGATAGTCTGGGCGCGGGGAAAAACAATCAGTGGGCGGCCTTGGCGCAAGACATCCCCAATTATCCCCAATCCCGCATGCGCCACCACCAGACGAGCGCTGCTAATATGGGCGATCATCTCCTGATGGGTAAGAAAGCGTTGCCATTGCATGGCCCTAGGCACCACTTGAGAGGCACCAATCTGGGCAAGTCCTGGCAATGAAAGCCGGGCACATATTTGATCCATAGCCTCGACAAGCGCGTCAAACCCGTCCTTGTATGTCCCAACGCTCACGAAGATCACAATAACAGGCCCTCGCTTAGCACAGCCTTAGGAAAATATTGCAATTTTTCAGGCCATTGAACGATAAACAAATCACAAAATGGATAAACCAAGCGGCCGGTGAGAGTCGGCGTCAAATCTCCTGCTGACTCGATAAAGATGATCTGGCAGCGAAACAGCATCTTGCCGAGAACTATTGTAGGCACCGCCACATCCGCGCCCGTTGAAATAATGACCTCCGGACGCTCCCGCCACAATATCCAAAACGACTCCCATGCGTTCATGAGTAGCCGGCCTATGCGGCGACGCGGGTGCGTGATGAAGTGGCGCCGCTCTACTTCGTCGACCTGCTTATTGTCCTTGTCCACCTGGAATGTGACGTGATAACAATCCGTGAACTCGATTCCTGCGACAGCACGTTTGATTTCAGCGTAATGACCTCCCGACGAATAGATTAAGCATGTCTTATGCGTCTCTGTATAAAGCGCCAATGGCACGTCAACGGACGTCATCTTGACTCCAAAAGTTTGAGTTCATGCTGATGCGCTTTTTAAGCCCTACAGGCAAGTGACGCTCAAGCATGCCAACGCGATATCCCGCCAGCTTCGCCGCGTTTTGTAATAACGCATAAGGAATCAACCACGGCCGTTTTTGCTCTATCAAATAACGGACTTCGGATTGCACGAATCGACTCCCCTCACCACCCGCCGCCCCAAAAGCCTCGGCGATCCATCTCTCTCGTCCATAAAATACACCTATATCGAAATAGCGACGAAATTGCGCCAATAGCGCATAGTCATGTGAGTGATATACACAAGCACCGGCCTCATAATGCACCTTCCATCCGGCTCTCAACATGCGCCCCGCCACATAGGTATCCTCCGTGCCTATCACACAAGGCGGGAATCCGCCCACTTGGTCAAGAGCCGTGCGTCGATAGGCGGCGAAGGAATCGGACGCAAAGCAAGTCTTGATACCAAGTTCACCGGCGTCGGCGAGCGACTTGGTGCGGGAGCTGTCCGGGTAATTGAACAAACGCGCATGCCCGCCCAGCGGCCGCGCATTCACATGCGGCAACTGCCTCCCATAACTCAGACCGATATCGGGATACTCGTCAAACGGCGTTACCAATTTCATCAAAGCCTCCGGCCCGCACAGCAACGCGTCTTGGGTCAAGAAGACATAAACATCCGCATCCACCAGCTCGGTAGCCAGTCGCCGTGTTCCGCCGTGATTGAAATCACCACGCGGGATCACATGCACCCGATAATCCGCGTCGCAAAAAACGCTCACCGTAGTATCGTTTGACGACGAATCAATAACCAACACCTCGTCTGGTGCGGGGGTTTGCGCCTGCAAAGCCGGAATGAACTGGTCCAGCCAGGCAGTGGCATTGCAAGTAAGAACGATGACGGCGGTTTTCATTACACTCGATCAAGCACCAGAATCAATCTTTCAGCGTGTGCTTCTTATCAGCCCACTTTCCCGATCTACCCGGTAAAACTGTTGCAGGCACGCCTGCAACGACACAATCCGATGGAACTTCTCGAGTCACCACGGCATTGGCTCCGACGATAACATCAGAGCCGACAGTGATGGGCCCTATCACAACGGCATTAGCCCCCAGCATGACATTATCGCCAAATTGCGGATGCCCTGATCTGACACCATCGCCTCCCAACGTGACACCCTGGCGAACAAAGAAATTCTTTCCCGCCCTCACACCTTGACCAATCACGAGAGTGCCGTTGTGCGCAATAAAAAATCCAGGGCCGATATCCGCTCTCTCCGAAATATCCGTGCCAGTTGCCAGCTGTAACAGTCTTTTTTGAATCAACCTGACAGGCGAAAACAGTTGTCGCAAAGGAGGCGGGAGCAAATAAAGAGCGCGCCCAACACGATAATAAATATTGCTCCAAACGGTAAGCCATATGAATGGAGCAAAGAGAAACGCGAATGGAAACGGCTCTTGTGCACCCCACACTCTTTTCAGATCCGCTTTTAAGTATCTAATACTTTCGATTGACTCTCGCATGAGGCTTCCTTAGCGACGCGTTGACCATAACGCTTCGCAATCCTTTCTTTCTTGTCCTGAATGAGCAAAATACCTTCATCCTGACGAAATCGATCCAGAGCATTAACCGAATTATAGGCATACAGATCAAGCGGGATGACCTGAATTAAGGCAGCAGTGCGCAGACGAAGCAACAAGAAGTTCACTCGCAGCCAATTAACTATTCCAGGCGAGAAGATCAAGCGCAAATCAATATCCGAGCGCTCCGAGCGTATTCTTCCGGCATCCCCCACCGAGCCGATCACCGCCGCCTCTTCCAACCAAGACAGCGATTGCAACCGAGCACTCGTCCTATCGA
>CALZJG010000095.1 GCA_945787555.1 uncultured Chromatiaceae bacterium | reverse complement strand
TTCCGGCAAGTTACAGCCGCCAACGTAGTGGCATGTAGGAACATACGGTTTCAGGTAGTGCTGGGTCTCTAGACCGCATATTCCTGTGCGATTGCTCCCGCTGATTCTAGCAGGCCGCAATTACCCAAGCGTTTTCGCGCAAAATGTTGCGTTTACGAGAGGTGGTCGGGTTTCTAAACGCAACATTCCGTTCAAATACGCCCGCTGGTCCAATTAGTTCAACAAGAGCAACAGAAACGATCCGTACAACGGAGCAAAAGCGCACCCATTCGTTCAGGTCAGCAGCAAACCTATCGCGCGCCCAATCCTGCCGTCACCAATCACTGACCTGCCACACGACATGCTATTCAGCAGCTACATCGCCGGAGAAAAAGGCGACATTTCTAACTGGGAGACCGCACGACATCTCTAACCTGGTTTGACAGTTGAGCAACCGACGACGGGCGCGAAAAAATCGATAGCAATGATTACACTGCATTTGCCACGAATCTTGTTCAGACGACTGCAAGACGCCGTGAATATTGCGTTGCTATAGGTTAGCGAATCGCAATCTGAGCGCAAACCGACCTTTTCCCATTACTCCTCCTCAATCTCGATTTCCTCCCAAACCACCGTGGTAGCGGTGAGGTCGAAGGTCCCTTGAGCATCAATCAGCGTTCCCGCGCGGATGGCGCTCAAAAAGGCCGACTGACTGAGCACTTGCTTATCTGCACCTGCAAACTTGAGTCCGGGGGTAGTGGTGTCGATCAACACGCCCAGGACCGGGACCAGCCCGGTGGACGGATTAAAGGTACTGTCCACCGCACCTTGCAACTCAGCATCTTCCGAATTATTGCGATCCCGAACCTCAACGCGGACAGCGACGACACCGCTAGATGAAAGATACCCTCTGATCTCCGCTCGCTCACTGCCGTTGGCAGTGATGTCATTCATTGTGTTGATCTGTAACCCCCCGACATCGCCACTGAATTTCGTCTGTTCGTTCACTATGACATTGATATGACCGGCACTACCAAAGGTCATGGTTAAGGTGCTGGGGTCCGGTTTAGCGGTGATCAGAGCGGCAATCTCTACGTTATCGCCAAAGGAGATTTTTTCAGCAATAAATAGACCATTCTTGAGACTACCTTCCACTTCAAGCTTTACATTGACAGCGATATCACTTTCACGACCGCCGCGGATCTCGGTATTGTTGTTAGTTTGTACGGTGGTGGTCCCCATAATGAAGGATCCGCCCAGGGAAAAGGGCAATACACTCACGCTTGTGACATAAGCCTCGAGCTCTGCATCGTCTGCATCCTCTATGTCGAAATCATTCTCTAACTTCATTGAGTTGGCGGTCAGCACCAGACCATCACTGGTAGTACCACGGACCTCCGCATAATCGCCTTCAAAAAAGCTACTGAGGTTGATGGTCGGGGCCACAACACTTAGGTTGGCAATAGTGAACGTAGCGGCCGTTCTATTGAGATTGGTGATAAAACCCGTCACCTCAGCAGTGGTTGACCCCGCAATGTCGCCGTCAAATCTTATATGGGTTGCGCGGATTACCTCCTGGGTTCCAACGATGTCACGCAGACCACTGACCGCCAGAAGAGTCTGGTTTGCTGTGATCGCACTAAGCGAGAGCCCGTCTAATCTTGTGCGGCCATCGATCAATATCGTTTGACCTAATATGAGCAACTCAGCCGTAGCGGCGGTGATATTCCGTTTGACGACAGCAGTAACCAGTCCTTTTACCTTATTCTTGACTGTGACACGATTTGCGCTACCGCTGTTACCATCCACATTGATATCGCCGGTTACCTGCACGAATTGACCGATTGCAAGGTTGCTAGTGGCCGCCAAGTCACCCACGCCGACTTCGGCTCCGTCAACAACGATGGTGGCGTTGCTAGTGTCGAATTCCACACCGTTTACAAAGATGCTCCCGAAATCAGAGATCGTCCCGGCGCTGATGCCGGTGCCTCCGATACCGCCGCTGGCGACCGTGACAGAACCGCCACCACCGCCACAAGATCCGACGAGTAGCGCCATTAGGCAGGCTTGAAGGGTGTGCTTGATACATTGCATGGTCATGGCGGCTAGTCCTGTTTGCCATCATCGGGGTTTTCAAAATAATAGATACCGAAACCCGCTTCGTTACGCCCGCTGCCTTTCGCTTGGGGGTTGGTGTCGCGATCACGAGCGGCGAGCCAGTCATTTAGTTCCTCGAGCAGGGCTTGGGCCTTTTGCCCTGCATGTTCACGAAACTCCACAAGCACCTCATCAGGCAGGTTGTCATAGCTGACCTTGCGCTGAAACAGGGGTGGGGAATCTTGCGGGTCAAGATTGTGATCTATGGTGGTAATGAGGGCCGCCAAGTCGGCACCTAGAATTTGGAGTTTGTCGATCTCACTGGTGGCAGGGATGTAGCCGCGGGCGATCAACTGTACCTGGCTGGCATCTGTGTAGGCGACGGCACCGACGCGCAGTAGTTCATCCAGTATGGCGCGCGCCGGCACATCACCGCTATAGCGTTTGACCAGCGTGCCGAAGGTGGCCCCTTCACCCTCCAGGTCAAGGGCGCTCGGTTGTTGGTCTGGCCCCAAAAAATCGTTGTCTCGCAACCAGCCCCCGATGACTCGCGCCGCGCGATTGTAGGTTTCCACGGCTGCCTGATCGTCGGGTCGAGGCCGTTGCTGGATGCGGTTGACCTCTTTGCGTGTCAGACCAGTGATCACCGCGACCCGCGATACCGATTGCTTGCGGCCCGGTATGGCGAACTCGCGCGTGGCGATATCCACATATACCCACTTGACCAGATCAGCAAAGCTGCCATAGGAAATTCCATGGCGCAGCACAATGCGGATGAGTGGTCGTAACATTCGCAGCAAGGCGGCGGACAGGGCCTGGAGGGTCTTATCCTTCATAATTGGGACATTATTCCCATATCTGAAAATCGTCAAGCCGAGGCGAAAGAACGCCGCCACAACTTGAATCCAGGTTGGACTATGGCTGTGGTGGCGCGGTCGCCGCGTTCCCGCGAGCGTGCCCGCGCACGCGCTTCCCACTATGCCGTAGGCGCCTGGATGGCAGGCGCCTACGGCAATGGCGGCGCGGCGGCTGGGATCAGTCTTCCAGCTCAATCTCGTCCGCGGTCCCATCGGCGTCATCGTCCTTGATCTTGATCACCGTGCCCGTATCGAGCGCAGCGAAGAAGCTGGTGGCATCTATCGCCATGTCATTGGTGCTCTCATACTCGGTGCTACCGTTGACGGTATAGGTGATGCCAAGAGTCGTGACCGACACCAGGGATTCGAAGGCATCGATGGGGGCCTCAACGGTCGTCGCTTGGGCAGCGTCCTCGCGCTTGATACTGGTCGCAATCAGGCGGCCCAGGTCGTCTCGCAAGGCCTCGATGTCGACAAAATCAGTGCTGGTGAGCTCGTTCAAGTTGAAACTGTCATCATCATCAAGATCAAAATTGCTGTCATCCTTGAATAGGCTACCGTTATCGCTATGGATGATCAGTGTCTGACTATTGCCGAGGTCCATGATCACCGTGCCATTCTTGGCGTCAGTAAACGTTACCTCCGTTACCCGTGCCTCGATCTCAATTTCGCCTTCCTCGGCCTCGACTTCGTCTGCAAATAGAATACCGTCCTGCATACTGCCCTCCACCTCCACCTCCATGCCTTCCTTCAGCATGCCTACGAGGCGCGAGGGTCTATATTCGGTGAGATCGGACACGGCGAAGACAATGCCATTGACCAGGAGATTTGACCCAACCCGAGTGACCATACCGCGAATGCTGACATCGCCGTCTTCGCCATCCAGTTGGTCCTCATCATCCAGCTCAATCCTTGTCGCGACCAGCGTTCCGCCCTGATCGATGAGTTTGACTTCGACAAAGAGACCAAGGGGATCGGCTGGAATCTCCAGAGCCACCAAGGGACTAATGGGGAAGGAGGCGCTGGCACCATTCTGCAGGGTGAGCCCAATATTGATGCCCGGTGTGTAATTGGCAACGGTTCCTCTGAGTTCGAATTCGTTGTCTAACGCGTCTTGCTTTTCAATGCGCGCGGCGACAAATGCGTTGCCGTCAAAGTAACCGCTGACTTCGACCACCTGGCCGTTGGCAAGGTTGTCGAATCCAAACCCGACGCTGCCATCAAAGACCGTTCGATTGATATCGACCGTGGTCACAAGACCCAAAACCTCAAATGACTTGCGGCTGGCGTCGATGACCGTTAGATTCTCAATGGGTCCTTCGACATCGTCTTGGTAGAGCACGTGGCTGGCCGTGCCAGTAGCGCTGCCGGCGTTGACCGTGCCTTCGACCTTGACTTTCATACCTACCGCTAGGGCTGAGTCATCAAAGGCCTCCACACCGTCGACGTCATAGGTGGTGTCGCTGGTGTCAAACTTAATCCCATTGACATAGATGCTGCCAAAGCCCGAAATCGTGCCGACAGTGGTGATCTCACTGCTGTCCGTCGCCTCATTCCCGCCACCGCCGCCGCAGGCGACAAGGCTGCCGGCGGCCAGGACCAGGGCCATGGTTGGTGCAATTCGCTGAATGTTCATGGTGCAAACTCCTTCTTAGCAATGCCTCGTGCGGGAGGTCGTTCTCTCTCCCCGTGCTCAACTTGGCTACCCATGCCGAGCCGGCTGTGTGAATGGGGTCAGAATTGGGAAAAATATCCCAAACCTTATTTGGTAATTTAGTCCCAAATCTGACCAATGGCAAGTAGGGGAGAAACCCTAGGAATCGGGAATTCGGTGGCGGTGGTCGCTTTGAGGCAGTGAGCTAGTAGACCAGTGAATTCATATTAAGAACTGAAATACAGCCACATAGGCTCGATCTTCCTAATCGAGACTGGGGCGGAATTTGACTGACCCTAGGCAAAAAATAGGTCCAGAGGGATGATTCCGACGAGCTTAGACACCCCGGGAAGCTCAGCACCGACCCAAGGCGAGGAGACCAAGCGGCACCAGGTTAGGCGCCAGGTCTTGGTTGCTTAGAGGTAGGCCTCGATTCGGGAGACGAAGTCCTTGATCTCATCGGGTTCTGTCGCAAACTCAAACACCAGCAACAAGAAAGACCGAGCGAGTTACCTCTCTAGTCGGCTAGCCCATAGAACAACTCGGCGGGAGTTTTCGACATTCCCGCTTGATAACGCATTTGCCGTTTCTTAAGCATGCGCATCAACTCAATTCCCGCCAATGTACGCTGAGCACAGAAGAAGTTCTTGAAACCTAGCATTGGTTTGGTAATACGCTTGATCAGACGGTGATCCTGTTCAACAATGTTGTTCAAGAATTCACACTGCCGGATCTTTATCCGCGTGGACTCCTCAGCATTGTACTGTTTGATGGCGGCTTTGTTGGGTATTCGGGAATATAGGGGTCAAAAATACACACTTCGCGGTAAGCGCGGCATTTCCGCGGACACGGCGTTGCGGCTGGCGCGTTACTTTGGCACGACGGCCGAGTTCTGGCTGAACTTGCAGAGCGCCTATGATTTGCGCTTAGCGCGCCAGGCATCCGGTAAGAAGATAGAAAAGACTGTCTCTCCCCGGGCGGCGTAGGTTCGTTTAAGGGCTGGGCCATTGGCCATCAGAATGATCTGCGCGATATCGGAAAAGAAACTCTACAAGGCCCGAAAGATATCCAGTACCAGATGGGGGCCTGCCAGTACTGCTCCTGTGGCTACGGCGCAAACCATCGTCCTGCTGAACTAGTTCATCGATTGCAGAATAGTGTTTACGGCGAGGTCTGGCGTTTCATGCCTAGTCCTTCTCCACCATGTCGCGGCCATTTTTACGCCGGAAGATATTGGCGATATCGATGCCGAAGTACCTCAAGCAAGACAACAGCAAAAATACCGCCGTGGCTTCATCCAGGTTGCCGATGCCGGGGATATTATCGGGGATGAGTTCAAAGAGACCGGCGCTGGGATTGAGTAAATACAGTGCGGATAGTATCCCGACGGCGATGACAACGATGTTTTTTTGCATGAACCATGTCCTATCAGGCGCAACTCACTTCCCGTCCAATATACGGCATATTTCGGCTATCCGATATGTCACTGAGTTGGCTGACTGGTTTGCCAAGTTGTCGGCAATTCCGTTCTTATAACGCAAACCAAGAGCCTGGCATCATGCCAATATGATGAAGGCGATTAATCCTTGCAGCGGATATCGCTACCCTATCCCATTGACTCCATTTTCCGGAAGTCCTGCCCTGATCCAATTGACTGCCTGAGGTAGCGCTCAATGTCCTCTACGCCAAACTTCCGGGCTAGGTCCAGCGCGGTTCTGCCCTGGTCGTTCTGTACGTTGAGATTAGCACCGTTGTTCACGAGATATTTCACGATATCCAGCCGCTTTGCCTGTACTGCTATCATTAGCGGCGTCCAGCCATCGTAGGTGGCCACCTCATTCAGCTTCGCGCCGTTTTCATGTAAGTATTGCACAACATCCGCCGACCCATCACGGGTGGCGATCATCAATGCCGTCCATTCCTTGTCGTTGATGGCTTCCATATCGACATTTGCCATTACCAAATATTTAATGATCCCCATGCGTTTATGCTGTACCGCAATCATCAGGGGCGTCCAGCCGTCATGAGTAGAAATGCCATCGATCTTTGCCCCACTTTCATGCAGGTATTGAAGGATATCAACCAGCCCATCACGAACGGCAATCATCAGCGCAGTCCACTGCTCCTTCGTTTGCGCATGAATGTCCACCCCATTGTTCAACAGGTACTTGATTACATCCAAATGCTGCCCCTGTACCGCCACCATGAGCGCCGTCCAGGGATCATCAATCACATCTCGCGCGACATAGTTCACGTCGACGCCCTTCGTATGTAAGTACTTGAGAATTTCCATCCTGCCCAGTCTTGCTGCAAGCAGAAACGGTGTCCGTCCACGATCCGCAACCGCGTTGATATCAGCGCCCTGGTCAATCAAATATTTCGCAATATCAATATGGGGGGTCAGAATCAGGGCGGTGTCGTTGTGCGCCGTGTCCCGCATATCCACCGGCACTTTGTACTCAACCGCCAGCTTTACGATGTCCGGATGTCCTTCCATAGCTGCAATATGAAGAATGGATTGTCCCTTGTCGTTTTTCACTAGCGAATCCGCCCCTGCCAGCAGCAGAGTCTGCACCGCTTCGATCTTGCCTTTGGCCACCGCCGTCAAGAGCTCATTCTTTGCGGACGCTGTTCGGGACAGCAATACTCTCACGGTTTCAATATGCTTTTCGTCCGCCGCCCGGTACAAGGCAGTTTCATCCTTGCTGTTCTTAATGGCGGCGTCGGCGCCGGCGGCCAGCAGGCGTTCGGCAACTTCGGCATGGCCCTTTGACGCCGCCGCAATAAGTGCCGTATTGCCGCTCTTATTGCGGTGATTGACGTCGGCGCCCGCTTCCAGCAGCACATTGACAATCCCCAAATGCCCCTCGTCAGCTGCCAGCATGAGCACGGACCATCCGTAATCGGTGCGCCGGTTGAGATCCGCCCCCGCAGTGGTCAGCACTTTCACCACGTCCAGGAACCCCCGGTCGGCAGCGACCATAAGTGGCGTCCATCGATTTTTGGAGGCGCGATTAACATCGGCTCCAGCGTCAATCAAATCCTGAACAATCTCTGTGAAGCCCTCGAAGGCCGCCGCTTTTAGCGGGGTCGTGCCGTTTTTGGTAGCCAGATTGACGTCTGCCCCATGCGCAATGAGCATCTTGGCGATTTGCCGGTTGCCCTTATTACTGGCTATGTTCAATGCACTCCACCCAGTGGAGTCTACGTGATTTGTGTCGGCCCCCTGCGCCAACAGGAATTTAACGATTTCCCGATGCCCCGCCAGCGCCGCTCTTTGCAGCGAGCTCTTGCGATATTTTCCATACACCTCATTGATATCAGCACCTAGGGCATGCAGACGCTTTAGGCTTTCCAGCTTCCCATGTTCAGCAAAACTCGCGAGGACGCCATTTGTTTTGGCCCCAGCATTTAGCAGGATGCGTGCTACATCCATGTGGCGTTCTTCCAGGGCCGCTGCCATCGCGGTATCACCCCTGCGTACTTCCAGGTTCACATCTGCGCCTTTAGAAAGCAGTAGACTCACGATTTCTGCGTGCCCCTTGACTGCAGCCATCATCAGCGCGGTGACATTATCAATACTCTGCGCATTCACATCAGCGCCGCGGGCGATGAGCAGTGCCACAACCTCCAGATGCCCGGCAAACGCGGCTCTCATCGCCGGGGTAAATTGTTTGTTGCTCCGCGAATCCACATCCGCTCCGCGATCCAGGAACATTTCCACGATTTCACGATGTCCAAACCCCGCCGCCACTTTCAAGGCAGTATCGCCGTCTTCGTCCCTGGCGGATATATCGGCACCATGGTCAAGCAGCATTTTTGCGATATCCGCGTAGCCCTTAATTGATGCGCTAATAAGAGGAGTGGTGCCTTGAAAGTTGAAATCGGGGCTGTAGTTCATCGCCAACACCTGCCGCACGATATCCGCCCGGTTCTTGGCGACCGCGGTGAGAAACAACTCCTGCTGTCTTATTTTGCTCAGACTTTTGAACGCCCTCTGGGTTTTGAAATCCACCACGGATTCCAACGGCATGGCGGCGAGCATGTATGGTGTGGGTAGCTCATTCTGCAGCCCATCAGCTGCCTGAGCCACGGAGATCAAGCTACACAGGAGGACGGAAAACAGTATGGTCTTCATAGCGGGAGTCCCTGATGTGTGCAGAGAGGTCAGATTCCATGAAATGGCTGACGACAAGAGTGCTTATCGGCCAACAGCCGAATATTTAAAGTCGAAAAGGGCTGGATCATGGACGCCCGGCGAAGGGCCATTGGTCCTATATATTAATCATTTATATGGTTTATTTTTACGTCCGGCTGGCGTAGCCAAGTATTGGTCAAATAGACGCTATATTTGCATGAAATCGAGAGCGTCACCAGCCAACTGAGGCATCTGAAATGGGGTCCTCTCGTTTTTGTTGCCAAATGTGCCGGTAGGATTTGCCGGATTTAATAGACAGTGCGCGCACAACTCATGGAGTTAAAATAGTTTTCTGATAGCCAATCAATGGCAGCTAACGCCTTTATAAATCAAAGAGTTATGGCGCCGGAATTGATCTCCCGAAGCGCAAACTCTGCTCTCGCAACTCATTGAGTTATAAAGAGTTAGGCCACACTCAACAAGGGATCAGGAAAATATTCCGGATCGATGGGTTAACCGTCACTCACTCTATAATTCTCGGCGTTTCATACCGTATGTTATTGCACCGAAGATGAGGGTACCCCGATAGGCCCTGCGCCTGCGGCCCGACTAACACCTCCAGCGCTTCGCCCATCTCGCCACTCGATATCCCTTTTAAGTACAACCACGGCAGCGCCGATTCCAATGACTTTGTCTTCCTTACATACGGCGGCACCAACGCCGACCGAAAGGTCACCGGCTCACCTGTGCGGGAACGCACCTTCGGCACCTTGACCGTCACCGGC
>CALZJG010000094.1 GCA_945787555.1 uncultured Chromatiaceae bacterium | reverse complement strand
CTTCGGTGTAGGTATGGGCGGGCAGTGTTTCGCCACCGTGTATTCGTTCTTCCACCAGTTCGTGGCCACTCATGGACAGTAACACCCGTGCAGACTGTGCCAGTTCGGCGTCGAAGAGTTCTTCGATCTCATGTTGACTATCGTAATAACTGGCCAGTGCCGCGATGATCCAGGCGGTGCTCACAATGCACATCAAGGTGATGAGCAAGCGGCGGCGCAGCGAAGGCCTCATGCTGATTTGTCTATCACGTAACCTACCCCGCGGATAGTGCGAATCAGATCAGTGCCGAGTTTTTTGCGCACATGATGGATATGTACCTCCACGGCGTTGCTCTCGACTTCGTCACTCCAGGCGTACAAGCTCTCCTCCAGGCGTGAGCGTGACAATACCTTGCCGGCGTTGTCGAGCAGCTGGTGCAGTACGGCGAATTCACGACGCGATAGCGCTACCGTGCCATCGCCGCGCCTGACGGTGTGCGAGGCAGGGTTCATGACGATGTCACCGTGCTGGATTAGTGGCTGGGCGCGCCCATTGGCGCGGCGCAGCAAAGCGCGTAGGCGGGCATCGAGTTCGGTGAGGTCGAAAGGTTTAATCATATAATCATCGGCACCGCTGTCCAGACCGCGCACGCGATCTGCCACCGTGTCGCGCGCGGTGAGTATCAGCACCGGCAGAAGATTGCCGCGCGCACGCAGATCTTTCAGGATAGTCAGTCCGTCCGGCTGCGGAATATTGAGGTCCAGTATCATGGCATCATAAGGTTCTGAACTTAGGGCCAATTCGGCGGCCTTGCCGTTGTTCACCCAATCCACCGCGCAGCCGTTCTGCATCAAGCCATGGTAAATGCCATCCCCCAACACCGCATCGTCTTCCACGAGTAATATGCGCATGACGCATCTCCTTGCCGTAATGTATGGCCCCCTCCAGGCCGTGATTATTGTCTAGTAGTTATTTCTATACTGATGTCCGCAAGGTAATGCTTTGAGATTAATTCAGGCTTAAAATTCCCGTGTCCGGGTGCTTGAAAATCGCCGGAATGTCCCCATTTAGGTGGAAGCTAGAAATTCTTGCCGAGGTACTAATTATGCGCATGGATAAGCTGACCAGCAAATTCCAGATGGCCCTGGCCGATGCCCAGAGCCTGGCGGTGGGCCGTGATCATCAATTCATCGAGCCGATTCATTTGGTGATCGCCCTGCTAGATCAGGACGGCGGCACCGTGCGCCACTTGTTGACGCTGGCGGATGTTAACGTTAATCAGTTGCGTTCTCAATTAGGAGAGTCGCTGGAGCGCCTGCCAAAAGTACAGGGCACGGCCGGCGAGGTGCATGGTTCCAATGAGTTGGGACGACTGTTGAATGTTACCGACAAACTGGCGCAAACGCGTAAAGATCAATACATTTCCTCGGAATTGTTCATGCTGGCGGCACTAGAGGATCGTGGCATGGTGGGCGATGCTATGCGCAAGGCGGGTGCCAGCAAGGGCCAGATCGAGCAGGCCATCGAGCAAGTGCGTGGCGGCCAGAATATCGACGATCCCAACGCCGAGGATCAGCGTCTAGCCTTGGAGAAATTCACCATTGATCTGACCGAGCGCGCCGAACAGGGCAAGCTCGATCCGGTCATCGGTCGTGACGACGAAATTCGCCGCACCATCCAAGTTTTGCAGCGCCGCACCAAGAACAACCCGGTACTCATCGGAGAGCCCGGCGTGGGCAAGACCGCCATCGTCGAGGGCTTGGCGTTGCGTATCGTCAACGGAGAAGTACCCGAGGGGCTACGCAACAAGCGCATCCTGTCCCTGGACATGGGGTCACTCATCGCCGGCGCCAAGTTTCGCGGTGACTTCGAGGAGCGCCTCAAGGCGGTGCTCAACGACCTGAAGAAACAGGAAGGACAGATCATCCTGTTCATCGACGAACTGCACACCATGGTGGGCGCGGGCAAGGCCGAAGGCGCCTTGGATGCGGGTAACATGCTCAAACCGGCGCTGGCGCGTGGCGAACTGCATTGTGTCGGTGCCACCACTCTGGACGAATATCGCCAATACATCGAAAAAGACGCGGCGCTGGAGCGCCGTTTTCAAAAAGTGCTGGTGGATGCGCCGAGCGTCGAAGACACCATTGCCATACTGCGTGGCTTAAAAGAGAAGTATGAGGTGCATCACGGTGTGGATATCACCGACCCGGCCATCGTCGCGGCGGCCACGCTCTCGCAGCGCTACATCACCGATCGCAATCTGCCCGACAAGGCCATCGATCTGGTGGACGAGGCCGCCTCACGCATCCGCATCGAGATCGATTCCAAGCCGGAGAGCATGGATAAGTTAGATCGTCGCCTCATCCAATTGAAAATCGAACGTGAGGCGCTCAAGAAAGAACATGACGAGGCGTCGAAGAAGCGCTTGGAGATGCTGCAAGATGAGATCACCAAGCTGGAGCGCGAGTGCTACGACCTCGAAGAAGTGTGGAAGGCGGAGAAAGCCACTTTGCAAGGGTCGCAGCACATCAAGGAAGATCTGGACCGCGTGCGTCTGGAGCTGGAAACGGCGCGCCGTGCCGGCGATCTGGCGCGCATGTCCGAGCTGCAATACGGCCGCATTCCCGAGCTGGAGAAGAAACTGGCGCAAGCCGGAGAATCGGGTACGGCGGAGCTGACGCTGTTGCGCAACAAAGTCGGCGACGAAGAAATCGCCGAAATTGTATCGAAGTGGACCGGCATCCCCGTCTCGAAGATGTTGGAAGGCGAGCGCGAGAAACTACTGCACATGGAAGCCGTGCTGCAACAGCGTGTCATCGGCCAGAGCGAGGCGGTACGCGCGGTCTCGGATGCCATACGTCGCGCCCGTTCCGGACTGTCCGATCCCAACCGGCCCAGCGGTTCGTTCTTGTTTCTCGGTCCCACCGGCGTGGGCAAGACCGAGCTGACCAAGGCCTTGGCGGCGTTCTTGTTCGACACCGAAGAGGCCATGGTGCGCATTGATATGTCGGAGTTCATGGAGAAACATTCCGTGGCGCGGCTGATCGGCGCGCCACCCGGTTACGTGGGCTACGAAGAGGGTGGATATCTCACCGAAGCGGTGCGCCGTAAACCCTATTCAGTCATCTTGCTTGATGAAGTGGAGAAGGCCCATCCCGAAGTGTTCAATGTGTTATTGCAAGTGCTGGATGATGGCCGTCTCACCGACGGTCAGGGTCGCACCGTGGATTTTCGCAACACAGTGATCGTGATGACCTCCAACCTCGGTTCGCAGTTGATCCAAGAGTTGGGCGGCGAGGAACATTACACCGAGATGAAGGCCGCGGTGATGGAGATTGTCGGCAAACATTTCCGGCCCGAGTTCGTCAATCGTATCGACGAAGTGGTGGTCTTCCATCCGCTGGGTCGCGAACATATCCGCGCCATCACCGACATCCAGTTGAGTTACTTGCGTAAACGCTTGCATGAGCGCGACATGGACTTGGTGTTCAGCGACGCGGCCAAAGACACGCTGGGCGAAGCCGGTTTTGATCCGGTCTATGGCGCGCGCCCCTTGAAGCGCGCCATCCAACAACTGGTGGAGAATCCCTTGGCGCAGGCGATATTGTCCGCGCGTTTCGTGCCCGGTGATGTTATCAGCGCCGAGCTCAGCGACGCGGGCATCGTGTTCGAGAAGCAGTAACGCGTCGCCCTGATGGGCGCGATCTTAACCCTGCGGGCACGCGGTTGTTGTGGCGGGAACTCAGGTATATAGCCGCTCCTAGCAAATGACGGTAAGGTAAGGTGTGACGACCTTCCTCGAGCATCCGTCATGATCAGGATCAAGAAGGGACTGGATCTGCCTATCGTCGGCGCGCCGGCGTCCGCCCTCGAGGCGAAGTCGGTGCGCAGTGTCGCACTCTTGGGGGCGGATTACCTCGGGGTGCGGCCGGCGCTCGCCGTAGAGGTGGGGGAGCGGGTGAAACGCGGGCAGGTCTTGTTCACGGACAAACGATCACCGCAGCTGTTGTTCACCTCACCCGCCGGGGGCACGGTCAGCGCTATCCACCGCGGCGCCCAGCGGGTATTGCAGTCGGTGGTGATCGCGGTCGACGAGGACGAGGAGCTGGAGGAATTCAGCGCCTACGCACCGGCCGAGCTCGCTCATTTGAGCGCCGACCAGGTGCGGGAAAATCTCCTTCGCTCCGGCCTCTGGACCGCCTTCCGCACCCGTCCCTACAGCAAGATCCCGGCCGTGGATGCCGTGCCCCGGGCCTTCTTTCTCGGTATATGCACCTTCCTGGCTATCTCCAAGCGGATGGAAACGGCATTGGGATTGGGCGTCGCCGTGGTCATGGTGCAGACCCTCACCGTGCCCCTCAACAATCTCATCTATCAGTATGTCCTCAAAGATGGCGCGCTGGCGTGGGCGGGCCTGCCCCACATCGATCTCAGCTTCCTCGGTCTGGTGAGCTACATCGGCGTCATTGCCGCCACCGTGCAGATCCTGGAAATGGTCATGGATCGTTACTTCTCCGTACTGCAGCAGGTGTTGGGTATATTCCTGCCGCTGATCACGGTGAACTGCGCCATCCTCGGTGGTTCGCTATTCATGGTGCAGCGCGAGTACAACTTCATGGAGAGTGTCATCTACGGATTCGGCAGTGGCGCCGGCTGGGCGCTGGCCATCGTCGCCCTGGCCGGGTTGCGCGAGAAGATGGCGTACGCCGATGTCCCCGCCGGCTTGCGCGGGCTAGGCATCACATTTATCACGGCCGGACTGATGTCGCTGGGGTTCATGTCGTTCTCCGGGATACGTTTGTAGAGGTAGCAGTTAATTCCGAAAGAATGAAAGAGTGATCCATGCTCGAAATCGCGCTCGGTGTCGGCTTCTTCACTTTCATTGTGCTTGCTCTGGTGATGGTGATCCTCTATGCCCGCGCCAAGCTGGTGGCGGCCGGGCCGGTGCGCATCGAGATCAATGACGATCCCAAGAAAACCATCGAAGTGGCCGCTGGCGGCAAACTGCTGGACGTGCTGGGCGAGGAACAGGTGTTCTTACCGTCCGCCTGTGGGGGCAGCGGCATCTGCGGATTGTGCCGCGTGAAGGTGAAAGAGGGCGGCGGGCCGGTGTTGCCCACCGAGCGCAGTTTCATCTCCAATAAAGACGCCGCGGCGGGTTATCACCTCGCCTGCCAGCTTGCGGTGAAACAAGACTTGAAGCTGGAGATCCCTGCCGAGGTGTTCGGTACGCGGCGCTGGGAGGGCAAGGTGGCGACCAACCGTTCCGTGGCCACTTTTATTAAGGAGTTAGTCATCACGCTGCCGCAAGGCGATGAGATGGAGTTCAAACCTGGCAGCTATGTGCAGATCGAGGCGCCGCCGCATCGCGTCAAGTTCAGTGACTTCGATATCGCCGAGCGCTTTCGCCCCGCCTGGGACAACAACAATTTGTGGAAGCTGGAATCCGTGGTCAGCGAGCCGGTGGTGCGCGCTTACTCCATGGCCAATTACCCGGGCGAGGAAGGCGGGCTGCGCTTCAATGTGCGCATTAGTACCCCGCCCCCCGCCAGCCAGGGTATTCCGCCCGGCATGATGTCCTCTTATCTGTTCAGCTTGAAACGCGGCGACACGCTGAGCTTCTCCGGTCCCTATGGTCAGTTCTTCCCCAAGGAGACTGACGCAGAGATGATCTACATCGGCGGCGGTTCGGGCATGGCGCCATTGCGCTCGCATATCTTTGCTCTGTTGATGGTGCAGAGTAGCCGACGCAAGATCAGCTTTTGGTACGGTGCACGCAGCCACATGGAGATCTTCTATCAGGAAGAGTTCGACACCCTCCAGATCCAACATCCCAACTTCGACTGGCATGTGGCCCTCTCCGACCCCCAGCCCGAGGACCAGTGGACCGGCTACACGGGATTCATTCATCAAGTGCTGTTCGACAATTACCTCGCCGACCATCCGGCCCCCGAGGACTGCGAATACTACCTATGCGGCCCGCCTGTGATGTTGCGCACGGCCATCACCATGCTCAAGGACCTCGGCGCGGAGGAGGAGAATATTTTGTTCGATGATTTAGGCGGATGAGAGGAACGGAGTTCGCTTTTGCGGACGTCTTCACGCACATCTTCGCGCGACATGCGTTAGATACTCGTCCCCCCTCATGACATGAGCGCGCCCCTCCCCGGGGCCATTGCTGTCTTTTTCTGTCAATCAGCCCGGTGAGGCGGGCGCAGGTCAGGTCTTATTGCCCTGCTAGCTTGGATTGTGATACACAAGACTTACAATGTATAACAGTCAAGGCGTAATGATGGGAGGCAGGCGGATGGCGCGGCACTCTGCGTGGTGGTGGTTGATCGTGAGTACTCTGTTGCTCAGCGGGTGTCCTTTGCGGGACGACGCCGACGGCGAATCTTCCCGAGTCGTCCATACCAGTGCTGAGTTGCTGAGCGCCTTGACTTTGCGCACGCCGGCCAGTTGCCAGGCTTACCGGGATTATGTGACCGAGGGTGTGATAGACGAATTACCCAAGGTGCGGTTTGAGTTCTTTGCGGGACCTAATTCTGGTGACGTGAATCGAGCCGATGGGTTCTCGGCAAGCAACGCAGAGGTGCCCACGGAAGTTACCCGCACCAATGTCCAGGAAGCGGGCGTGGATGAAGCCGATATCGTCAAGACCGACAGCGCCGGGCGCATCTACAGCTTGAGCGGCGAGTGGTTGGTGATCGCGCAAGCCTATCCGCCGGAAAATATGCGTGAGCTGGCGCGTTTGAAAGTGGTGTCTGCCGAGGGTAGCCGTTCTCTTGGGCTGTATGTCGATGAGACCCGTCAGCGCGTCGTCGCTATCACCCAGTATTGGGAATACGAGGGGCCGGCCGCTATCTGTGTCGATTGTTTCCGGGGACCCGTAAATAGTACTACAGAGCTCATCTTCATAGACATAGCCAGGCCGTCTAAGCCGGAGATTAGCGCGCGCTTGCAACTGGACGGTCATCATATCGATAGCCGTATGATAGACGGTCGTATTCATTTGGTTTCCGGTTTTCACATTCCTCTTCCCGAGTCTGTATACCACGACCAAACATTGATCGAATCGACTGTGGCCTATCGCCGGGCACGGGCGGATGTAGATATCAGCGAAGAAGCCGTGGCTGCCTTGCGCGCGGAGATGGAAGTCGCCGTGCGGCGGCATCTCGATCAAACGCCTATCGAGGAATTCCTTCCCGCCAGTAAGTGGCAGGGATTGACCAGCCGTGATGCGGGGCTGGTCGGCTGTGACACGGTGTTGATGCCGGAGATGAAATTTATGCCCCGCCTGGTGGCTATCACCAGTGTGAATAGTGACGGTAGCGCGGCGGCCGCCACGGCCGTTATGAATAGTTCTTGGAGGGTTTATGCCAGTGCAAGAAGCCTTTATCTAATACAAGGGAGCTGGGGCTGGTGGTCGTGGGGGTCGAGTGAGTCGCACACCGCCTTGTATAAATTCGACATCAGTGGCGCGCGGCCGGTGTATCGCGCCACCGGCAGCGTGGACGGTTGGATCAAGGACAGCTACAGCTTGAGCGAGCACGCCGATCACTTGCGGGTGGTGACGAGTGAGGCACTGTTCGACAGTGCCACGGATCGTTGGGTGACTTCGCATCGCCTGAGTGTATTGCGAGATGACGCTGCCGGCGAATTGGTGCAGACGGGGAGTGTGAGCGGTTTCGGCGCGAATGAATCATTGCGTGCCGTTCGTCTTCTCGGCGATCGCGGATTCGTCGTCACTTTCCGTCAAATCGATCCTTTGTTCGGCTTGGATCTCAGTGACCCCAACCGGCCGCGCTTGTTGGGTGAGTTGGAAATCCCTGGTTTCAGCACCTACATGCATCCGCTGGGCGATGATCATTTGCTGACCATCGGTCGTGGGGGTGACCTCACTGACATGCAATTGCAATTATTCGACGTCTCCGACTTGGCCGCACCGCGACTGGTACATCGCCACACCATAGATGTCCCGAAGGGTTATTCCTGGAGCGCGGCGCAATACGATCCCCACGCCTTCACCTACCTGGAATCGCAGGGCTTGTTGGCGATCCCCTTGTCGACATGGGACCGGCTATCTCGCGAAAGTTTCACCGGCATGGTCGTGTACAAGATCGATGCCGGCGCCGGTATCGCCGAACTGGGGCGGGTGCAGCATGATGATTTGGCGGCGAACCGGTATTGCACGGATCTGTCGGCGGAGATGCCACAGTGGAAGTTGGACGCCTGTCAGGATGGGCGCTACTCATGGTTGGCCTATCCGTCCCGTGCGGTCTTCATGCGTGGATTGCTGCAAACCTATCTCTACAGTATTTCCAATATCGGTATTAAAGCGACGCGAGCCGAGCAACCTCATGAGACTTTGGGGACACTCCTTTTTCCTATCGAATAGCCGCGCATGATTTTCTAGTATTTATGTGAAGGCGGATTCAACTTGTCTTGCGATGAAGGTCAAATCTAGTTTATTACCGCGGCAACCAAATGCATTGAATTGAAAGCGGTTACCTCTCTTTGGGGAGGGAGGCCAGGATAGGCATGACAAGCACGTGAAGCCGCCGCATTCTACTTCCACCCTAACCCGTTCAGCCTCCTGCGTAAGCGCTTTGCCCCCTGCGAGGGGAAGCGCATCAATTTCATCACTCTCAATTGTCTATTTAAACCATTAGGACAAGTATTCTTCCGCCGCTTATGTGTTTCGTTAGGCGCTGACTAATTCAAATTCTACTCAACTTAGATCAATGAGGAGAAACCCGCGACTCCTTGCGCTTCCCCAACGACGGTCTATATTTTAAGCAAGAACACTTCTCACATTATCCGCCACGTATTCTAGGCAGGCCTAGGCAGGCTAGGTAAATAATCAACTCCAATGTCTGGGGGAGGGTAAGGATATGCTCACCAACACACTGTGGCGGCGCCTCGTCGTTATCGTTTCGCTGGTTTTCGTCATCGCCGGTTGTGGCGGCGAAGGCGGGTCGGGTAACACACCCGCCGCAGGCGATTCTGCGATCAACACGGCGGGCATTTCTATGGCGTTGCGCGCGCCGGCGGAATTCGGTGCGCCGTTCTGTGTGCGCATAGAAATATCGGGCGCCGATTTCGCGACCCTCATGAACGATCGCGTTTATCCCGCCGGAACCCAAGTCATTGAAACCGTGATGCCGAATATTCCTATCGGCAGCGACCGCGTGGTGGAAATGGGGATATTCGAAAATGGGGTGTGTGCCGCGCTGGCCAGCGCGGATTGGTTTGGTCGCGCCGAAGGCGTGGTGATCCGCAATAGCGAAGTCACCATCGTCGCGATGGATTTGGCGCGACCGAAGAAGGACGGTGTCGGTTCCGTGGTGCTGCGCGGTGAGCCGGTGCGCGAAACGATACGCCTCCATGGTGAAGTGGTGACTACCAATTCCACGCCGATACCCGACGCGAGCTGTGAGATTCAGGAAAGCGGTGCGCCGATTGGCACGGTGGTTAGCGGCGCCGGCGCCGACGATCTCGGTGTGATCGATACCGATGTGGAAGTGCGCCCGGAAACTCTGCAGGTTATGTTGGTATGCACGCGGCCCGGTTTCGCCAACACCACCAAGCTGGCCGATCGAGTGCCTGACACGGGAGCGACCACTTTCGTTGCCACGGTGATCATGAATCGCGGTGTTAGCATCCGCGTCATCGATGTTACCAGCGCCGGTAGCGAGTTCGAGGCGACGGTACCGCAACTGGAACTGGCGACCGTCAACACTGCGGCCGGTGAGTTCCAGCGAATTCAGAATCCGGAAAACGGCATGATGATGCGCAGCGGCGGGGTGGACGATGTTTCTCAACCGGAAGTCCCCATGCTCAGCGTGCGCGTGGCGTTGCCACTGGGTTTTGATCCCAGCGAGAATGAAAGCCTGATCGTTTCCGTGGAGCCGCAGGGTGAGGCCACGGAGATGCAGGCATTGTTATTCCCCGTGCAATCGCCGGTGCGCGATGCGCGCGGTCCCGATGGCGAACCCTTTGCGAAGGATGATGAAACGTTCAAGTTTGACCGGGCTCGCTATGACGAGGGCGTTGCAGACATCAATCAGATTAGTGTACTGCCGTTGAGCGGTCCCGGTGATGATTTTAATGTGGTTGAAATCAACATGCCAATCGTCAATTACAACCCGAGCACGCAGCAACTGCTGAGTTGGCCGGCGTTGCGGGTGAAAGTCTCCCATCCGTCAGCGGAATGCTTCAGTCGCGAGCGGGTAGCCGACGGTTTTGAGATGGATGCGGTGGATCGGGCCATCCAGACTGAGATTGTGTCTCTAAGTTTGACCAGTGTGAGGCCTATCAACGTGGAGTTGGTGAGGAAAGCCGTCTGTCCGGAAATTCTTACTCCAATCTTCTTCGGTGCGCGTTTCGTGATCATTACGCCGCCCGCTTTCCTCAATGCCGCCAATGCACTGCGAGCCCATAAGATCTCGCACGGTATCAGCACGGTGGTGGCCAACACCACCAACATCGGTTCCACCAAGGCGCAGATCAAGTCCTATCTGGAAAATGCCTATAGCAACTGGTTCATTCGTCCCAAGTGGGTGCTGCTGATGGGTGATTCGGAGCATCTACCCACACACTATGACTTGAAGAACTCGTGGGATAACGCCAAGAATGCCGGCGACATGTGGTACGCTCAGCCCACCTTGTCCGGTTTGTTCAAATTCTTAGAGCCGGTCACCAACCCACGCTTCGGCATGGGCCGCTTTCCGGTGGATACGCTGGCCCAGGCGCAGCAGATGGTGGATAACGTCATCGCCTTCGAGAACAATCCACCGCCGGGGGCGCTGTTCGGCCCCAGCTACTACTCACGTATGACCTTTGCGGCGCAGTTCCAGGATAACAATCTGGATGGCAAGGCGGAACGCGCTTTCGCGCAAACCTCGGAGTTCATCCGTGATAGGTTGATACCCAAGAATTTCAACATCCAGCGCATCTATCGTACCGCACCCTTGGCGAGTAGTCCGACGATGTATGTCGACAACACGCCCGTGCCGCTCGCGCTGCGCAAGCCGGTGTTCCCCTGGACAGGCAATACCACCGACATCATCAACGCCACCAACAACGGCACCTCTATCCTCTACCATCGTGATCACGGTTGGTGGAATGGTTGGGGCACGCCGTCATTCTCCACCGGCAATCTCGCCAGTATCAGTGTGACCAATAATCGTTTCCCGGTGGTATACAGCGTGAACTGCGCCAGTGGTATTTTTGACAATGAAACGGTGGATTTGCCCGCCAATACCGAGCCGGGGGGTTACGGTCCCGGGGTGCCCAGTGTGTATTGGGCCGAAACCGCGGTGCGTAAATCCGACGGCGCCATCGCGGTGATTGGCGATACGCGCTCTAGTGGCACCTGGTTTAATAACGATTTGGCCAAGGGGTTGTTCGATGCAACGTGGCCGGATGTGGTGGCGTATGGTGGGGCAACGTCCATCAGGAAAGTGGGCGACATACTCAACCACGCCAAACTGTATCTGCGTTCGGAGCGATTGGGTAGCGACTTCACGCAGACGCGTCAACACATGCTGATTTACAATGTTATGGGCGACCCTACGGTGGAAGTCAAATCCAAGCCGCCATTAACCATCGTCATCGGTACGCTGATCTTCGAAGAAGCCGTGATAAAAGTGCCGGTGATCCCCGAGCCGTGTCTGACCTGCCCGCCCTTCGGGCTGGAGCCGGTGTTCGTGGTGGCGCAGAATCTCAGTGGCGAGATGATCGCTCGCGCTGTGATGCAAGATGGTGTGGCGGAACTGGATCTCGGCGACTTTGACGGGGATGAGTTCATACTCACCGCCTCGGGCGCCGATGTCGATCCCGTCACCGAGACCATCATTCGTCCGGGTCTGGGCGATCCCGACTTGGTCGTTACTCGCTTTGCCCAAGCAGGCACCCCGACCTTGACCAGGGACGGGAATGTGGAAGTGCCGGTGCGCATGACGGTGCGCAATCAAGGTAGTACGGCGGCGGCGATCTTCAAATCGTCCACGCAATACACCACGGCGGACGGCGACACCTTCGTGGCGGCGTTTACTGTGCCCGGTGAGGCGGAAATCTTCTATCCTTGGACCGACGGTCCATTGGGAGCGGGCAGGGAAGTATCATTCTCCGGCGTCGTGACTTTCCTCTCCTCGTTGCGAGGACAGACGGTGTCGTTGACGGGGCTGGCGGACAGTTGCAGCGGTGATGAATTCGTGCCGGACTTCTGCCGTGTGGAGGAGAGTGACGAGGACAACAATCTCTCCACGGCAGCCGAGATCTCATTGCCGTTATAGGCGTATTTCATTTGTAGATAGCAGAAAACGGGGCGCGGGTGAACCCGCGCCCCGTTTCGCATTGAGTGTTCAAATTGCAAGCACAGCCACCTATCTTGCAACCAGACACTGACTCCAATCAGTCGATGACGTCGCCGTTGAACGGGCGCTAATCCCGTACTAGTCGGGTTGGCTCACGATTTATGTGGCACGACGCTTGGCTGGACGTGCCACGGATTTGTGACTGTCGCGATGTTGTTGCTTAGGGCTCTGTTTTCGAGGCTGCTTGGCCGGGCGTGGAGATGAGGTGGTGGGCAGGCCAGTATGTTGAGTGCGGAAGGGGCGGCTCGGCGTGCGCTGGTCTTTTGTTTGATCACCTGTGCCCGCCGGTTGCCAACTCGGGACCAGATGTTTCTTGCCATTGCCGATGAGTTCGGCGCGGCCCATGCGCTTCAAGGCATCGCGCAACAACGGCCAATTGTTCGCATCGTGATAACGTAAGAACGCCTTGTGCAAGCGGCGCACTTTGAATCCCTTAGGGATGCTCACGGCCTCGCTGCCGTGCGTCACCTTACGCAAGGGATTCTTTCCGGAGTGATACATGGCGGTGGCGGTCGCCATGGGCGAGGGCAGGAAAGTTTGCACTTGATCGGCGCGAAAGCCGTTGCGCTTCAACCACAGGGCGAGATTCAACATGTTTTCATCGGTGGTGCCGGGGTGGGCGGCGATGAAGTAGGGGATTAGATATTGTTCTTTGCCCGCTTCTTTTGAATACTTATCGAACAGGACTTTGAACTTGTCATAGGCGCCCATGCCCGGTTTCATCATCTTTGACAGCGGCCCTGTCTCGGTATGTTCGGGGGCGATCTTCAAATACCCGCCGACGTGATGCTGCACCAGTTCTTTCACGTATTCCGGTGAGCGTATGGCGAGGTCGTAGCGCAGGCCCGAGGCGACCAGAATCTTTTTTATGCCCGGCAAGGCGCGGGCGCGTTGATAGAGTTTGATCAGCGGCGCGTGGCTGGTATCGAGATTCGAGCAGATGTCGGGATAGACGCAGGACGGCAGTCGACAGGCGGATTCGATGTCCGGACTCTTGCAGCGTTGACGATACATATTGGCGGTGGGACCGCCCACATCGGAGATGACGCCGGTGAAGCCGGGCACGCTGTCGCGGATGCTTTCGATCTCGCGGATGATCGAATCTTCGGAACGGCTTTGAATGATGCGGCCTTCGTGCTCGGTGATTGAGCAGAATGTGCAACCGCCGAAGCAGCCGCGCATGATGTTCACCGAGAAACGAATCATTTCATAGGCGGGGATATTCGCCTTGCCATAGCTCGGGTGGGGTTGCCGCGTGTAGGGGAGGTCGAAAACGCCGTCCATTTCCTTGGTGGTCAGCGGCAGCGGCGGTGGATTGATCCAAACCTCACGCTGACCATGGCGTTGCACCAGCGCGCGCGCGTTGCCGGGATTGGTTTCCAGATGAAGTACCCGTGAGGCGTGGGCGTAAAGCACGGGATCCTCTTTGACCGCTTCGAAGGACGGCATGCGTAGCACGCTGCGTTCGCGATCATGTTTTGCGATGCGACGTTGAAAGCGCACCACTTTCACATCCATGCTCGATCGATGCGACCCCCCATTCTGGTGGACCGGGGAGTGAGTGAGTTGTGCGCTGCGCGTATCGCTCGGCTCTGCGCCGCCGGCTTTTGTCTTGCAGTCCGCCGCATCCGCTGTGTTCATCGCGTAGGGATCAGTGTGGGCGTCGATACGTCCCGGTTCGTCGATATGGCTGGAATCGATTTCTACCCAGCCCTCGGGCAGTCCGCGCGAGACGAAGGCAGTGCCGCGGATGTCGGTGATGTTCGTGATGGTCTCGCCGGCCGCGAGGCGATGCGCGATGTCGACGATTTGCCGTTCCGCGTTGCCGTATACGAGCAAATCTGCCTTCGCATCCAACAGTGCCGAGCGGCGCACAGTGTCGGACCAATAATCGTAATGTGCAATGCGGCGCAGACTCGCTTCGATGCCGCCGATGATGACCGGTACGTCCTTGTGCGCTTCGCGGCAGCGTTGCGCATACACCGTGACCGCCCGATCGGGACGCTTGCCTCCCGCGCCGTGTGGCGTGTAGGCATCGTTAGAGCGGATCTTACGGTCAGCGGTATAGCGGTTGACCATGGAATCCATATTGCCGCTAGTGACGCCGAAAAACAGATTAGGGCGGCCCAGTTTCGTGAAGTCCGCCGCCGAGGTCCAGTCAGGTTGGGCGATGATGCCGACCCGGAAACCTTGCGCCTCCAACATACGGCCGATCACCGCCATACCGAAGCTGGGATGGTCCACGTAGGCGTCGCCGCTGACGATAATGACGTCGCAGCTGTCCCAGCCCAGGGCCTCCATTTCATCGCGTGACATGGGTAAGTAGGGGGCGGTACCGAAGCGCTGGGCCCAGTATTTACGGTAGGAGAACAGGTCGCGGGCGCTGTGCATGGGTGAACCAACGGGAATGGCGGGTCGGGAATAGCGGCGCATAGTATAGCAGCGCCCTAGGGTAAGTTATACCTTACGACGAGACTCGGAAATAGTCAGCGGGTGTTTTCCAGTACGGCTTGGTCCATTTGACGTAGCCGGTCTGCTTGGACGCGTTCGACATCACGTGCCTGCTGTGCCAAGTCCCTGCCTAGTTGCGGGCCAGGCAGTCCGGGGATGGGCGCCGCCGGTGCCGTTGAGGTCTTCGTCGGGGCGGGCGTCAGTGGTGAAGAAAAGGCGGGTGTCACATTGCTAGTGGGGTCAATGCGCAGGGTCGCAGCGCCCGCGCTTGGAGCGGGGGGAGTATTGCTGTAATGCCAGGTACCGGACGCGTCCTGCCATTTATGCACCTCGGTGGCTTGAGGTTCGGAGGTGGAGGGCAGTTGGTCGGGCAGGGGGATAGTGAGCTGCGGTGCTTCCGGCAGGGACCAGTTCAGCGTGCTGATTAGTCCGTTGGGCTGTAAGTGGCCCCACCACATCAGGGGGATTGCTAACGCGACCGCAGTGAATAGCAGCAATTTGATGGCTGAACGCATGTTCTGAGTATCGGCATCGTCGAAAAAAAAAGAAAGGGGCCGCTAGCGGCCCCTTTCTGCCTCGTCAAGTATCGCCTTACAGCGTCGGCGGCGGACCGAATTCGGTCAGCTCCGCATCGGTGGCCCAATCCTGGAAGCCGCCCAGGGCGGTGCCGTCGGTATTAGGGAAGCCGGTGCCGGCTTGACTGAAGGCGGGTCCGACCTGGATGGCGAAGAACTCGCTGGCGCCGCCGCCCACGCCGGGAGTCGCCACGTTCTGTCCGATCCAGAACGCCGAGATGGTGCCGCCTTCGACCCACGGTACCGACTCAGGGCCACCGATACCATCGAAGGGATCGTCGATGGTGGCATCGTCGGTGCTGCTGCCCCAAACGCCGTTGCTATTGAGCAGGTCGCCCGAGCGGCTGCGGAAGGCAAACACCTGACGGTCGTCGTCGGTGGCGGCGTCTGTGGACAACGACACGTTTTGGTCGATATTCAAGCGCGTCCCGGTTTGTTGGCCGGTGTCCGGGTCGTTATTGCCTTGGAAGTCGAAAACGCTCTCGAACAACCCATTGGGGTCACCCGCGCCATCGATTGTCGCAATCGTGGTATTGATCGCCACATTTGGCCCGCCCAGTTCCGTTTCACCCCAGCCGGTACGGATTTCCGTCTCGGAACTGAACTTTGTGACGCTGCTAGTGGTGGTGTCCAGTATCACTTGCTTGCCCATGAAGCCGGGATCGCTGCCCGCGCCACCCGGGACGGAGGAGGTCTGCGAGCTGAAGGTGATGCGTACGAAGTTCTCGTCATAGAAGGCCAGATCGCCCCCTGCCGGCGTGCCGGTGGCATCCTGGTCGGTGACGATGCTCTTGATGTAAGTTTTGCCGTCAGTGCCTTTGAGTTGGGCTTGCACGAAGCCGCTGTCGAAGACCATGACTTCGCAGGTCTCGACATTGGTAAGGGCGGCGCATGGATCGACGTCGCCTCCCGTGACCGACCATTCGCCGAACTGCGGCGGCACCGCGAAGGCCAGTCCTGGCAGCATCGCGGCTCCGATTGCCGTTGCTAATTTAGTGTTGCGCATAGTACCCACTCCCAACTGCTTAATTATTGGTGATTCCGATTCGTAGTTGATGAGGTATTCCGGCGCGCTTCGGCGCCACTTGCGCAGCGTCCTTGCGTACGGATGCCCCCCCGTACCTATAAGGAAAACGTAAAGGAAGGGTGATGTCAAGGTTGGACACGGTGGCTGGAATGTGCCGACGGTAAAATGGCATTTTCGCCTTGACAGTCTTTCGCTGTTACCGTCACCATCCGGGGTCCGCCCTGAGGGGCGGCTGAATTATAAAAGCTTATTAAAAAAACGTTTTTTCCCCGCCGATGCCAACGAAACTGTGCCGGCGCTATGTATCCATGGCGGCGGGTGGGAGTTTCACTGTGGCGGCCATGCTCATACCCACTGCACTGCGACGCTTGGTCTGGGGCTGGGTGTTGTGCTGGCCCCTGTGGATAGGCGCCGCAGCACCGGCCGTGGCGGCCAGCGGCGAGCTACGCCAGTGGCGTATCACGCCCTTGTTGGGTGCCCACAGTCCCGACTTGACCTTGATCAACGAAGGTGTGTTCCGTTCCCCATTCGCTGGTTTGGCGGATGTGACCACGGCGGCGGGTGGCGTCGAGACGGTGGATTTTCGCATTGACAATCGCCTAGATCCATTGGACACCGCGGCCTATGCCGGTTTGGAGTTGGAGTGGATCATGCGCGAGGATTGGTCGTGGTTCATGGGCCTCGGCGTATGGGAAGGTTTCTCGTCTGCCTCCGTGGCGGCTACGGTGCCGTTCCAACGGCAATCCTTCGATGTGGTGAGTCACCGCAGTGCCACGCTTTCCTATAATGATCTTTTCGTGGGTACGCGTCGCACCTGGTTCATGCCGCGCCGAGCGCGCGTCTTCACCAGTTTTTCACTGCGCAATGTCTTCGACATGGATTATCGCGAGGACCAAGTTTTTCGTTTCATCACCAGCGATCCACAAGGATTTACCCGGACGGCGATCGTGCAGGCTCATGCCACAGCCGTGTTGTTGGCGCAGCTAGGTGCGGGCGTGGATTGGTTGTTAGGTGAGCGCTTTTCGGTGGGTATCGAAGGTGGGTACACCTTTACACTGCGTGATTTTTATTTGCGTGAGCCAGATCTAAAGACTGATTTGCTGGATACCGACGGCTGGGGATTGGTGCGTCTGCCCACTGAGCCCGATCCGAATCGGCGTCTACGCTATTTGGCTGAGGATGGCAGCAGCTATCGCGACATGCCGCTCAATTTAGATGGGTGGAAAGTGATGTTGCGTTTCAGCGTGTACTACTGATTCATGGCGTCTGCGAGGACATGGGCGGCGGTATTGTTTTGGGCGTTGAGCGCCGCGCCGCTAGGCGCCGCCGAACCCACGCCGACGGCAACCGAGGCGCAACCACAGGAGACTGTGACGGAGTGGTTACGCTTGGGGCGCGAGGCGTCCGGGGCTGGCGACTTGGACGCTGCATTGCAATATTTCGCGCGCGCGTTGGGCGTCGACGCCGATAACGCCGAGGTGCATTTTCGCATCGGTATATTGTATGTGCGACGCAGCGATTATGAACGCGGCGTACATCATATCGCCCGTTCCGTGGCTCTCGCGCCCGACAATATGGGTGCCCGTTTCGCGTTGGCATCGTTGTATGAACGCGGCGGTGAATACGCCAAGGCTGAGGAGTTATATGCCGCTATCATCGCGCGCAGCCGCGATGCAGACGAAGTGAGCAAGGCCCGCGCGAACTTGGATAGACTGCAGTCCGGACGTTTAGTGCAGAGTGACGATTTGCAGGACAGCCTGCGGCGCTTGCGACAACGGCTGGCGGCCTCTCCCGAGGACGTCGATGCGCTGTTGCAGTTAGGCGAGGTCTATCTGCGCATGGAGGATTACTCGGCGGCGGAGACGGCGTTTCGGCGGGTTACGGCGGTGCAACCGGCTAACTTTCTCGCGCGTTTGCGCCTGGCGGAATTTGCGCAACGCGACGCTGATTTCGAGGCGGCGGCCGCGATTGCGATAGCGATCTTGCAAGACCGACCTACCGCAGCCATAGGCCGTGCCGCCGTCAACTTGGGAGAGAATCTGGCCGAGTCTTTGAAGACGCGCGGCGCCGGCGAGCGTGCCGCCGAAGTGTTGGCGGCGCTCACTGTCGCGGATGCCGACAATGCCGCCGCGTGGGGTAACTTGGGCGTAATCTACCAGCAACTGGGCCGCCACAAGGAGGCGGAAAATGCGTTGCGCCGCGCGGCGCGCATCGAACCGAGCAATGCCTTGATACGCGCCAATTTGGCCAAATTATTCTTGGAAACCGGGCGGCCCGAATTGGCGATCAAGGAATTGGAAGCAGTGTTGCGGCTGGGGCAGAGTGAGGAGGCGAGTGCCCAGGCCAGTCAATTGCTACTCGGTATGTACACCAGCTATGGCAATGAGTTGATCAAGCGACGTCGTTGGGGGACTGCGGTGAAGGTGTACGAGAAGGCCTTGGCTTTGGCGCCCGACAATCCGCAAATACTTTTCAATCTCGGCCTGTCCCACCTGCGCGACAAAGAGCCCAAGCTGGCGCGCGAATACTTCGATCGCGCGGCGCAGATCGAGCCGGATAACGCCAAGATTCATTACCATTTGGGTGAATTGTTCGACGAGCAAGATCGGTTCGATGATGCGATGCGGGCCTATAATCGCGCGCTGTCCGCGCAGCCGACCGCGGATGTGGGCATCGAGGATGTGGCGCGACGCATGTCGCTCATCACCGCCCGGCGCGCGTTTCGCGACGGCAACCATAATGCCGCCGAGCGCATATTGAAACATATCATCCAGCAATACCCCGATGAGGTGGCCACGCATTTTTACTTGGCATTAATCTACGAGAAAACCGGACGTATCGATGAGGCGGTGAGTGAATATCGCGAGGTGATACGCATCAGTCCCGGCCATATGGGCGCACGCTTGAATCTGGGGCGCATGTTCGAGCAATTGTGGCTGGAGGAGGAGGCCTTGGCTGAGTACAGCATCGTGTCGCGTTCACGCCTCGCCACCGGCGTGGTGGAGGAGGCGGAACGGCGCTTGTCGGCGGTGTCGAAGAAGCTCAACGGCTTCAGCTACAGTCTCAGTCAATCGCTGACTTTCGATGATAACGTCAATCTCAATGAGGCAGACCCACGTTTCGATTACCGCTCCGACTTCGCGCTGGGTCTGACTTACCATCACAAGCCCAATCCGGATACGCGGTTGCGTTTCACGCTCAGTCCTATGTACGCCGCTTATGCCGTCGGCGCCTATGACTTGCTTAACCTCTCGCTCGGACCCACTCTCACCGTCGGTACCGGCGACAGAGGCGTGGAGTTCGGATATAACTACAGCAAGGTGTTGAGCTTTCTTACCGAGAACGAAATCAGCGCCAGCCAAAACCTGTATGGCGAGGTGCGGCGTCGCATCGATCCGCCCGAGATGTTTCATCCCATGAGTCGCCAGCCCGGGCAGTTCAAGCCGAGCTGGTTGTTACGTGGACGCTTGTCCTATCGCAAATACGACTCTATCACTAATCCCTTCCTCAGCATGGAAACCTACAACGCGCAGCTGTTCATGACCATCAAGCCGCGCACGGAGCGCGCCTACACATTGGGTTACGGTTACGCGATCAATGACAATCAACGCTCCGCCGGTGGTGATTACGCCTATCAGAGCCATACCGTGAGCGGCGGTGTCGAGCAGGCCTTGGCCGCGCGCTGGACGGCGAATGTGCGTTACAGTTTGGCTTGGTATTTCTATTCCAACTCCGATTCCTTTTCCGGTTTCACCACCGAACGTCGTAACCGGCTCAGTAGCCTGTCCTTGTCGCTGAGTTACGTGCTGGCGCGACATGTGCGCTTGTATGGCGCGCTGGCCTGGGTGGTGAATGCGTCCAATCTGCCGGTGGGGCGGGTCCTCACGGGACGTGACCTGGTCGAGCAAAACAACTCCCTGGGCGATTACAGCAGTCGCACCTTCACCGTGGGGGTGGGCTTCAATTTCTGAGCGAACCGGTCATTCAAGCTGCGCTGGATTCAGGTCGATAACCCAGGGGGAACCTGCATTTAACCAATAAGATCTGATTCATTGCCGTGATGTGTGTTCGCAAATCGCCAAAAAATTCTTTCATTTCGGCTCACCACGGCTTCACGTTCATTGAATTAATGTTGGTTATTGTGATCGTCGGGATCGTGGCGGCAGTAGTGGGGCCTAGATTCATCGACCTCAGCGATGGGGCTCACCGAGCGGCGGTGACCAATACCGCGGGAGGATTCAAAACCGCGGTGGATTTAGTGCATATTCGTTATCTGTCCTTGGGTTTGAGCGGCGCGCAAGATGACTTGCCTGGCTACGGCGATAACGATGTGGATGTGAATGCCTTCGGCTATCCCGTCGACACCGCCGGAGGCAATGCCCTCAATTTGCCGCGCTGCGTGCGGGT
>CALZJG010000093.1 GCA_945787555.1 uncultured Chromatiaceae bacterium | reverse complement strand
ATCCTGCGCTGACCTACACGGTCGCCGCGGACGGCGTCGGCACCAGCCGCGGTCTCTATAGCACCGACACCCTCACTGGTGCGGTGGCGACCGCCGCCCTGCCAGGCGACAACGTGGGCGGCTACAGCATCACCCAAGGCACGCTCACCAATGCCAACAACGGCAACTACACCATCACCTACAACAATGGTACGTTGACGATCAACCCTTATGCGGTCAGTCTCACCGGCACGCGTGTCTATGACGGTACGGTGAATGTCGATGCCGGTATCTTCACCCTCGGCACGCTGGTCGGTGCCGAGACGCTGAGTCTCTCCGGCAGCGGCACGGTGGCGGACCAACATGTCGGCAACACCAAAGCGGTGACGCTGGGGACCTTGGCCTTGGTCGATGGGACCGGGTTGGCAAGCAACTACACGTTTAGCGGTGGCACCCAGACGGCGGACATCAGCGCTAAAACCGTCACTCTCACGGCGACCAAGACTTACGATGGCAACACGGATCTGACCGGTGCAGTCACTATCGGTACCGGCATTACCGGTGAAGCGCTGACCTACACGGGCGCCACGGCCAACGATGCCAATGTGGCCACGGCGGCCAAGTTCATCAACGCCCTCACGCTGGCGGATGGCACCGGCGGTGCGGCGAGCAATTATCAGTTACCGACACTGGATGCGGCCAATGCGCCGGTCACCATCAATCCCAAAACCGTCACCCTCGTGGCGACTAAAACCTATGACGGCAACACAGATCTGACCGGTGTGGTCACCGTTGGCACGGGCGTGACCGGTGAAGCGCTGACCTATACGGGCGCCACGGCCAACGATGCCAATGTCGCCACGGCGGCGAAGTTCATCAACGCCCTCACGCTGGCGGATGGCACGGGTGGTACGGTAAGCAACTATGCACTGCCGGTGCTCGACAATGCGAATGCGCCGGTCACGATCAACCCTTATGCGGTCAGTCTCACGGGTTCGCGCGTCTATGACGGCACGGTGAATGTCGATGCCGGCATCTTTACCCTCGGCACACTGGTCGGCGCCGAGGCGCTGGGTCTCTCCGGCAGCGGCACGGTGGCGGATCAGCATGTCGGCAACACCAAAGCGGTGACGCTGGGGACCTTGGCCTTGGTCGATGGGACCGGGTTGGCAAGCAACTACACGTTTGGCGGTGGCACGCAGACGGCGGACATTAGCAAGGCGCCGCTCACGGTAAACGCCATAGTGAATGATCGCGTTTATGACGGAACGAACAACGCTACATTGAGCGGCCTCAGCCTCTCAGGCTTGGTCGGCATCGAAACCTTGACTGCTGTTTCGTCTGGTACCACGACGTTCGCTGACAAGTATGCAGCCAACGGTAAGACCGTCACCGTTACCGGTGTCGGGCTTGTTGATGGAACTAATGGTGGTCTGGCGAGCAACTACAGCGTCGGTGCGTCCGCCAGTACGACGGCCAACATTGCCAAAGCGGATCTTAATGTTGCCGGGGTGGTGGCGATCGACAAGGTATACGACGGTACGCTTAACGCCAATATCAACACCAGCGCTTCCAGCCTTACCGGGAAGATCAGCGGTGATGATGTCAGTGTTGGCACCATGACCGGCACCTTCGCTGACAAGAATGTGGGCTCCAATAAGGCGGTCACTGGGAGCGGTTTTGTACTCTCTGGCGCGGATGCGGTGAATTACAATCTGATCCAGCCTACTGGGTTGACAGCAAGTATTACGCCGCGTGCCTTGAGCGTCTCGGCCAATGGCGTTGACAAGATCTACGATGCAACCGCTAGCGCGACGGTCTCCCTGGCGGATGATCGTGTTGCGGGTGATAGTTTGACGATCGATTCTAACGCCGCATTCTTGGATAAGAATGTAGGGATTGGTAAGTACATTAACGTGACGGGAATTTCGCTCGGCGGTAGTGATGCGGGTAATTACAGTGTTAGCAGCAGTCCCGTCGCAGCGTTCGCTGACATCTCGCCTGCAGCATTGGTAATCAGCGGCATCACGGCTGATGGCAAAGTGTATGACGGAAGCACCGCAGCTACCGTGAGCACTGCTGGAGCGATGTACACGGGTCTGATGAGTGGCGATTCGGTGACAGTGAACGCGGCAGGCGTATTTGGCGACAAACATGTCGGAAGCGGAAAGACCGTTGCGCTGAGCAGCAATCACACCGGCGCAGACGTGACTAACTACAGCATCACCGATCAAGCGACAACAGCGGCGAATATCACCCAGGCACCCCTGACTATTTCCGCCGTCAACGAAGACAAGTTTATGGATGGGAACGCCACTTCCAGTAAGACTCCAACCGTTAATGGGCTTAACAATGGTGATGCCCTGAGTGCGCTGACGCAGAGCTTTGATAGTCATTTGATCGGGGCTCGTACTCTGAACGTGACGTCGTACAACTTGGATGATGGCAATGCCGGCAACAACTACGCAGTGATATTGGTGGCGGCTAATGGCAGCATTACAGGTATTGCCACAGAAACGTTACCAGTGGCTCCCCCAGTCACTTCCCCCGCTGTGCTGTCGGTGGCTCTGCCTGCTTCAGCGGGGCTCAACTTAGGCGCGGCCAATGGATTGGCGCCGGTAGCCGCTGGACCTCTCAACACGACGTCATTGGCAACCGCAGTGATTGCGCCTATCGACGCGGTTCCCTTGGCGGCCCCAGTCACTGCGCCTGTCGAAGCGGCTCCGCTGGCGGCTTCAGTTGCCGCGCCCTTAAGCGAAGGTATGGCTGGTGAGTCTGTCGTTAGCGCTGCACCTGTAGTGGCAGAAATTGATCCCAGCTTCAAAGCTATCTTTTCTGACAAGACCATTACATTGGAAGGCTCCAATTTCGACAGTAGTTCGGCTAGGTTGAAAGAATCTGCCGGCGGACACCTTGATAAGGTTGTTCAGTTTGCTGTTGACAACAAGAATGCCAATTTGGAAGTCGCCGGCTATACCGATGCCAGTGGTAACGTCGAAAGCAACCTGAGACTTTCTCTGGAGCGTGCTGAGGCAGTGAAGGCGTATCTGGTAAGAAAGGGTGTCGAAGCCAGTCGTATTACGGCAAAGGGTGAAGGCTCGTCAAATCCGGTCGCAGACAATGAGACGGCAGAGGGCAGGGCAAGAAACCGGCGTGTGGAAATCACTTCTATGGTCAAAGACGAGAAGCAGGTGCTAAATCAATGATTGAGATTGATTAGTGGTACCCAGTAAAGGCGGGGGATACCCCGCCTTTTTTTGTGCGCGATAAACGTTGCCACAGACTTGCTAACATTTAACCTTGCTAGGATGAATCCGAGCTGAAAGCGTGCTTAGTGTCAGGTTGAGTTCGCACTGTGAACCGCCCCGGGAATCGCGGAGGCTGGTTGGTTTGAGTTAAGCCGCTGCAGCGACGGTTTCGCTGAGCTGCCGGTAGTAGTTTGCCTCAGCTTCGGCCGGTGGGATATACCCAATAGGCTCCAGCAGTCGGTGGTGATTGAACCAGTGCACCCAGTGTAGGGTGGCCAATTCAACGGATTCCCGTGATTTCCAGGGCCCACGTCGATGGATCACCTCCGCCTTGTACAGCCCGTTGATCGTCTCGGCCAGGGCGTTATCGTAACTGTCGCCACGACTGCCCACCGATGGCTCTATGCCACCCTCAGCAAGCCGCTCGGTGTAGCGGATAGAGACGTACTGCTAGCCCCTATCGGAATGGTGCACCAAGGCGCCTGAGCGCTCAGGCTGTCGGTCGTAGAGGGCTTGCTCCAGCGCATCGAGCACGAAGTCCGTGGACATGGTGCTGCTGACACGCCAGCCCACTATGCGCCGGGCGAACACGTCGATCACAAACGCCACGTACAACCAGCCCTGCCAGGTCGATACGTACGTGAAGTCCGACACCCAGAGCTGGTTGGGACGATCGGCGTTGAACTGTCGATTGACCCGATCCAGCGGACAAGGCGCCGAGCGGTCAGGCACGGTGGTGCGGAGCGTCTTGCCACGGCGCGCACCCTGTAAACCCAGGCGGCGCATGAGCCGCTCCACGGTACAGCGCGCCACTGGAACACTTTCGCGGTTCATCTGCTTCCAGACCTTATCGGCGCCGTAGACCCCCAGGTTGGCCTCCCAGACACGCTCAATATGCGCAACCAACATCTCATCGCGCTTGGCCCGGGCACTGCGCAATTCAGGGTTGCGCTGCCGGGCGGCATGGCGCCGGTATGCCGATGGAGCAATCTGCAACACTTTGCAGATCGGCTCGACCCCGTAGGCATCCCGGTGCTGGTCAATGTAGGCATTTACGACTTCAGTTTGCGGTCGAGCTCCGCCTGCGCGAAGAAAGCGCTGGCCGTCTTGAGAATCTCATTGGCGCGACGCAGTTCCTTGTTCTCCCGTTCCAACTGCTTCAGCCATTCACGCTCGCAGCTGGTCAGGCCATCTCGCTGGCCGCTGTCGACCTCGTCGCGCTTAACCCACTCCAGCAGCGTCTGCGGCACACAGCCGATCTTCGGGGCGATGGATTCAACGGTGGCCCACAGGGAGGGGTATTCGTCCCGGTGCTCTTGCACTAGACGTACTGCGCGCTCCCGCACCTCGGGTGAAAACTTGTTTGTCTTGTGTGTCTTGTTCATGGCTCCATTCTCTCAAAAGTTGGAGCCTCCTCAAAACCCGGGGCGGTTCAAACCGCAAACGTTTATTGGCCAGCTCGATTACCGCGTGCAGCAGACTCTACGTCGAACATGGCCATGCGCCCGCTCACGGTGGCGCTGATGGATGTTGATCGCTTTGGCTAAGTGACACAACATGGCTGGCCGATGGGCGACTTAGCGTTCAGTGCACCGAGTGAGATTGTTTGCGCCCACATGCGCGCCACTGACTGTGTGGTGCGCTATGGTGCTGAAGAAGTTTGTCTAGTAATGCCCGGTGCGACCTTAGAAGAAGACGTCAGTGTTATCGAACGACTTCATGAGGCAGTTGCCAAGCATCCCTTACGTACCATCGCCACCGAGCCCCTTGACTATGCCTACTTGAACCGACGGTTGCCCACATATCATGGCTGCGCACCGACTTGCGCGACGCTATGGTTTTGCCGCCTCAAAGACCTTCTTGAGCAGTTCCGTAGTGCGGGCGGCGGGATTGGCGCGGATATTCTTTTCCTCTGCGGCGATCTTGAGGAACAGGCCATCCAGTGATTTTTGCGTCACGTATTGATCGATATCCAGCGACTGCATGTCCACCAATCCGCCCAGCATGCCGCCGGCACTGTCGATTAATTGTTTGTAGGACGCGGTGAGCCCGACTTTTCCCGTCGCCTGTTGCACGATGGGCAGCATGGCGGTGGTTAGACTGTCCTGCGTATGGTCGCGGAAATAGCGGGTGGCCGCATCCTCGGGGCCGGAGAGTATGCCTGCGGCGTCCTGCACGCTCATATTCTTCACGGCCTCGCCCATGATGCTGGCGGCCTGGGGTACGGCCTGTTCGGCGGCGCTATTCATGGTCGCGATGAACTCGTCCGCGATTTGACTCTGCCCGGTCTGACGCAAAACCTTTTCGATAGTGCTCAGCGCGCCCGGCATGGGGATGCGGACCTGCGCATCGTTCAAGAAGCCGCCATTCTGCCCTAGAAGCGCTATAGCTTTTTGCGCCCCCATACTCAGGGCTTCTTTCAGCCCTCTGCTCACATCTATCTCGGAAAGGCCGCTGGTCGTCGCGGGCGCACTATCCTGCTCGGTCCCGCCGAACAGGCCTTTCAGGGTGTCTAGCCACCCCGCCGCGATGGCGGGCCCCGTGAACACCATTCCTGCAACGGCGAGGACTATCGCCGACATCCTGTGCTTTTTCATAATCTCGCTTTCTATTTTCGACATGACGACTCAATGAAAAGGACTGCTCGCCTAGTATAGCGTAGGCGACCAAGCCGCCTTGCGGTTAAAGCCCGCCCACGGATGCCCAAGATATAGACGCCCCCTTCGTAACAGCAACGAAGGTGACCATCCATCATGGATACCTCAAGATGGTAAGGTGTCCAGAGTTTTGCCGATATCAAGTATCATTTTCAATCTCTGGCGGAAGGCCATTGATCGGTGGATTCAGGTTCCAAGTCCACCACATGAAGTAAGCGAAGGACATAGCACAGTGGTAATGACCGAGCGTTAGGCGCACTTGGCGCCCGAAGACGCACGTGTCGCCGTGGCGCGGTTGGAATCTGCGCCACGATCTGGTCACATTGAGCAAAGTACTGAGGTTATTGAATTAGGCAAGAGCTTGATTTGACTGGTGGACGGACCTGGAATCGAACCAGCGACCCCCGCCCTCTGAACGCCAAATCACACTCATTCTGTTACGAGAGTCTTCAGTATAATTCAATAAATAACAGCAACATAGTGCGTTTCTGGGTAAGCTCGGATCACGTCGAATCGCATTGCCGGTGTGACTAAATCTCGGAGTGGGGGCGTCCATATCTTCTATAATTTGATTTGCTTAGGCAGCCTGTGAAAATGACCCTCGGTGGGCTTTTCAGAGACGCACTTCGGTAGTATGCCGCTGAAGTTCTGAGTTGATCAGCACTTCTTGAGGAAGTTAATCGTCCCTCCAAGCAACTAATACCCCAATCCGCTAGTTAAATAATTCCTCGCCAAACAGTCTTCAGCAGCGCTTAACGCTCAAATCTATGAGGGAGTAAATGCGCGCCGACGTCGCCAGCCAGTGGCTAGCCACCCAAGCGCACCGGCACCGAGTAAGAAGACGCTGCTCGGCTCAGGCGCTTCAACCCAGACTCTAAATGCAAAGTTCTGATCTGCAGTGGTGGTTAACCATGGGCCATCATGAGGACCCGGGACGATACTTGGCAATCCACCTATGGATCGCAGCGCATCATACTGTTCGCTGCCGACGGTGGGATTAACTCCTCCGGGATCGGCCCACAGCCAGTTATTGGTCAATTCATTGGCGACGCTGAACCAGTAATCGCTGCCAATACTGAGTAGAACGTCCATGGGATCCCAAGTGGCGGAGAAAAAGAAAACGCCGTCGCCATCCGGGTCGGCACCAGAGGCTACAACGAAATGTTGTTCAATGAATGGATATGATGGCGTTCCGGGCGGATTGTCGTTGTGGAAAGTGATCTCCCAAAGGTTCGGCACACCACCGATACCGGGATTTCCCCACCAATCAACTCTCACCACTGGGCCATTGACCGCGGGTGTGAAGTCGTCAGCCAACCCGGGGCCTACGGCGCCATGGAAAGAATTGAATATTGAGTTTGTCCCGGGCTGTGCTGGCGCCCACTCGTAAGCAATGACAGGTACTGCATTTGCCGTGCTGGCCAATGCCATCGCAGCGGCCATGATACATAAGTATCTTATACCTCTGTCCATGGTTCTTCTCCTTCGCCTATCCTTTGCTTTGCAAACGTCTTGCAAGAAAATTATTGCACAGTATTCACTGGAATATAACCACTTCAGATAACTTCTTAATTATTGATATTATAGTTAATGTTCTAAGGGGGGGCGCTTCGAAATCATGGGGCCAAACGGGGTTCTCCCCCTAAGGCAACGGCGGTCGAAACCGTTGGCGAAACCGGTGTTGCACAACGACTGAGATGTTCAGCTATGCATTAGAGTCCATGGGGTCAGCCATTAGCCGACCATAGCCAAGCGCGAACACCATTCCTGGGCTCCGTTTTTTGCTAACGGGTCTATCCTTCTGCACCTGGCTCGTTGATCCGGTCGAACCCGTTTCCTCAATGCTGGCTACGACCGAGTCGTCCCTGTCACCCGTAGGTGATCAATAGGGTCCATATATGACCTTACTCCGCCGGTGATTCGATTACTAGACAGTGCCGCGCCTATGTCACCCGACGGAACGTTACCGTCAACATGACAGCACCATATGAAGCCGTAGTCCCGCCATTTAGACCGGTTGTCAATGTGAACCTGCAAGAAAGACGATATATTTTCGACTATAATCGATCAGTATAAACCTCAAGGGAAACGCGCAGCAGGGCAGTCGGTTTTTCTGCGCCAGTGATTTCACCATTTAAACTTATCGGGTCTAGTTATCCCATGCTTACAATGGAAGCTTCGCCGGCTTTTGCAGCCGTGGATTTAGGTTCAAATAGTTTTCACATGATCGTCGCTCGGTTTCGGCTCGGCAAGTTAGAAGTCTTGGCTCGTGAGCGTGAGATGGTACAGCTGGGGGCGGGTCTTGATAGTGCGGGTGTATTATCTAACAAAGCAAGGCAGAAAGGGTTCCGATGTATTGAGAACTTTCAAAAAATTATCGAACAGCACGATCTTGAAGGAATTCGCGTCGTGGGCACCGCCACATTGCGCAAGGCCGTGAATGGCGCGGAATTCTCCCAAGCAGTGGAGGAGATCTTGAAATGTCCCGTGGAAATTATCTCGGGAACTGAAGAAGCCCGCCTAATTTATGACGGTGTATTCAACACCAATGATATCGCCGATGACGAGCCCATGTTGGTTGTGGATATCGGGGGTCGAAGTACGGAGATCATTTCCGGCACGGGGATGGAAGTAAGACCCGGCGCCAGCATTGACCTTGGTTGCATCTCCGTTACCAAAGGGATTTTTCCCCAAGAAGTAATCGTGTCCCAAGACATTCTCAACGGGCAGAAATTGATTCAGGGCCAACTCCAAGATACCCGAACGCAAGTGGAGGTAATTCCTTCGAGAGTATTGGGCGCATCGGGCACGATAAAAGCCATTGGAAAAATCGTAACTAGTTGCGCATGGAGTACGGACGGCTTTATTACCCGCGATTCATTAGATCGGTTGTTTGCATCGATCTCTGACGCTACCCACTTTAAGCAGTTAAAATTTGATGACCTATCAAAGAAGCGGTTGGAAGTATTTCCGGGCGGCATCATTCTGTTGCGGGAAATTTTTCGAGCTTTGGGTATCGAAAAGATGGAAGTATCAAAAGGTGCTCTGCGCGAGGGTGTGCTGTTCGATCTATTAAGGAAGCATAAGGCGAGCAAGTCAGCTTAAGCGCCGTACTAGTCAGCACCGTTTTACCGGCGCCTATCCTGGCGAATGTTGTCTAAGCGGTACCGGAGAAGTCTTGCTTGAAAGCCTCTGTCCCAAGCAGATTCGGCCCGGCGGTTCGCTTGATAGTCCTAACGGACGGAAGTTAGAATAACAAAAGTACGTCGGAAGGTTTTTCGCCACAGCGCATCACAGGTGCATGGGCGAGCAGCGCTTATGGCAAAAATGAGGAGCCCAGAGTGGGGTCAGGCGCAGCCAGCAGCGTTCAAATTGAAACACTATGCCATTAGTTATAGCGTTTTCTAGTCAGACCAAGGAGATTACGTCTTGTGAAACAATCAGGAGCGCCCGAGTTTATAAGCATCGATGAAAAACAAGTCAGGTTGGACGAGTTTCTGAAAGAGCACCGGGGTCTTATCGAGGAAAATGCCCGACTCACGAATGCAAACAAGAAGGCAATCGAAAGGCATAGTGAGAGTGAGTCGCTCAAGCCGTTTCAGGCCGAATTAATCAGGCTGCAGCAATATCTCGAAGACCATAACAAGAGAATGATTATTGTCTTCGAAGGACGCGATGCGGCAGGCAAAGGCGGCACTATCCGTCGTGTGACGCGCTACATGAACGAAAAACACTATCGCGTGGTGGCTCTCGGAAAACCTACGGAAGAGCAACGTACCCAATGGTATTATCAAAAATATATCAGCCATTTTCCCCGTGGTGGCGAAATCGTCCTGTTTGATCGTAGCTGGTATAACCGGGCGATGGTTGAGCGAGTATTTGGTTTTTGTTCCGAAGAAGAGTATCAGAATTTCATGCACGGCGTAGTGGGATTCGAGCGCGACTTGGTCAGACAAGGTACGCATCTTCTGAAATTGTATTTTAGCGTTACCAAGGAGGAACAAGCTCGGAGGTTTGAACGACGCAAAACAGATCTACTTCGGCAATGGAAATTAAGCGAAGTTGACCTACAGGCACAAGACCGCTGGGATGAATTTACAAACGTTAAATATGAGATGCTTAAACGCACCCATACTATCGATGCGCCGTGGACGATGATCCGCTCCAACAACAAACATAGAGCAAGATTGAACGCTATCAAAGTTATTCTTAACGCCGTGCCTTATTCGAAGTTAGACGAAAGCCTTGACTATACTGCAGATCACGAAACAGTAATTTCTGGTTCGCGAGAACTGGAGCTCATGGAGGCTCAACGTATCAAGCGCGGAAAATTCGTTGGTTAGGGGTGGGTGGCCGCTACACCTCATTCTTTGCGGGCCACTTCGAACAGATGGCTAAGAATCACCAGGTCACGTTTGACGGTTGCTGAAGAGACCTTCTTGAGGCGTTCATCGCGGTAGCGGGCGATATCGACACCGCGAATCCCGGCAACGTAGCGCTGGGCGAGGGGATGTTT